>DATMYQ010000361.1:0-26106 GCA_035560935.1 Patescibacteria group bacterium | reverse complement strand
ATGCTATTTCATTGACGGCTTCGGAAAAGTTTGTTATTCTGAAGCCAACATCGGTATACGAAAGTCAAAACCGGGTCAACGAGGACTGAAATGTAATGTGCCTGTCCTACATTATATTTGGGTCTTTTTTGCTATACAACGCAGCGGATATCAAAATAATCACAGGAAACTGGAGGCAGAAGGATGAAAGAATATGGTTTGTTTATTGACGGAAACTGGACTATGGCCAAAGAAACACTTAGTGTGGTCAACAAAGCCAGCGGTCAGGAAATCGGCCGCATTGCCGCCGCCGGCGAAACTGAAGTAAAACAAGCGGTGGACGCTGCGGAAAAAGCTTTTAAGGGCATTAAACTGGAACCCTATGCACGCTACGAAATATTACTCAAAGCCAGTCAGTTGCTCCGGCAAAACCAGGCAAAAATGGCGGAAGCCCTTTCACTGGAAGTGGGAAAACCGATAAAGGAAGCCCGGGCTGAGGTATCCCGGGCCGAACAGACGCTGATACTTTCCGCTGAGGAAGCCAAACGGATGACAGGCGACATGGTGCCGCTGGCCGGAGCCCCGGGCTGTGGCGAACGCTGGGCGTTTACCCTGCGGGTACCGGTGGGCATTGTTTGCGCTATCACGCCATTTAATTTTCCTCTCAATCTGGCCTGCCACAAAATCGGTCCCGCACTGGCAGCCGGAAATACCGTCATATATAAACCGGCCACGGCAACTCCCCTATCGGCGGTATTGTTATGCGAAATTTTTGCCGAAGCCGGCCTGCCGGGAGGTTTTCTCAATCTCCTGACCGGCTCCGGATCCAAACTTGGCAAACTCCTGACTGAAGAAAAACGAATTGGTTTTTACAGTTTTACCGGCAGCCCGGAGGTTGGTAAAGCGCTGCGAAAAAATGCGGGCTTACGCCGGGTTTCGCTGGAGTTGGGTTCCAACTCGGCAAATATCGTTCACCATGATGCCGACATCGCCGTCACCGCCGGGCTGTGCGCCAAATACGCCTTCGCCAACGCCGGACAAGTATGCATCTCCTGTCAGCGGGTCTATGTCCATCGCTCGGTGTACCGGGAATTTTGCGACCAGGCCGTGGCCTATACCCGCAACCTGGTCATGGGCGACCCTCTGGACCCGGCTACAGACATTGGCCCAATGATCAGCGAAACAGAGGCCGTCCGCACTGAGGAATGGCTTGCCGCAGCTGTTGCCCAGGGAGCCAAAATACTAGCCGGCGGTAAGCGCCGGGGGGCCTGGTTCGACCCTACGATTCTGACCGATGTCCGTTCGGACATGAGCATCGTCTGGCAGGAAGCGTTTGCCCCGATTTTCTCCATCATTCCTTATGACAGCATTGAAGAGGCCATCGAATGGGTTAATCACTCAGTATACGGCTTGCAGGCCGGAGTGTTTACCGCTTCATTGGATATCGCCCGGCTGTGCGCCCTGAAAATAGAGACCGGCGGCGTTATCATCAACGACGGCGCAACTTTCCGCACTGACAATATGCCCTACGGCGGCATCAAAGACAGCGGTATTGGCCGCGAAGGGCCGCAGTATGCCGTAAAAGAAATGACCGAGGAAAAATTGATTGTCTTTAAATTTTAAAACAGCTATCGGATTTCAACGGCGAGGAGGCTGCCCGCAATGACCAGTTGCCGGGAACTTGGCACTTTACCTTCTTTACAGAAGCTGGTCCTCGTAGCCGGACAATCCGGTTTGGATCGCCGGATACGCTGGGTGCATTTTCTGGACTTACCGGATGTAATCCCCTGGGTCCAGGGTGGCGAACTGCTGATCATCACCGGCATCGGCCTGAACGGTGAGATACACAAACTTAAAGATATGGTGCGCGGCATCATCAAAAAAAAGCTGGCCGGCATAATTGTCAATGTGGGTCCGTATATCCGGGAAATACCGTCTGAGGTCATTAGTCTGGCCGATCAGGCGGGCTTTCCTGTGTTTGAGTTGCCCTGGGAGGTCAAACTGGTAGAAGTGACTGGCGACATCTGTCGCCATATTATCATGAAGCAGACTGAAGAACGCTCCGTCAGTGACTTTCTGGAACAGCTGCTGTTTCGTACCGAATTCGACCAGGAAGCCACCATTCAACGCGCTGCCTACTACGGTTATGATTTGACGCTGCCCCATCAGATTGCCATTTTAAGCCCGTCCCGGCTTCTCGAATTCGTCCAGGGACAACCCGCCAGAAGCGAAAAAGACCTGGTTGCCCTGAAACTGCGTCTCGAACAGATTGTCCGGGATACATTGACCGTACGCGGCAAAAAAGCATTGTCTATGCTGCGGGCCGATGAGATGATTCTGCTCATCCCTCACGAGGATCCGGTGGCGGGAACGGGACAAAACTGCGGCCTGCTGACAGAAATTCTGGAACGTTTGGCGGTTCATATACCCGGTTTGAAGATCACTGCCGCCTTGGGCAGCCGCTTTGAGCGTTTGGAACACGCCCGGAAAAGTTACCTGCAGGCTGCCAAGGTTCTGCGTTTTACCGCCCGGCAAGCAATTTCGCGGCCTATTTGTGTATATGAAGAGTTGGGTATCCATAAACTGCTGTTTGAGATCGCCCCGGATAAGCTATCTGATTACTATCAGGAAGTTATCGCACCGCTGGCGGCTTATGATACCAAACACCAAACAGAACTCTTACCGACGCTGTTCGTCTATTTCGAGGAAAACGGCAATGCCGTAAAAACGGCCCGGCGTCTGTTTGTACACCGCAACACCCTTGATTACCGGCTAAAAAAAGCCGAGGAAATCTCCGGCAGAAGCTTTAACGATCCTTATGATCGCCTGACCTTGCAATTAGGAGTCCTTATTGGCCGGCAGCTTGACTCCGAACTGTAAACAGTTCACAAATACCGCCGCCAGAGTTTGTTAACGTCTCACATAGACGCGTTCCCTGACATTTAGTATGATTTGATCATAAACAAAAGCTGAATGATTATTTGGCAATGGCGCTGAATGTGTATCCTGCGGATATACAGCGGCGCCTTTTCATTACTGACATTAGGGAGGGCACATTCATGAGCAGTACATCAGAACGGGCACAGACTTTGATACAGAGGAAAAATGCCGCAGTTCCCCGGGGAATTGCTAACTCGACCGGAGTGTTCGTCGAAAAGGCCAGCGGGGCGATCATCACCGATGTCGACGGCCGGGAATTTCTTGACTTTTACGCCGGCGTGGGCGTTTTGAACGTCGGACACTGCCCGGAACCGGTGGTCCGGGCCATTAAGCAACAGGCGGACAAGCTGCTTCATTCCTTTTTTGCCATTGCCATGTACGAACCTTACGTGGCGCTGGCAGAAAAGTTGAACGCCCTGACACCCGGTCGCGAGCCAAAAAAGACCATGTTTGCCAACAGCGGCGCCGAAGCGGTGGAAAATGCCGTAAAAATTGCCCGGCATGCCACCAAACGAACCGGAATTATCGCTTTTGAGGCCGCATTTCATGGCCGCACCTTCATGACCATGAGTCTGACCAGCAAGGTTAAGCCTTACAAATACGGTTTTGGCCCGTTGGCACCGGAAGTGTACAAAATTCCTTCCGCCTACTGCTATCGCTGTCATTATTGCTCAACCTATCCCGCTTGCGGTATGCACTGTCTAGAAAACTTCGAACGCTTCTTCACGGCGGAAATTGACGCCGAACATATCGCCGCCATGATTATTGAACCGATCCAGGGCGAAGGGGGTTTTATCGTACCGCCGCCGGAATTTCTGCCCGGACTGCAGAAAATCTGCCAGGAAAAAGGAATTTTGCTGATTGCCGATGAGGTTCAGACTGGGTTTGGCCGCACAGGTAAAATGTTTGCGATCGAAAATTGGGGCGTAGCGCCCGATCTCATGACTTCGGCAAAATCCATCGCCGCCGGCATGCCGCTCAGCGCGGTGACCGGCAAAGCAGAATACATGGACGCACCAGATGCCGGCAATATCGGCGGCACTTACGGCGGCAACCCGGTGGCCTGCGTGGCCGGTCTGGAAACCATCAAACTCATTGAAGAGGAAAACCTTTGTGATCGCGCCGCCCTGATCGGCGCAACTACCCTGACACGCCTTCGGTCCCTCCAGGACCGTTGTCCGGCTATCGGCGATGTCCGGGGCCTGGGCGCTATGATTGGCGTAGAACTGGTCAAGGATCGTCAATCCCGGGAACCGGCCAAAGAGATGACCGCCAAAGTCGTGAAATATTGTCTGGAACAGGGAGTCATGCTGATCAGCGCCGGTATTTTCAGCAATGTCATCCGCCTCCTGATTCCGCTGGTCGTTTCGGATGAACAACTGGACCGTGGGCTCACGGTGCTTGAGCAAAGCATTCTGCGGGCCGCCGCCGAAAGCAGGTAACATCAACCCCCTCCACCGCAAGCAAAGGCGCTTGTCGACAGCCGTGAGGCTGACGACCGGCGCTTTTTTTATATAACAAGATGAGGAGGCGATTAAAATGAGCGAAAAAACGCTGCACCTGGAAAAGGAAAATCTAAAAAAAGATCTTAAGGACCGGCACATACAATTGATTGCCATCGGTGGTGTAATCGGTGTGGCCCTGTTCATGGGTTCGGCCCAGGCCAGCAAATTAGCCGGTCCGGCCCTTACGCTGGCCTATGCTCTGGGCGGCATTGTCATGTATTTTGTGTTGCGCGCTTTGGGTGAAGTCGCGGTGGAAAACCCGGTGTCGTCGTCCTTTGCTGGTTATGCCCGTGTATTTTGCGGGCCGTTGGTTTCCTTTATCACCGGCTGGAATTATTGGTATCAGTGGGTTGTCCTGGCAATGTGCGAGATTTCGGCGGTAAGCATGTATATAAAATATTGGTCTCCCAACATTGAGCAGTGGATTCCCGCACTCATTTGCCTGGCGGTCATCATGGCCATTAACCTGATTGCCGTAAAGTACTACGGTGAGGTCGAATTTTGGTTTGCCCTAATCAAGGTTGTTACTATTGTTGCCATGCTGATCGTCGGTTTCGCTATGATCTTTTTCGGACTGGGTAACGACGGCGTCGCTATCGGTTTTTCCAACCTGTGGACCCATGGCGGTTTTATGCCGTTCGGCTGGACCGGTGTCGCCATGGCTTTTGTCATGGTAGTATTTGCCTATTCCGGGGTCGAGCTCATCGGAATTACCGCCGGCGAAGCGGTGGACCCGGAGCGCTCCCTAAAGTCCGCCATCGATAAAGTGTTTTGGCGGGTACTGATCTTCTATGTGGGTTCCATGGTGGCTATTCTTTCCATCTTTCCCTATGACACTTTGCCCAAAGGTGTCAGCCCCTTTGTCATGATCTTTGAAAAAGCCGGGATCCCTTATTCCGCCTCCATTATTAACCTGGTTATTCTTTCTTCCGCCGCTTCCTGCCTAAACAGTTGCATCTACGTTTGCGGCCGGATGCTGTATGGGCTGGCGCTCCGCAACGAAGCTCCGGCTTTTCTGGGCAGGCTCTCCGCAAGCCAGGTTCCGGCCAACGGCATTCTGTTTTCCGGCGCGGTTTGTCTGATTGGTGTGTATCTGAACTATGTATCGCCCGATAGCGTATTTTATTACATGTCCGCCATCACAACAACGGGATGTATGTGGACCTGGTCGCTGATTATGTACATTCAATATAAATGGAGAAAAAATCTGACCCCGGACCAGGTAGGCAATCTGAAATATCCCATGCCTTTTTATCCCTATGCCAATTATATCGTGGGAGTATTCATGCTGGCGGTGACGCTGGGCATGGGCTATGATCACGATAATCTGGTCGCGCTGTACGTGGCGCCGGCTTGGTACGCCGCACTCTATGTCCTGTACCGGGTATTTAAAATCGGCACCGCCCAGCAAAAAGCCCGCCTGAAGGTTCACACCGAGTGGTAACCCACGTTCCGGGCACCGGCTGTATTGGCCGTCAATAACCCCAAAAGCCCATCGCCTGATTTTCTCAGGTGACGGGCCTTTGACGGTTTCTATTATTTTTTCAGCAATATTTCCACGACTTCTTTCAGGGTTTCCGCTTCACCGACATTACCCGGGAAAATAACGTAGGGTATCCGGGGAAATTTGCTTTCTTCCCCGGTTTGCCACACGGAGATACCCGGCCGGATCTGGCCCAGAACCTGGGCTCTTTTGACCCGCAGCGCTTTGGTGCCGATGTCGCTGGAGGTAATGCCGCCCTTGGCGACCACAAAGGCCGGCGTCACCCGCAATCGTCCCACCAGTGACTGTACCGCCTCGGAAATTTTCACCGAACGCGCCAGCGCTTCTTCTTTCGAATCGTTCGCCAGCGACAGCAGCCGCCGCTTCGTGTAAACCGCCACGGTTATACCCTGGCTGATCAGCTCTTCTTCCTGCTTTACAACCGTGTCAATCTCTGTTTGAAAACGAGTCTCGTCCAAAACCAGATCCGAATCAAACTCAATAAACCGAATTCCGGTGAGCATTTGCAGCTGTTCTACCTGGCTGGTGGTTTTTTGGGTGTGCGAACCTACCACCACGATGCCGCCGGTGCCGGTACTATCACTTATCATTTCTGGCCTGCGCAGCAACGGTTTCTCCGTTATCGCGCCCATTTCTTTTACAAATCCGGCGGCGGTGCGGAACAGGAATTTTTTTCCCCGGGCCAGCGCCCGGTACAGCGCGACGCAAAACACTTTCACATCACAGGCATCGATGGCATTAACGACGACTTTGCCGAAATTATTCACCTGCATCAGCTTATCGACAATCGCGTCAAATTCGAGCGCCCGCAGTTCGTCCAGTGAAACCGTCAGCACGCCTTCTTTTTTGTACTGGCCCTTTGATTTTTCTTCAATATACGCCGTCAAATCGGACGCCTGATAGCCGAACGTTTTGTCCCGGGCAAATTCCGTCTCGCCGGCCGGAACAAGGACATCGTCATATTTCACATAGTGAACGTTATCGATGGTAAAACGTCCCCCTGCTTTGAAATAAGGGCAAAGGATTTCACCGTCAACCTTTTGCCCGGTGCAACGTTCCCATTGCTCCCGCAAAACCATGGTTTCCTGCGGATAATGGCCCCGGAGCGTCGAGTCGCCGCGGCTGATAATCAGATATTCCCGCTGCAGCTCCACCGCTACCTTCGTCACCATGGCGCCAATTTCCGCGTGTGCTTTGCGGGTTTGTTCCCCGGTAAAACCGCGTGAGTTCGTTAAAATGTAAAACACTTTGCCTGCTTCCAAAAATCCGCGGCGGATGCTTTCGTACGACCAGTCCGTGTACACCGAAATATCATGTACCGTCTGCGTGCCGGTCGGGTCGTCATCCAGGACAACGATTTTATGGGGATCGTTGCCCACCGCCTGCTCCAGCAACGTCTGAACGTACTGTTCATCGACCGGCGGGTAGGCATTCAATACAGCTGCACTGATCTGTTTCAACGGATTCATCTTTTCCATATCCTGTTCACTTTCCGAGTATATTAAAATGTTTTCTTGCTTGTGCCGGGCTCATCGCTTCCTTATCCATAGCGTTCAGCAGGCGCACGGTTTTTTCCACCAGCGGTACATTGCTGCCGACGACCGTGTGGGCATCCAGATAGTTACTGTCTTCAAAACCAATGCGAACCGTGCTGGCCCCCATGCCCAGAGCGGCGGCGATAATGGAAAAATCGCGCCGGTTGGCCTGCGTGATCCCCCAGAGAGTTCCCGCCGGAATCATCTGGATCATGGCCGCCAGAGCCTGCGGCGTGGCCGGTGCTTCTCCCTTATGTCCCAGGACAATGCTGAACAGAACCGGTGCGACAAAATTATATTGGGCCATAAATTCCTGCATCGCGAAAATATGGCCGATTTCGAACACTTCCACTTCCGGTGTTTTTTTCATTTTCAGCATTTCGCGGATGCAATATTCCACATCCTCCAGCGGATTGCAATAAACCGCCTTGCCCAAATTGGTAGAGCCGACATTGAGGGAACAGGCCTCCACCAAGTCGGAATACAAAGGAACACAGCGTTCCTTGATGGAAAGATTGGACACTCCGCCGGTGGATACTTCAATGATGATATCAGAGTCCTGGCGGATCAGTCGCAGCGTTTCTTCCAGCAGCGCCATGTCTGTGGTCAGATTACCCTGCGCATCGCGAACATGCAGATGCACCATGGCAGCGCCGGCTTTCCAGCAATCCAAAACATCGGCCGCGATTTGGGCCGGAACTATGTTTTTATCCGTGCTCGCTACCGGAGCGACGGAAATCATTACTTTATCCATTTTTCTCCTCCTCTATCCGTTCGATACCCGGGTTTAAACAGGACCGGCGGTTTGTTCACCGCCGGTTAAAAAATGCCATGTATTTTTTTGCAATGTCCTTTACATAGTCAGTCTGGTGCAGCGACAACTCTGAAAAATGCAGCGGCGACGCCTTCAGCAATTCCTTCGTCCGGTCCACCGCATACACCGAAATTTCCGTATTCACATTTACTTTGGCAATCCCCCGGGCCAGGCAGCCCCGGATATCCGCTTCCGACAACCCGGAGCCGCCATGCAGCACCAGCGGGACCTTCAGCAGTTGATGAATACTTTCCAGAATATCAAAGCGGATGCAGGGGGCCGCTTTGTACAGTCCGTGCACGGTTCCAATTGAAACCGCCAGCGCATCCACCTGGGTTTCGTCCACAAACCGTTGCGCCAGTTCCGGATCCGTGTAGCTTGCCACATCGGCTGCCGAACCTTCGTGGGAACGGTCGCCGGCGGCCAGACAGCCCAGTTCCGCCTCCACCGACACCTCACAGGCATGGGCGATCTGGCAGACTATTTTTGTGTTTTTTATATTTTCTTCCAAAGGCAGCGCCGAACCGTCATACATCACGGAGCCAAATCCGGCCCGGATGGCGCGGAACACCGTAACCAGACTGCTACAATGGTCAAGGTGCAGGCAAACCGGTGTACCGGCCTCCGTTCCCAGCCGTTCGGCCAGGGCCACTGCCGTTTCCAGCGACATATTTCCCAGATATTTGGCGCCAAACGCCAGAATAACCGGCATGTGCGTCTCAGATCCTGCAGCAATAATTCCTTTAAAGGTTTCGTAACTGTAGCCGTTGAACGCGCCGACCGCGTAGTTGTTGCGGTAAGCGTCCCGGAGAATCTCCCTGAAATTAACCAGCATGATTAATGCCCCTTAGTTGGTTATTTGCACAGGCAACGGTTATCACCCGATCAGCCGGTCACTTTTTCCCAATATTGATAATGGGTTTCCACTATTTCATTAATCTTCGACCGGTCTTTTTCCTTGAGTACCCGCAGCATTTCCCGGTGCATCAGCAAAAACTGCTCCGTTGCATCATCCGCCAAAAATTTTTCAATCGCTTTCAACCGGGAGTTTTTGGTGATCTGATCGACATAGAAGCAAATCCCTTCCAACAGCGGATTTTCCGTGATATCCACCAGCACCATATGGAAGGCGGTATCGGCTTCGAAAATCTCCTCGGCTTCCGCGTGAGCGGCCGCGATTTTTTGTTCGAGCGCCTGCATCGCCTGTTCCACTTTATGCAGGGAATCCAAATTCATTTTTTCGATCGCCAGTTGAAGTATCCCGACGTCAATGACTTTGCGCAGTTCCACAATTTTCTTGGCAGAATCTTTCTGCAGAATAATCCCATATAAAACGGGGAGCAGCATTTTGTTGTCATAGTCCTGCCTGACAAACGTTCCTTCTGCCCGTTTAATCGTGAGCACACCATACGCCACTAAGATCTTGATGGCTTCACGAACCGAATTCCGTCCGACTCCCATGGAAGCGCAGAGTTCATTTTCCGTCGGGATTTTATCACCCGGTTTCAACTCTCCATTGATGATCGCATTGGTTACATTATCCACAATCTGCTCTACAACAGATTTTCCGCCAATTTCCTTAAAGTACGTTTCTGCTGCCATGTTGGACCCCCTGATGATATTTATTATTCCAGTATAACATCATACGTCGGTCCAAAACAATCATCCGGCACCAGTTGATACAATACTGTCTTCAACCCAAGCAATATTTATAAATTAGCCGCAGCGGCGGCCACTTTCATGGCTACTTCGCCGTCTTCCTTCAGTCCGCCGATACCCACGGCGCCGATAAGTTGCTGCTTGTCATTATAGATGGGCACGCCGCCCGGCATCCCGACAAAACGTTCATCAGCAAAATAGGAAATATTGAGATTCTCCTGTTGCAGGCGCCGCAGGAAATCTGCCGTGCTGACCCCCATCATTGCCGCAGTATACGCTTTATTGGGAGTCAGATTGATTGTCAGTAATTTGGCGCCGTCCAGCTTATTGAACAAAACCAAAAAGCCATCTTTGTCGCAAACCGCCACACTAAACGGTTTCGCCCCGTATTCTTTCGCGACGAGATCTTCCGCAAACGTTCCCAGTTTTTTTGCCAAGGGCAGTGTAATATTGTCCATGGTTGTCACCCCTTTTATTCCGTAACTTGGTATTCCAATCTAAATCCGAGTGTATGGCAACGGTATTATGGCTGTACGACGCTTTTTCCTGCCACGGCGGCCAGGGCTTCTTTTTTCTCTTCCTTTTCCCGCCAATAGCTGGCCAGCATCGGGCCGGTAAGATTATGAACCAGGTTGAAGATGGCGGCGGGGATGAAGGCCAGCGGCGCCAGGTGAGCCAATGCCAGAGCCATCGCCAGCCCGCCATTTTCCATGCCGATTTCAAAACTAAGCGCTTTGCCTTTGAAATGAGGCATGCCTACGGCGCGGGCCGCCCAGTACCCGGTGGTCAGACCCAGCATATTGTGCAGCGCCACGGCCACAAAGGCGACGAGAGCCACGTTGGCCAGTGAACCGGCGCTAAGCGCAAATCCTGAACTGGTTGTAACAAAAATAGCAATAACGGATACGATGGGAATGATCGGCATAATCTTATCGACAAAATCAGAGGCAACGCCCCGAATCACCGCTCCCAGACACACCGGAATCAGCACGATTTTCAGGATGTCCATCAAAATAGCGCTGGCGTTGACGGGAACAATGGAACCGACCAGGAAAGCAAACATAAACGGTGTAATAAACGGCGCGATCAGCGTATTGAGCGTCGAAACCGTAATGGACAACGCCGTATCTCCTTTCGCCAGGAAAGTCATGACGTTGCTGGCCACGCCGCTGGGACAGCAGCCGACCAGGATAATCCCCGCGGCCAATGCCGGCGGCAAGTCAAGAACCTTGGTTAATCCCAGCGCAATAAACGGCATGATCATATAGCGCAGAACAATGCCCCAAAACACATCTTTGGGCCGTGAAAACACCAGCTTAAAATCATTTAAGGACACCGTCAGGCCCATGCTCAGCATAACGGCCATAATGCAGTAGGGAACATATTTGGACAAGGGTTTAAATGTGTCGGGGTTATAAAAAGCAGCCACTACGCCCAAAATAATCCACAGCGAAAAAAATCGCGTAATAAATTTTACGATCTTCCCCAATTTTTCTATCATTATTTTATTTTCGCTCCTTTGCGATTTTATCCAGAATCTTTCCCCGTTTTAGGGAGCAACATCCGTTCAGGGATTACCTTATTATTGCTTTTGTACCCAATTATCGCAAGCTCTATCCGGTAGCCCCGCACGCCCAAACCGAAACGAGAAAGGTTTTCACTGTGCAAATTACTGCATCAGACCTTTTTTCACCAGCGCCTCTTTTAGCGCCGCTGCGCCGAAGCGCGGGCTGGACAATACCGGTTTTCCATATTTTTTCTGAATGTAGTCTTCGCAATACGCCATGGAACCCTGGGCAAACAGGATCACATCGACGCGATCGCTAATCTCTCCCGCATATTTCGTCATCAGTTCTTTAAACTGGGCCTGGTCAAGACCAAATGCCCCATCCACCAACACATCGACTAATTCTACCGGCTTGTTCATTTCCCGTGCTACCCGTAAAATCGTATTTTTGGTCGGCGCCAGCGTTGTGGGCAACGTGGCCATGACCCCAATGCGTGTTCCCTGGCGGACGGCCTCCCGGCACATATCTTCATCCACGCGTACGATGGGAACTCCGGTATACCGCCCCACGTCCTGGGCCGCGTCAGCCACTTCGCCCACGGAAGAGCAGAGATTGAGGATCGCATCCGCGCCATCGCAGACCGCTTTCATATACATGCCAACCAGTCTGGCCGCCGGCGGCGCCGTAACAAATCCCGCCTCTCTGACTTCTGCCAGAATCGAGGGATCTTGGTTGCTGATGATCTCCGTACCCGGGGGAAGCACCTGCTTCACTTCTTTTTCTACCAATTCAATCAGTTCCGGTGTCGTACTCGTGTAAACCAATGCCACTTTCATACTAAAGTCCCCTTTTTTTTATAGGTTGTACTACATCATGCATCCTACGTTATTTGTTTTCATTATTGCACATTTCAATTTAAATGTAAATAGTCAATTATTCAGATTTTTATAGTGATCGCAAACACCGCTGTCGAATCAGTGATCGGATTTGAGGCCGGCGCCACACATCGGAATCAGGCAGTCCGGTGTCCTTCCTTTTTCGTTACAATAGTTCAGATAAGCGGCGTAGGTTGCCGCGGTCGTATGTTCGCAGTAAATCCCTTTAGCCGCCAGCGTTCTTCGGGCTTCCAGAATCCGATTCTCCGGCGCGGTCGTCATCTCAATATGATATCGATAAATATATTCCAAAATTTCGGCACCGCGCATGGGGGTACCGATAGCAATCCCCTCCGCCATGGTCGGGGCGGGAGTGACTTGGACCGGAACTTTTTCCCCGGCCCGCACCGCTTTTACGAAAGGATCGCAATGCTCGCTTTGCACCGCGATAATATGCGGCATGGTCTCTATGACGCCGCTTTCCAGAAGTTCTTCCAACGCTTTGACAATGCCAATAAACAGTGTGCCGTTTCCCAGCGGGACAAAGAGATGGGCCGGGATTCGGCGCAACTGTTCATACACCTCATAGATATAAGTTTTCGTGCCTTCGTAGAAGAACGGGTTGTACACATGGTTGGCGTAATATTTGCCCTCGGCATCGACTTTGGCCCGGCAGGCATCGGCGCATTGATCCCTGGTCCCCGGAACAATATTGATTCGTGCGTTATGGGATTTGATCATATCAATCTTCTTGGGCGAAGTTCCTTCCGGGACAAAAATTTCACAGTCAATTTCCGCTTTTGCACAGTAGGCCGCCACACTGTTGCCGGCGTTGCCGCTGCTGTCCTGCACAACGGAATCTACCCCGATAGCCTGGCAGTGAGCGATCAGGACGGCGGCGCCCCTGTCTTTGAACGATAACGTCGGCATAAAATAATCCATTTTCAGCAAAACATCTTCATTAAACGCTATGACCGGCGTCAGGCCTTCTCCCAGACTGATTTCCCGCCATAGTTCTCCGGCCAGCGGCATAAAGGCGCGGTAACGGAAAATACTCCAGGTATCCCGGTCGACGAGAGAGATGTCGAACTTTGGCGGCTTGTGGTCCAGTTTCCAAAGGCCGCCGCAGTCACATTTCGCTTGTTTTGTTGTCGCATCGACCCGTTTACCGCATTGCGCACAAAAATATTGCATTTCATTCACCTCCGCAATGATTTCTATGTCCCATATTCCATATTTCCTGTTTGTCAGAAGAAGTGTTCTCCCCAGCTGCCCGCGCCTGCATTTGCTCCATGCTTTCCCGGTAATGTTTTACAACAATCTTCTCCATAACGATTCATTATCCTGCTATGACAATTTCCCGTTTACCGTCCCCTGCTTTTCTTTTATGCGGCGTTGAATTTCAAAGGAAATGATTTTATTATGTGGAATATATAAGCAATATTAATGTTTTGGAGTGTGATGGTATGTTAATGATTAAAAGGTTCTGTCAGTGGATGTCCGGTTTATTGCTACTGACAATTCTTTTATTTCCTTCGCCGGTCTCGGCCGGAAGCAAAGAAATCATCAGTGACGGCACTTATATCATGGGAGCGGGGGAAACTCCTTCTGTGGCCCTCGCGAAAGCCGTCTTTGACGCGAAATACAAAGCGGCGGATCAAATGGGCACATACCTTGCGAACCTACCAGAAGTAAAAAATATGCAGTTAACTCCGGATGAACTGAACACATTTGCCTGGGGCCAAATCAAAACAACCGTACTTGATGAAAAGCAAAGTAAGGCAGACAATAATACGCTTGAATTTCGCGTGAGCGTTCGCTGTGTTGTTAGCACGAATGATATTCACACAAATGACAAGCAACAGTTGAGGACCTTAACGGTCATCAGGGATACTTATGATAAACTCATACAGGAAAGCACGCTGTTACGACAACAAAGTTCCACTTATACGAAGCAGCAGTTTAAAAATAAAATGATGCAAAACGAACAATTTTTCATTGCTCTTCAATTATTCGAAAAAGGATATGATGCCCATATTCATTCTGACTACAGAAGCGCCATTTCTTTTTATAGTAAAGCGTTGAAACGCTATCCTCTGTTTGAATATCCTTATCGCAACCGGGGCTGTGCCTATATGAGCATCGGAAAATTTGATTTGGCTCTCGCCGATTTTAATCAGGCAGTTGAGATTAACCCACAGTTTGCCGACGCCTATTATAATCGTGCTCTTGTTTATCAGAACAACGGGCAGTATGAGTTGGCATTAGAAAATTATAATCTGGCGATTCAATACAATCCGCAAGACTCACAAACTTATAATAATCGCGGTATTCTTTATCAAAGCCACAAGCAGCATGAATTGGCGCTGGCTGATTTCAATCAGGCGATTGAAATCAATCCGCAGGATGCGTACGCTTATTGTAACCGTGGTCTTGTTTACAAAGTGACCGGTCGGAATGATTTGGCGGTAGAAAGTTACAGCCAGGCGATTCACTTCGACCCACAGTGCATTGAAGCATACTATAACCGGGCCATTGCGCACCAGGACAGTGGACAATATGACTTGGCCCTCGCTGATTATAATCAGATTATTAAACTCGACCTCCGCTATGCAAATGCGTATTACAGCAAGGCCTTTGTTTACCGGCATTTAGGACGTTACATCGAAGCGATCCAAGCATATAAACTGTTTTTAGAATATGCACCGTCGGATGACTCCGACATTCCCAACGTTAAACAGCTGATTCGGGAACTGGGCGGTACTGTTTAATTCTCTTTTATTCAAGCAGAAAAAATGCACTAAAAAACTCCCGTGCGGGAATTTTTTAGTGCATTTTCCCAATTTGCCCATAATAATTTCTGCAAATCAATTTACAACTCGCCGGCAATCACCCGGATGGCCGTTTGCGACATGCCGGTGTCCGAATGGCCCACACTGGGAACGGTCAGCAGCTTCCAGGCAAAAGGAGCACCCAAGGCATTCGCTTTTTCCTGAGCGGTGAGAAAAAAGTTCCGGCCCCGCTCCAAACGATACAAGCCCTGGCGGTCAGCTTCCGGAGTCCGGCGTAAAAGCCGGTGATTGGGATCTGTATCTTTTTCTCCCAGCAACACCGCCACCGGACGGGAAAAAGCCCGGACCAGCTGCTCCGGTGGCAGGTTCAACCCGGCAACGCCATAAGGAAACGGAATCGTTTCCTCCGGCATGGTATACCAGCCGGCGTTAGCGGCAACAATCCGCTCTGCTTTGCTCTGACGGCTGAACAACAAGTAACGGTGCACAAACTGCGCCCCCGCCGAATGCCCATACAACGCAAACCCTTCCCGTAAGGCCCCGGAGCGCTGCTTCACTTCGCCAAAAACCCGGTCAATCACCGGGAATATCCACTCTTCTTCCGGCTGCAGCAGGCCGGCCGCCCCCTCCTGGTCCACGACATTTCCCAGATTATAGTAGCGGGTTCCCGGATACTTCCGTTCCGACATTTCCGGACAGACCAGTAGCACCTGATGGTTTTCCGCGTGTTCCCGCCAGTTGTCCAGATAATCGGCGGCGTTCCGCTTCAGTCCGTGCATGACGATCAGAACCGGTCCATCCAACTGCCATGCGGCCGGTCGATAATAGTATACCCGCAATAGTTCATCGTTGGCGCCGGTCGCCTCCGGCATCTCAAAATACCCGGACCCGACATCCATTTGCGGGTCGTTCTGCTGATCGACCGGGGCAGCGCAGATCCCGGTGGCGGAAACAACAGCCAACAGCACCAATACCAGAAAAAAAGCTTTTCCTCGTTGCATAGTCAAACACCCTTTCTTTTTAATGAAATAATGCTCTATACAGCCAGTGGGTCTTGATATCAACAGCTTTCTTGGGACATAGTTCCTGGCAGCAGAAGCAACGGATGCACCGGTCCAGATCCGGAACGGGCTTGCCCGAACTCATATCAATAACCCCGGCCGGGCATCCCCGCTGGCAGTCACCGCAGGAAATGCAGCGATCGTAGTGAAACACCGGCGTGGCCCGCAACAGGCTGGCAAAATAATTCGCGGCAAACCCAGGCAGCGCAAACGCCAGCAAATTTTGCCGCAACGAACCCGGCAGTGTATAGGGCGGCAGACGCAAATCCGCCAGCGAAATGCCGTGCACCGCCAAATCCCGGACCTCACCGCTGAACAGCCCCCTTGCCGCCGCCGCTTTAACGGTGGGTACGTCCAGGGGTCTGATCCCCATGATCTGCGTTGCCGCCGTGTCCAGCGCGTACGGATTCAGCGCGGCCATAATCAGTCCCGTATGACGTTTTTTCCCGGCGGAAGGCCCGTCTCCTTCCATGCCCTCAATGGCATCGATCACGGAAAAAACCGGCTTTACATATTCACAGATATCAACCAGATGATGCGCGAAATTCTCCGGGTTGTTCATTTTGAAATGATATTCCGCTTTGATCAACCCGGGAATCACACCGAACAAATTTTTAACCGCTCCGGTATAGGTCATCATGCTGTGAGTTTTTAATTTGGGCGCCGATACGACAAAGTCGACATCCTGCACCAATTTGATGACCTGCAGGTATTTTAATTTTAAGGCCTGCTCATATACAACGTTCACCGCGCTTACATCATAATTCAGCTCACAGCCGGTTTTATCGGCCACCTCGATCAGACCGGCCGCTTTATAGATGCTCCGCAAGCGATTGACCGTAAAGGGTCCACCCGGGCTGTCGCCGACGATCACCCGGCAGCCGGCGGCCTGAAGATAGCGGACAATCGCCTCAACCACGGCCGGATGAGTCGTCACAGCATCCCGGGGAGCATGTTTCTTCAACAGATTGACCTTGACCAGCACCCGCGAACCGCTTTTCAACTTTTCTTTCATGGCGGGAAAGTGGCACAGACAGTCCCCAACCGCTTTTTCCACTTGTTCATATTCATAAGTTTCGCAGGCGGCAATACTTACGGTTTCCATAGCATTTCTCCTGTCTGAACGGAAATTTCCTTATAAGCATTTTACCTTATGCTGCCACATTTAGCCAAGCGAAACAGCCCCAACGCTCCCGCCAACATGCGGCAGGAGTTTGGGGCTGTTTTGTGTCAAACGCTCAGTTTTCTGACTGCGCTTATCCAAATGGTCTCGTTAACGTCCTTCGCCAGCCTTGTTTTCCAGTGTCTTAGCGGCAGCGTTTACTGCCTGATCGCCGGGCAATTCGCCGGCTACAGCCCGTCTTAATTCGCCCAGACCTTTGCCTAATGCCTTGCCGGCTTCCGGCAGCTTACCGGGCCCGAATACAAGGAGAGCCACGACCAGTATCGCGCCAACTTCCGGCATACTAAAGTTGAGCATCGTTTCACCCCCTTTTCGTTTAACGCGGAACCCGCATATTTTTTGCGGTTTTTCACACCGTATAACAGCATTTCCGGTTCAATATTTGACCGCGCAACCCAACAAGCGGGTAATGCGTTGTTCCGGCGCCTCCAGCAGATTGTCGAGCTCGGTCAGTTCTTTTTCAATAAGAACCCGCGGCGACGAGTCAAGCACTGCCGTCAGTCTGACCGTTGATTCCATGGTAATGCTTTCGCCGCAGCAAATGTCTTTGCATAAACCACACTGCGTACAAAGGGATATATCCAAAGATATTCCCCACTTTCCCTCCTGACGGAAAGCAACAATCGCCGCCGTCGGGCAGGCCTCTACGCAGGCGCCGCAGCCGTTACAGCTCGCGGCAATGCAAATATCTCCCCAAAGGCTGCTTGGAAAATCATCTATTACCGGCGCCGCCGGAATTTGCCGGATGGACTGTCGCAGCGAACACCATTTCGCCGGCAAATGTTTGGGTTCCTCCATTGGATTCGCCAGCTCGTCAGTATTGTCTGGGTTATTGTTTACGGCAGCACTGATGATTTCCGGCAGCATCTGTGTCGCCAGGCTCTCGCTTTTTCGCGTAAACGCGGTGAGGAAATTGCGGCGGGACATCCCGCCGGCCACATTTCCCGGCTTAGGCAAAGCTTTGACCGTCGCCGGAATCACGGGGCTGAGCATAAACACCGCCGGATAGTTCCAGGATTCCAGCAATCGTTTTGCCGTGTCCGCCGTTGTCCGGGCTTGTTCACAAACCTTATTTTGGCGGCAGTCCGCACAGGCCGCATTGATCAGGGTTACGCTGGCGGCGCCGCGAAGCACCGCGTCCACCAGCACGGATTCATCGCACCGGACGATGCAGGGCACGGCGATAACGCGCTGTCGCTCGTCAGGATGAGCGCTGAGATAGGTTTCACAGGCAAAAGCAACCGCTCCCGATCGTTCCACATGGGCCGCCACCAGAGGGTGTACTTCTTGGTTGGAAGGCAGCTTGGCGGCCAGGGCGCCGCTGGGACAAACCGCAGTACAGGCGCCGCAGCCGGTGCACTTTTCCGGTGTCAGGTTCAGACCCTCCTCACAGCTTATGGCATCATTGGGACAGGCCGAAGAACAAACCCGACAGGTGCTCTGCAGATGGCGACTGCGCAGACAGCGTTTCGGGAGCACAGCAAGACCTTGCTTATCAAGTTTTGTACAGGCTGCGGCCAGCAGTTCAATCTGAGACAGCATTTCTTCGTTCACCTCCAGGGAAATCGGATCGCTTGCGCCGGGCAGGCTTCCGCACATTCTCTGCACTTGGTACAATCACTGATGTCACCGGCCCCGCTGCCATTTTTAATATCCACATCAAAGCTGCAGGCGCTCCGGCATCGCTGGCAATGAATGTCACTACTTTCTTCCCGGCAGAGAGAGCGGTCCACGACCGGCACAAGACTACGGTTGAATTTGCTGAAGATACTGAGCAGCGCTCCGGCGGGACACCATTTGCTGCACCACTTTTTCATCAGCATCAGCTCAGCAACCACCACCAACGGGAAAATAACAAGGTCAAACGTCGGTTCGTTAAAATGGATCAGACGGATCAGTGCCAGCAAAGTCGCAACGATCAATCCGATTGGGCAGATGAGACAGAATACGGGAAAACCACAGATAGCGGAAGATCCGATGGTTATCCCGAGAACAACCAACCCCGACTGATAATTCCTCGCTGCATCGGAGCCCGCCGGCGCCCGGAAAGATTTTGTTTTTTCTTCATTTTCCAGAATTGTTATCGCCGCAGCAGACGGAGCGGCACTATTCTCCACCGCTCGCTGGCCTTCATCGATTTCGTTGGTCAGTATTTTCCGCACCAAAGGAACGGGACAGATCCAACCGCAGAAAACACGTCCCAGTAAAGCGGTCAAAGCGGCGATTACCAGAAAAGAAATAAGCATCGTCGGCATAATATCCCGGCTGGCAACCGCCGTTTCCAGGGTCCCCAACGGACAAATCGCCGCCACATTCTCGATGCCGAAAGCCGAAAAAGACCCCGTGCCGGCATTTCGAATGGCGCCGACAACGACCAGGCCGGTTGCGGTCGCCATTGTTGCCATCCGCAGCGTCCTTGTTTTGTTCTTATTCATGTGCTTCCCCGCCTCTCTTGGCGAGCGGTGTAACTTCTATGCCCCGGACTTTGCCGCCGATGTATGAACGCAGCACCAGCGCCGGACAAACTTTTTCGCAAATGCCGCAGCCGTTGCACCGCTGAGAATCGACCACGGGGCGGTTCTGGCGATCCAGGGTAATTGCATGATAAGGGCAGGCATTCATACAAACCATGCAACCGCCGGAATCCCAGGCAATGCAGATGTTTTGTTTTACCGCCGCCACGCCGATTTTCACCGTTTTGATGTCAAAAGGCTGCAACGCCCGGGTGGGGCAAACCTTGACACACTGGTGGCAAAAATTACAGAACCCTAAGTGAAACTTCATCACCGGGGTGCGTGCCTCCAGGATACTGTCCGACAAATTCGCCAGACCGATCACATGAGTGGGGCAAACACTTCGACAACGGTCACAGCGGAGGCAGCGGGAAATAAAGTTTGCTTCGTCCTGCCCTCCCGGAGGGCGAAGCAGAGGCGACCGGGGCAGAATTATTTCCATTCCGCCAAGGCCGAACAGCAAGGCGCAGGTGCTACCGGTAATTTTCAAAAACCCGCGCCGTGTGGTACCGGCTGATTTTGTCATCTGGTTTTGTACTTTTTCACCTTCGTATTGGCTCATTCACTGAGGCCTCGCTTATTACGAAATCGTCAAATACAGGCCGCATACCGGCGAGTAAGCGTTGGAATTTCGCCAGGGAATTCGATGTTCCGTCGATGGACATCAGCATTTTAGCGCCTTTTCTCCCGCAGTTTCTGCAATCACCTCTTCCAGAATCGTACGCTCCAACCGCAAATAGCCATGGGTAATTTTCGCCACCGCTCTATAGAACTCCGTCCCGGCAAACTTCTCCACATCGCTGCAAAACCCGGGAATCCAGTTCCAGAGATGCTGGGAAAGAAATTTAATCTGATCTTTAAAACAGGCCATGGCCGTCGGCCAATCCTGAGCCGTTACCGCTTTTTGTGTTTCCTGGCACAAATGGGCCATGAATTCAAATTCCAGGGCGATATGATCTTCGGGAAAGTCCATCATTTCTGATTTATTCAGGCCTTTTTCCCGGTAAGCCGCCAGCACCTGATCCCGGGCCTCCTGCATAATCAGCCGCTTCGGGCTCGTATAAACCGACTCGTACGGATACGCAGCGTCGTCGCCGACGATTCCCGCACCGAGAAACACCCGCGCATAGTCCACCGCCAGATCCGTCACCGGGTCGCCGCCGAGGCTTCGCAACGATTCTGACAGCATCCGGAAGCCTTCACCCAGTTCCTCGTCTTCACACTCGTCGGGAAAACACATCCCCTTCATTTGCTCCAGCAAGGTTTGATCGGCTTCCACTTTATATATCCGTCCCAGAAAGCGGTACAGATGTTCCCGGTTTGAGATCAGCGCCAAGTATTCTTCTGATGTTGTTTCCATTTTATTTCTCCCTCTTTGTCGTAAAAGGCAGGGAAGAAAGCGCTCGTTTCTTCCCCGTCTTTCATTATTTAAAAGAACTGTCTGACACTGCTTCCGACAGAAAACATCAACACGCGAAAGGCAACTCCGGCGACCAAAACGCAGGCCAGCCCCAGTTGAACCGTCGCCAGCGCCGAGATATTCCGCGCCTTATTCATGTAAAACCGGGTCATCAACGCGGCAGGGGCCAACAGCCCGGCCAGCACCAGTCCGCCCCAAAAAAGCAATGCCAGATTACCGGTTAAAATGCGCGCCATTGACCGGGTCGCATCCGGATAAGGTGCGATGGCAATATGTCCTAAATAGGCAGCCAACAGCACGGTCTGAATGGCCAGTATGGCCAGCGCCGCTTTCTTGATCACTGCCAGCGCCGTTGCATCGGCGTTTTCCGCACGTGCAATCAGGATTCCGGTGCTGAAACATCCCATCAGAGCCGCCGATATCACATACAGCACCGGTAAGATCCACGTATTCCAGGCAGGAATGGACGCCATCACATAGGCATCCCCATTAACAAAGGCCAGCACCACCCCCAAAACTATCCCGATGGTTCCAATGCTTTTGCAAACCGGTTCAGAAGCATTACGCCGGATCGCCAGCAAATAAACCACTATCGTGAGACCCAGTAGAAAAATCATCGTTGATTCCATAAAGATTCCCGATGTCGGGTGAGCCAGCGCGCCAAACATTCGTTCCGGATGTCCCAGATGCAGAGTGCTGGCTATCCCGCCGATACCTAACGCCACAATGGCGATCATCGAACTGATCGTGCGGATTTGCTTTGCCTTACCCGCCCACTCCGTCAGCAGCACCGATCCCACAAAGGTTCCGCAGCCTAAGCCGACAAACAGTGTAAAGAAAACTAACGGCCATTGAATACTCATATTATCACTCCTTCCAGGTGGCTGTCTTGCGATGCAGAATATACCGGGTGGAAGGTTTGTTTCCCACATCCGGCAACCCGTGCACGCTGTCGCTGCCGGCAGCGTTGATTACTTTGGCCACTTCGCTGTTCGGATCATCGCTGTCGCCAACGAACCGGCACTTGGCCGGGCAAATTTTGACACAGGCCGGTTCTTGGCCTACCGCCTGCAGTTGGGTGCAGAGCGTACATTTTTCCACGACTTTTGTCTCTTCGTTGAAAGTACGGACTCCATAGGGACAGGCCATCATGCAATATCGGCAGCCGATGCATTTTTCTTTATCGATCAGGACGACTCCGTCGCTATTCTTATAAGATGAGCCGGTCGGACAGGCCTTAACGCACGGCGCATCCTTACATTCCTGGCACATGGCCGGCAAATAATACATTTCCACTTTCGGATACGTTCCGGATGGTCCCACGGTCAACACTTTATTCCACGTACAGCCAAGCGCCACTCCGTTTTCCTGTTTGCAGGCCACCTCACAGGATTTGCAGCCAAAACAGCGATCCAGGTCCACAACCATTGTTCTTTGTGACATCATCACACCTCCTTATCTTTCAAAGGAGTTGGGTCAGACGGTTCAGGCAACCAGGCCTTAAACTCCTCTGGTTTCTGCCAAACGCCTTTCGGCGGCCCATCGGCTTTCGATATGCTGACCAGATAGCCGCGCAGCGTATACGTGCCGATCACGTCGTTAAACGGCGCATCGTTCTTGGAAAGCACGTTGACGTTGACTTCTTTCCAGCCGTGGGTGTCGGTGTTCAGGGTTTCCGGCGTCCAAAACCGTTCCATATAAACGACGCCGGGATTAATGCCCTCCGTTACCCAGGCTTTTGCCTTGATTTTTCCCCGTTGCGATTCCACATTAACCCAGTCGCCCTGCGACACGCCATATTTCGCCGCGGCTTTCGGATGCACCCATATTTCCGGAACGGGGTAAATTTCCCGCAGCCAGGGCACATTCCGCAAGGTTCCATGATGATAATACGGCAGCCGGCCGTTGGTCATGACCAACGGAAACTTCTTGGCCAGTTCACTGCCCGGCAGCGGACTTTCGTAAGGTTCGGCGAAATAGGGCAGCGGATCGTAATCTTTGGAAGCCGGCGGCAACGAATAAGGAGCGTAGGGCGCTCCGGTACGCGCCAGGGTGATAAACGCTTCCCCATAAATCTCCAGTTTTTTACTTGGTCGGCCGAAACCTTTCGGTTTTCCGGTTTTCGGATCAATCTCTTTGTACGTGTAATATTTTCGCCATTTTTCAATGGGCATCGCTTCGTAAGGGACTCGCTGCGCAAGCTCCTTAAACGTCATTCCCAGTTTGAGTTTACAATTATAGTCAAGGAATTCCTCCATCGAATTCCAGTACGGCTGCTCCGGCGCCGTCTTCACCGGATCGAAAGAATCCTGGCAGGCCTGATGCCCCAATTCACCGCACCGTTTAGCGATTTTGGCCCAGATCACCGTCTCGTTCATAGTCTCATAAGTATGTGTAACCGCCTGCCGGACAAACAACATATTCAGCGGTGGAACGACATAATCCGACTCCAGCCACTCCTGCGTCGGCAGCAAAACATCAGCATAGGCCGAGAACGAGGTAGGATACATGTACATGTGAACGATGAATTCCATCTTGTCAAAGGCTTCAATCCAGGACGAGGCATTGCCGAGCATCGCCAGTTTGTTGCCGGAACGTTCCAGCCAGGCCCGGACCGGATAAGGATCTCCCGTCTTGATCGCTTTAAGAACCGTCGGGCTATGGCAGGATCCCCAGGAGTTGGCCCCCTTGTATTCGGCCCCGCCCAGACGCTTTCGAAATTGCTCCGCCGGCAACAATTTGTACAGTGGTGAAACCGCCGAGTCGGCAAATTTTACGTCGCCGAAGTTCTGCAAAAGCGCTCCCGGCTTCTGCACATAGCCCATCATTAAATCCAGCGCGCAGGCCGCCATGGCCGCCTGTGCCGACTGAGGGTTCTGATCGGTGGCAACGCCGAGGCAGAGACCGCCGGGTCCCTGGGCATAGATTTTGATCGCTTTTTCGATCATCTCCGCATCAAGCCAGCAAATTTCTGCCGCTTTTGCCATAGTAAACGGTTCGCAGCGCTCCTTATAAAGCTGGAAACCGGTTTTGCATTCTACTCCGTTGACCATAAACGCGCCAAACAGCTCCGGATCGAGAGCGTCATCCCACGGATAGGACAACGCTTTGGCAGAGTTCGTCTTTTTATCCCACACCACGTAGGTCTCGGAATCGCCGCCCGGCATGATGTCACTTTCCCGCAGACACATCTTGGTTTCCGTGTTGACCAGGAAGGGCAGATTCGACCATTTCATCACGATTTCTTCATCGTAGAGTTTGTGTTCGATAATGTATTTAATCCAGCAAAGTGCCAGCGCCACATCGGTGCCCGGTCGTATCGGCAGCCAGACATCCGCCTTAGCGGCGTCAGCCGTATAACGCGGGTCGACCACCACCGTCTTGACACCGCGCGCCCGCAGTTCGACAACGGCCCGCCCCCCCTGCGACGGACTGTTATATGCGGGAGCCGTCCCCCACAGCACTAACATTTTCATCGGCGTATCATCGTAAAAATAAATTTCATGCGCCTCGCTGTCGGCGATGCTGGTGGTCTGATATTTCATGTCGGTATTTCCATAAATCATGTTATAACAGACAGTGCGCGGCATATAGCATTGCTGTGCACCCGGCTCGAACCAGTTCGGCGTGCCAAATACGCTGGCAAACCTTCTGACGCTGCCGAATTCCGGGTTCCCGCCGCCGCCGGTAGTGCAAAGAACCGCTTCCGCTCCATATTTTTCGCGAACTCCCATTATTTTTTGCGCAATGGTGTCAATCGCCTCTTCCCAGGAAACGCGTTTCCATTTGTTTTCGCCGCGTTTTCCGGCACGAACCATCGGATACTTATTGCGATTGGGATTATACAAAGCCTGTATGCCCGCCAGGCCCTTGGCGCAAACTTTTCCTCTGGTCATCGGCTGATCAGGATCCCCTTCCAGTTTAATCAACCGGCCATCCTTCACATGCGCCAGAATGCCGCATTTGCCGATGCAACCCCGGCAACACGTCCGGATAATCTTTGTCTCCGCTGTGCCGGTCGCTTCTTTTGCCGCTTCTCCGCGCGTCAATCCCTTCAAAGAACCGCTGAACGCCGCCGCGATCCCGGTTACAGCCGTTGCTTTAATAAAATCTCTTCTTTTCAGCATAAATCGCTTCATCTGTGTTTCTCCTCTCCCGGTAAATGATCAGGTTTGCCTTCTCGTTTACATAACCTGCACTGCCCACCTCCTTTTAGATTTTTCCGGCTCTGCTTGTTGTCGCCCATTTGCGTCCCGGGATGCTTCCCCGGCCATTTCGGTGAAGAAGCCGGCGCAGCCCACAACGCAGCCTTTCGCCGTATTCTTATTCAGCAAGTTTTATACCAACTTTTTTTTGTCCCGGAAAGGCCGTCACCACAGGTTTTGCAAAATATCCGGCCATCCCGGTCCGTTTAAATTTGAGAATGCCAGTTTAAAAATGAAACAGCCTGAGTCCCTCTGACGATAGGACTCAGGCTGTTTGTTTTTAAATTCAGGTTTTTATATTGTAGTCTTTGATCTTACGATACAAAGTGGCTTTGGATACTTCCAACAACTCAGCGGCCAGGGGAATATTATTATTCGTCCGCATCAGCGCAATTTTTATAGCGGTCCGTTCCCATCCCTCCATCGACAACGGGGCGTTTTCCGCTTCCACGGCCAGGCCAGCCTTCTCTCTTAAGATGGCTTCCGGCAGACAGTCCAGCGTAATCAGGTTATCATGACAGACGTTCGTCGCATAAATCATCGCGTTTTCCAATTGACGGACATTTCCCGGCCAGCTGTGATTCCGTATTTTATCTCTGACCGCATCATGAAT
>DATMYQ010000360.1:0-23671 GCA_035560935.1 Patescibacteria group bacterium | reverse complement strand
TGCACTGGTAGCCCAGTCGGCATTGATGGCCCGCGCTTCGACATTGCGGTAGGACAAAGCATATTGCCCTTTTTTCACTTCTGTCATATACCCGGTTTGTTCATTATTATTGCGTACGTAGACAAAGCTCCACCGACCGTTATTAAACACGCGCGTGTCACAGAAAACAGCCCAGGAACGGTCATCGTAACCGGAAGGGTTACCGTAAACATCGGAGATACCCTCGTTGCGGTACGCCTGACTAATATTAGGACCCGCATCTTTATAGCTGATACCAAAGTTGGTCACTTTCCCCGTTACGCCAATTTCAGCAATAGTCAAATCTTTGCCGACAACCGTCGTCAGTTTCACATTATCGGCGGTAGCGGTAACTTGAGCCACACGGTTTACATTAACATCCGCCAACAACCCCTTACCAAAATACAGCCACTGCTTGCCCAGCCTAACCTCGCCATTTTTGAAACGAAAGCCTATATGTCCCTGATCTATCCCTGAACGCACAGGCAATCCGCAATTATTCAAATCAATCTGATCAACAACGCCGCGCAAATGTACAAAGCTATATTGGGAAAGATCCATATCCATACCCAGCCGGACGGTCCCCAAAAACTGGGCCGGATAGCCAATGGCATTCATGTTTTCCGCAATAATATGACCAGAAAATACGGGTTTGGGCTCAGCACCTGCACTGATTGGAAGTAAGTTGCACAACAATAATATTCCGCCTGCTATGATCCACTTTCGCATATACATATCTTCCTTCCTTATGTAGCCGCCTATTTAAACCATTACAGTCCGCACCAATCCGGTGTATAATTATCGATATAATCAAAACCTAGCTTTCTGCACAATAAAAAGCAGGTGCATCCACGGCTCTAAATAACGATATCTCTTGCCGTCAGCGCGTCCCTGCTACTGAAAATCCTATTTTTTAATTTAATCATTTTTTGAGCAATTCGTCAACGAAAACACATTCTTCAAAACCGATTATTTACAAACAATTAACTTTCAGCTTCCACTATTAATTCATTTTTTCTGGATATTAGGAGGAAATTTCATGTTTGACCATATCCGCGATTTTTTTTTAAAGGAAGTTCATCCGACAGATTTCCGAGCCCGTGAACTTTTGAAATACATCGGACCGGGAATTTTGGTCACAGTGGGCTTTATCGACCCCGGAAACTGGGCCGCTAATCTGGCTGCCGGATCCCAGTTCGGTTACAAACTGTTGTGGATGGTTACTCTGTCGACACTGATGCTGATTTTACTGCAACACAACGTGGCACATCTGGGCATTGTCACCGGCCTTTGCCTGTCAGAAGCCGCCAACCGCCACCTGCCCGCCCTTGTATCCCGGCCAGTCCTTCTATCCGCTGTCGCGGCAGCGGCGGCCACCGCCGTGGCCGAGATTCTCGGCGCGGCCATCGCACTCAATATGTTGTTCGGGCTGCCATTAAAGCTCGGTTCCCTGATGGCGGCCATTCTGTGCGGCGGACTGCTCTGGAACAACTCCTATCAACGCCTGGAACGCTGGATCATGGGCTTCGTCTCGTTAATCGGCCTGGCTTTCTTGTTTGAAATCAGCCTGGTGCAAATTTCCTGGCCGGAAGCTTTGGGCGGCTGGGTAACCCCCCAGGCTCCTCCCAGTTCCATGGCGGTAATCATGAGTGTCTTAGGAGCCGTGGTGATGCCGCATAACATCTTTCTCCATTCCGAAGTGATTCAAAGCCGGCAGTGGAACCTGGCAGACGATACCGTGATCGAAAAGCAGCTTAATTATGAATTTCTTGACACTTTATTGTCCATGGGTGTGGGCTGGGCCATTAACAGTGCCATGATTTTGATTGCCGCTGCCGTTTTTTTCCGTAACGGCATTCTGGTAACGGAACTTCAACAGGCGGAAGAAATGTTGCGGCCCTTGCTGGGCCATTCGTCTGCGTTGGTATTCGCCATCGCTTTACTGTTGGCTGGTGTTTCTTCCACCCTGACAGCCGGCATGGCCGGCGGCAGTATTATGGCGGGAATGTTTGACGAACCTTACAACATTAAAGACCGTCATTCCTGGCTGGGTGTTCTTTTAACTTACGGCTCCGCGCTGCTGATCATTTTATTCATTACCGACCCCTTCCAGGGTCTGGTCGTTTCTCAGATGCTGCTCAGTATCCAGTTGCCGCTGACGATCTTTACCCAAATCCGCCTTACCTCGTCACCGGCGATCATGGGCCGCCATGCCAATTCTTTGCGTCTGCGTCTGCTGTTGTGGCTGACCGGTGCCTTGGTGACCGCCCTGAATTTCATGTTGCTTTGGGATTATCTATCCACTCCCTGACGGTATGAAACTAGAAAAGAGACCTATAATAATGGGTCTCTTTTCTAGTTTCATACCGTCTTCATACACGAACTACGCACCCGTCTTGCCATCTCCCAGCGGCTGCCCCGGCAGTCCCTGCCAACTGGAACCGGCCGGCAGCATCTCTCCTTTCATAATCAGCGTCAGGTCTCCCACCGTCACATCATCCTCCAATTCCGTGTCATAAAGGATGGTTGCCGCCGATCCCACAGTGCAGCGGTCGCCGATCCGGACCCGCCCCAGCTTCATGACCCGGTCTTCAAACAAATGGGTCTGCAAACCGGCTTCTTCGTTTAACGCTACGTCATCACCGATTTCCACCAGATCAAACTCGGTGATCCAACTGGTGTCGATATAGCAACGCCGTCCCACCTGAACTCCGAACAGCCGCCAAACCCAAACAGCATAAGGGGTTCCTAACAGGGAATTAAAGAAAAACTGCACCACCAGGTCCTCGTACAGACCGGTTAATAGTTCTGACACCCAGACAAAAGGGCTCCAGAGCGGATGCATCCCCACTTGATAACGTCCAACCAGAATGTTTTTTAAAATCCAGAAAATCAGTATGCATAGCACACCGGCACCGATATAAAGCCCGGGAAACAGCAGCACCAGCGAAGCCAGGCTCCATTCTTTCTCCATCAGCATCAGCAGCAGGTCGATAATATGCACCGCCAGCAATATAAACAATGTACTCGGCAACAAAATTTTCACAAAATCAATGATATACCGCTGACAAAGTAGCATCGCCGACGGCCGGAAGGTTTGTTCCTCACCAAATTGCTCCACTTTCTGCCGGTTGGGCAGAAAAAGCGGCGGAGATCCCAGCCAAGCGGTTCCATCCGGCAATGGATTCTCCGGGAATACAGCGCCGGAAACGCCAACCAGGCAGCCGCTGCCAACCGTGCTACCCGCCGGCACGCTGGCACTGTTGCCGATAAAAGAATAATCGCCGATGCGCGTCTTTTTTAAATACAAATAGCCATTATCGATAGTCGCTCCGCTGAGGCTGGCATCATCCGCCAGAAAACAGCCGGCACCCGTTTCCAGCATGCCGGGCACGATATCCCGTACATAAGAAGCTTCCGTTCCGGGTCCCAGTTTCAAACCCAAACTCATCAGCCAGCGTCGGGTATACACAGTGCCAAACAAACCGCCCAGCAAGCTTTCAATATGCCGAAAGACCTGAATAAACAGCCAGTATCGCAAATAAAACACACTGTTCACCGGGTAACGCCCTTCCCGCATATCAAAGCACAACAAGAATTTGACAACCGTACCCGCAATCAGTAGCGTGAGGATATACGCCAACGCCAAAAAGGGCGCCAGCAGAAACCAGCCGCCGAAAACGCCGGGCAATTCCAGTATCCCCTCTACCAGAATCAGCCAGGGAAAATAAACGCCTTCCACGATGACCGGCAGCGTAAATGCTCCCAGCAGAAAAACCGCAACCACTGACATCGACCAGCGCACCGGCCGTTTTTCCGTTAAGTGGACGACCGACTGAAACTTCGCCGGCGATCCCGACCACAATTCATTGGCCGGGATGCTGACCCCTTCCGGCAGCAATGATAAATCCCCCAATGCAGCGCCGGTTTCCAGCCGGTTATTGCCGGACAGAACGGATCGATTGCCGACAGTGCAGTCTTCGCCGATAACAATCGGTGCCAAATGCAGCATACCCCTATCGACCCAGGCGCCATTCACGCTGCTGCCGGTACCAACGGTGGAACCGGCACCGATTGTCAGCAGATCAAAGGCGATCAGATCCGCGGATCCAAGGTATACACCCTGACCGATATCAGCCCCCATCAAGCGGTAAAACCAGTTCAGCAGCGGGCTGCCGACAAAAAACTGTATCGGCAGTGACCGTACCATTTGCCGGACAAACCAGTAACGAAAATAATATTCACCCCAAAGAGGATAGCTACCGGACTGGATACGACCCAGCAACAGCCATTTGATCAACACGGCGGCAACAAACAGCATTGGCAATGTCACGGTAAACAAACTCAGTGCCGCCAGCGTCGCCGGCAACGCATCATAATCGGCCGCGATAAAATAAGCAAACAGCACAAACGATCCCAACCACTGCCAAAAATTCAGCGCAGAAAAAAAGATCAGCGACACCCCTTGCGCAACGGCGCATGCCCAGTACGCACCACCGGCGGCTTGCCGAAACGCAGGACGAGCGGCCAATGGATCCACCGGCGCAAGTGTTGCTAAATATCCGGCCAGGCTTTCTATGGTGGGATGCTTATATAGATCGCCAACGGCCACTCCGGCAAACTCCTTGCATTTGCGCAACCGGGAAACCACACCGGCTGCCAGCAGCGAATGACCACCGAGATCATAAAAGAAATCATCGGTGACCGATACGACCGACAATTTCAACACATCCTTCCAGATATCCGCCACTTGTTCCTCCACCGGTGAACGGGGCGCCACGATCTGCCGCTGGTCATCCACGAACGGATGCTGGGCCGCCGGCAACTGTTTACGGTTAACCTTGCCACTGACCGAAGTGGGCAAACCTGACACCTCATCCATCCAAGCCGGGATCATATACGGCGGCAACCGCTTCTTCAGCGTCTCCCGCAACGTTTTATAATCGATGCTTTTCCCTTCCCTCACCACCACGTAAGCGGCCAGTTGCTGACCATCAGGATGCAGAGCCACCGCTGCCGTCTGGATAGCCGCATCTTGCATCAATACCGATTCAATTTCCGACAATTCCACCCGGAAGCCCCGTAATTTTACCTGATCGTCGCTACGCCCCAGATACTCAATATCGCCGGTCGCGGTAAAACGGGCCAAATCACCCGTCCGGTACAGACACAATGGTTCCCCGCTGATCCTGTTAGTCACAATAAATTTGCGTAAATCCAGATCGTCCATATTCAGGTAACCCCGCGACACCCCCGGACCGGCGATCAGTAGCTCACCTTCCTCACCGAGAGCCACCAGCTCCAGCTTTTCGTCAACAATGTACGTCTGGTAATTGGGCAGTGCCCGGCCAATCGTCACGGGCTGTTCCGGGTGCAGCACGCCAACAGTGGCGACAATCGTGGCTTCGGTCGGGCCATAGGAATTATACAGGGTCCGTCCCGGCCGGTACCAGCGTTTGACCAAATCATGCGGGCACGCTTCACCGCCAAGAATGATCACCCGAACCGTTTCCATGTCCCCTTCCGCCATGGACAATAACGTGGGCGAGCAGGATAATACGGTCACGTTTCGTTCGGTCAGCATCTCCCCGAATCGGGAACCGGACTGCATAATCTCCTTAGTGGCGGGAATCAGCGTACCGCCATTGGCCAACGCCATCCAAATTTCTTCCAATGACGCGTCAAACGCGATGGAAGCACATTGCAGGATGCGGTCATCCGGTTTGATACCGTAGGTAACGGTGGCACCACGCACATAATTGCAAATGTTGCGGTGGTCAATGATACATCCTTTGGGCCGGCCGGTGGTTCCCGACGTATAAATAATGTAACACGGAGAAAACAGGGCATGCCGGTCAAGACCGATTTGTTCCGGCAACAGCGGCTGAACACTTTCCCCCGCCGTCAAGGTTTTTTCCTGTTCAACAAAAAACGTGGCCACACCGGTGTCCGCCAACTGGCAACCTGCCTTTTCCCATACAACCTGAGAAGTAATGCAAATGCGGGCGACAGAATCACGAATAATAAAATCCACCCGCTCGATAGGGAAAGACAAATCTACCGGCACATACGCTCCGCCAGCCTTCATCACCGCAATCATGGCAATGTACAACTGCTCGGTTTTATCCAGCATCAGTATGGCGTAGTCCCCGGCGCAAAATCCCTGACGCCGCAGATAATGGGCCATTTGTGTGCTGCGCTGGTCCAGTTCCCGATAGCTTAGCCGCTCCGCCCCACACTCGACCGCTATTTTTTCCGGCTGTACAGTAACACTCTCCTGAAACAGTTCATGTAAAAATTCGTCCCGGCAATAATCCGGCTGAAACGGGGGTCCGTTAAACTCTTGCAAAAGTCGTAACCGTTCGCTGGCGTTCATAGCCTCCACCCTTCCGTCACATCATGTTTATTGTTCGCCCGGAACTTATCCTCTGGCGTGCAATTCGATGATCTTTATAATCACTTCCACCGCTTTTTTCATTGATCGTACCGGAATATACTCATACTTTCCGTGGTAATTATGACCGCCGGTAAAAATATTGGGACAGGGCAGACCCATGTAAGACAGACGTGCTCCATCCGTCCCGCCGCGTACCGGGGTGATTTGCGGCTCCACGCCGGCCGCTAGCATCGCCTTTTTCGCCAGTTCCACAATATGAAATACCGGTTCAATCTGCTCCTTCATATTGAAATATTGATCCCGTAAACTAAGATTCACGGTGTTATCCCCATAGCGGTCATTCATATAAGCCACTATTTTTCCCATTCGTTCTTTCCTGGCGAGAAAAATTTTTCGGTCATGATCACGAATAATATATATAAGCTGCGCTTCTTCCACATTGCCGGACAGTTTATTTAAATGATAAAACCCTTCATGATCCTCGGTATGGGCCGGCGCTTCCGCCGCCGGCAGCATACTATGCAATTCCATTGCCAGCAGCAACGCGTTAATCATCTTGTTCTTCGCCGAACCCGGATGGACATTACGACCACAGATCCGGATCCGGGCTTCTGCCGCATTAAAATTCTCATATTCCAGCTCACCCAGTTCTCCGCCATCCACAGTGTAAGCAAAAGCCGTGTCAAAACCTGCTACATCAAATAAATCGGCGCCCCGACCAATTTCTTCGTCAGGCGTAAACCCGATCCGAACGGGTCCGTGCTGTATTTCCGGATGCGCCAACAAGTATTCGACTGCCGTAATGATTTCGCAAATTCCGGCCTTGTTGTCAGCCCCCAGCAGAGTAGTACCATCCGTGGTGATCAGCGTTCCCCCCCGATAGTTCACAAGCTCTGGAAAATCCTGGGGAGACAAAACCACCGCCGGTTCCTTCGCCGCGTTAAGTATAATATCGCCGCCGTCGTAATTTGTCACAACCTGGGGGGTGACACCAGTGCCACTCATGTCCGGGCTGGTATCCATATGGGCAATAAAACCGATGGCGGCTACCGGAATATCAATATTGGCCGGCAAAGTGGCTGTGACATAACCGTTCGTATCCATCTGTACATCGCACAAACCTAAGTCTCCCATTTCCCGGACCAAATGCCTAGCGAATATCCGTTGCCCCGGCGTACTGGGACAAGCCGCCTGCTCACTGTCAGACCGGGTGTCAAACCGTACATAATTCATAAACCGTTCTATGATTTGCTGTTCCACATTACTCACTCCTGTCTGTATCTTCCTGTTTTACTTCGCCGGCCCTGACTCATCTCCTGCCCAATATGAGGGAAATGTATCCGCCGGATTGATGCTGGCCGCCGGGTAAAAAAGAAAATCGGTCCGGCACGCTGCCGAACCGTTTATTCTTTCCGTTTTCTACCGGGCGTCGGGATTCATCTGGCTTTCGACGCGAATCAGCCGGCTTGTTTTTTTACCCCAGCCCCCGAGTAAATTCTACCAAGCGATTGGTAACCGCAACATCACCCATACCAAAAATATGCAGGCCGTCCACTTCTTTGCGCACTTTCTGAATCAGCTCTCCCGCCACTTCAAAACCGGTCTTTCCCTGGGACAATTCTGCCAGAATCGCATCCGGCACTGTTACTCCCGCCACATTTTTGTTGACAAACTCCGCCATTTTTAAGCTTTTCAACGGCATAATCCCTAACAGGATGGGTTTGCCCAAGCGGCGGGCGGACGCCAGGAAAGCCAACGCCTGCTCCACATCGTACACCGGCTGCGTCTGAAAAAAATCAGCGCCGGCTTCCACTTTTTTGGTCATATTACCGATTTCCGTCTCCAGATTAACGGCACCGGGGTTGGCGGTAGCTCCAATGGCAAACGAAGTCTTCCCTTTGATTTCTTCACCAATGGCATCCTTTCCCCCATTGAGTCCCCGGATGATTTCCATCAACTTTACGGAATTGTAATCATACACCGCTTTGGATGGATAGGGGCCGTGCTGTGGTCCGTCGCCGGTAGTGGGCAACAACGCCCGGATGCCCAGCCCGTGCGCTCCCAACAAATCGGCCTGCGTTCCCAGCAAGCTCCGATCCCGGCAGGTAAAATGGGGAACCGTGGTAATATTCAGCTCCCGTTGCAAAATAGCCGCCGCCATCACCGAATTCATCCGCAAGCGGGCGTTAGGACAGTCATGAACGTTGATGGCGTCCAGTCCTTTATATTCCCGTGCCTTCGCGATACTGTCGTCAATTTCGGTACCATTGATACCACCCAGTTCCGTGGAAAAAACAAACGACTTTCCTATTTTCCCAATAAAACTCATATGCAGCCTCCCTTTTTTCTTCATAAGTGCAAATGTTTTTCTCATGCTGTAGGTTATTATTATCACAAATACATATTCCCTATCTTTATGCATTTTCCTGTTCCACACGCCACCTCTTTTCATTTTCTTCTCCTCGAATCAAGTGCACAGAAACTTTCAAAGCACGCCTTAACAAAAAGTAAAGACCGGCACGTCTGTCAAACACAGCCACCCGGTCTTTACCTTGCCTATACCTGAAGGTTATCACATCGCTTATCGCCAGGTCACCCGCAACGGATCACGATCAGCCAGCCGTGAGTAAGTAACACGGGGATAGCCGGCCATCAAAGCTGCAACCACTTTCTGCCCTGCCGGCACATCCAACAATCGCAACAACAGCTCATATTCAGCATTGATGCCAATCTCTACCAGTCCCGCCCAGCAAGTACCCAGCCCCAGTGCCGTGGCATACAGTTCCGTATAGGCAAAGGAAAATCGGCTGTTATCGCGACCAATCGCGAAACTTTTCGGCGCCAAAGCCAATAGCAGATGAGGCGCCCCCCGCAAAATGATGTCCTTTCCCTGTGCCCGAACTTTTTTCACTAAGTGGCTATATTTCTCCGGTAAAATGCCATCTTCTGCCTTCTTAACCAAAAAGTCGCCGGTTACCCGGGAAATATTGCGTAATGTCTCCTGATCGCTGATGACCAGATACGATAATCCCTGGGTGTTATGACCCGTGGGGGCAAACCGGGCGATATCCAATAACCGCTCCAACTTTTCCTGCGGCACGCTTTCCGGTTTATATGCCCGCACCGAACGCCGGGAACGCAAAAAGCGGGTCGCTGTTTCCGGATCCAGCACCGGATATGCGGCGATCTCCGGCTGATCTTCTAACGGCGCTTTTTGATGCGACAACGCCCCCTGCGGACAAACAGCCACACAGTGTCCACAGCGCACGCAAAAATCTGCATCTTCCGCCCGGGGACCCTGGTCTCCCATCACCACCACACCAGTGGGACACACATCACTACAAATGCCGCACTGTATGCACAGTTCGTTGTTCACTATTAATTCGCTCATCCAATGACCTCCTTTGATTTGTTTTAGGTTACTTTTATATATTAGACCGGTCGTCTATGAAAATCAACCTTTTTTCCCTTTTTATTACTCTTTCTGTAAATACGAGGGGGTTACTCTTGTTGCTGACAAGAGTAACCCCGCTCATCAGCAAATGCCCATTGACATACGGTAATAAGCGACTTTTAGCGTCGGTATACTACGGATTTGCCGTAGCCATTTATGCTTTCGCCGGTACCGTCGGCAAAACCAGACCCATAATTGCCAATACCTGGCGGGCCGCCAATTCCAGTGATCCGGTATTTTTTACCACATGATCGGCAATTTTCCAGTCATCAAATTCTCCTTCTTTTTCCGCATACTCAATCCGTCGTTTCATTTGTTCCAAATTTCCGCCCTGTTCGGTAATCCGTTCAATGATCGTCGCCTTGTCCACCATAATATAAATCGATGTGACTCTCTCGCCCATAATCTTTTTCATTTGCGTCATACCATGTCTGTCCACAGCAACCACACTGACCGGACATTGTTTCACTGTTTTCATGACTTCGTCCTTACTCAGGGCGTAATAATAGCCGGAGTATTGAATGCGTTCCACCAACTGGATTTTGCTTAATTCTTCTTCGGTCACGAAATAATAGTCCACGCCATTTTGTTCACCCCGCTCCGGTTTACGGGTGGTATGACTGATCATCTCCTTTACCCCGTAGCGACAAACCTCCTTGACAATGGCACTTTTCCCCGAAGCCGGCGGCCCCATAATTGCATATACTCTGTTCATACTGTTCAGACTCCTTTCTGTTGTTCATCCGGTACGTCCCTATCCCGGTTCAAGTGCTTTACCAGCAGCACTTCTGTTCCCTCACGATTATATATTACCCGGTCTGTCCAAGCCAGCATGATCGGAATGCCTCGTCCATGTTCTTCCAGCAAATGCTCTTCAAACCGGTACAAACTTTGATCATTGGTATAACGGGCCACCAACGCTCTACCGGCAAATCCGGGTCCATTATCACGTACCCGTAATAGTAGCCATTCACCAATCACGTTGATGCGGATCCGTACTTCCGTTCCATATTGCATTCCATTCATGATCGCTTCTCCCAAGGCTACACAGACCTTCGGCTCTTCCTCGCCGGTCAGCCGCCGCAGCATCTGGTGCAAACGCCATCGTTTGTCCAGATCTGTTTTTTCCTTTCGAAAGATCATTTGCAAGGGGAATTTCCGTTCGCCCCCTACCCGGATACAAATAGCAGAGCAGTCGTCCCGCCGCTCGTTTCCCGCTACCAGTTGACGCAGGCTACTAACCGTCGCGGTAAAATCAGTGGTATTAAAGCGGGCTGGATTGGGTAGCAAATCTTGGATGCCGTCGCTAAGGAAATAAAACGCATCGCCGTTTTGAACGGGCAACTGGTGTTCATAATATTCCGGCGCCGCGTCAATACCCAGCAGCGAACCCGGACTGGTATTCCAGGTCGGCAGCGCATCCGTGTCGGAAAGAAAGCCATAAATGCCCGCAGTGGCATAATGCAGCGTATGATCTTTTATGTCAAATTCAAATATCAACGCCGCTGCATACATATCTTCCGGAAAGTATTGCAACATATGGCGATTCATCCATTTCAATTTTTCCGCCAGTCCCATGGATTTTTCCGCAATTTGCCGATATAGAACACTGACTGCCAGCGTTTGCAACGAACTGGCCACCCCATGTCCCACCACATCCAATAGCAATCCGCAAAAGCGGTTACGGCGATAATCCCACGCATAATCGTAAAAATCACCACTGACCACATGAAACGGCTCATAAATGGTTTCCACTCGAAACACAGCATCCGAAAAGCAGTCCGGCAGCAACCCCCGCTGAACATCCGCTGCCAGCATCAGATCCTTTGTTAGCTGCCTTTGCAGGCGGCGTTGAGCCGATACATCCCGGTCAACAACCATTAATACTTTCTTGCCAGAAAAACGAATGACGGCCGCTGACCGTTCCACCTCAATAATCTGGCCATTTTTGTGCCGGTTGCGATGCAGTGTCACAACTGTCGCACCTTGTTGCACCACCTCCTTCACCATCTGTTCAATGGTTTCTGTCGGTTCCACAAAAAACTCATCCGCCAAACGATCTTTGATGTCTTCCGGCTCATATCCCAACATAGTCAGCCAGCGATCATTCACTTCCAACAGGCACCGGTGTTGCAGATCAATAATTGCTATGGCATCGGATGACTGTTGCATGATCGCCCGGTAACGAGCCACACTTTCACGAATGGTTTCTTCCGCCCGCCGGGCATCGGTGACATTTTCCGACAAAACAGCTAAGTAACCGGTTTCCGGACTATACAGAGAATAACGGATCCACAGGTGATAACTGGGACTGAATCGTTCAAAAGTCACTGGTGTTCCGGTATTCACCACGCGATTAACGATACGCAGCACCTCCTGGTAGCGGCCGGCCGCATCAGGAAAGACCTCTGTCATCCGTCGGCCAATGAGTTCTTCGCCGCGAAACCGGAAGAGCGCCTCGTAGGCTTTGTTGGCCTCTAAAAATCGAGCGTCAACCGGCGTACCGTCTGCATCAAAAATCAGCTGGTAATAACTAAAGCCGCTTTGCATATGATCAAAAAGACCCCGCAATCGATTTTCACTTTTCTCCAGAGCAGCAATATAGTGATTTAATTCCAGTGTTTTTCTGGACACAGACCGGCGCAGCATCATACTCCACAGCGCAAGAATAGCCAGAAGCACCGCTACTGCGACCAACGCTCCCCCGGCGGCTTCTCCAAGCCGCCGCAGCAGCGGCGTACCTTGCCAGCGTTCTTCGATAACTGCATATTCTTTGCTGGAAATCATTGCAAAACCGTGTTCCACCAACGTCAGCGTTGCGCTGTCTCCTTTACGCACCGCCCGATGAAACTCGCCGGTATGAATCGCCGGTGAATATCTGAATTCTTTATCCAGCCCCAATTTATATAAATAATAAAGCGCCGGTGGTTTATCCATGACAAATACCACTAATTGCTGGTTCTGCGCCGCTTGAATCATCGCCTCATAACTGCCCATCTCCACCAAGTCGGTAATTCCCCGTTGCCGGAGTAAGTTCGTAATATAGTCACCCCGTTTAACACCCACCCGAAAACCTTTTAGCGAGTCGATCCCATTAATTCCGGAAATATTCCGATGGAAAAAGATAGCAACGTCAAGAGTGGCATACGGTTGTGAAAAATCTAAAAAGCGTTGTCGCTCCTCGCTGATGAAAATGGTATCAATGACATCAAATTGCCCTTGCCGCATGGCTTCGATGGATTCACCCCAGTCGCCGGCAAAGATTTTTACAGCAACGCCGGTTTTCTCTTCCCAGAGTTTCCATTGGTCCACAAGAATTCCTTCCAAAGCGCCTGTCTGGTTTCGGAATACATAGGGCGGATAGTTGTCATCCATTACCACGCGAAGCGTATTCTCACTGTCAGCAGCCAGGCCCGGACAGTTCCATTGGCAAATTGCTGCCAGTAAAGCCAGACTGAGCCAAAACCGGAACCGTCCAGACCATTTCAAGGTCCTTTCACCACCATTCTATCTCTATAATCGCACCTTGACTCTTCATCCACCACACCTTCGACATTTTGCCAGTCGACTCCTGCAAAAATCCGACTTCTCTCCGTTAGAAGACCAAACCAAACTTTGAACCAAATGTACCCCCGCCATATGCGTTGTCGGATCACACCACATACCGTTCTGCCGCTTTCATATTGCCGATGGCACACGAATTTCCGCCTAAATAAAAAACACGCAAACCGTTTTTCATAACGCTGCGTTTTTATTCCCTGGTATAACAGAAGAAAAACCGCTGAAGAGGTTTTTCTTCTGTTGCAATATAACCGGCGTTCCATTACCAACGCCATTTTTTCATCCTCCATCATCGAAAATTTCCACTCGTTAGGAAAGCTCTCCTTTGAGTCGGGCTAATTCCGCCTGATGTTCGGGATAATACCACCGAACAGATTGTCCGGTGACGCAGCGAACTGCATCCATTTTCCCTGCTTTAGCCATTTTGCGCATTTCTGCCAGGTCGAATCCGTTGCTCGAGAAATAGTTTGCTGAGATGAAACCGCGACTTTTCAACCATTTTCGATATTGAGTAGTTTCTCTCGTATCGAGACTTACTTGCCAAATCGCCATAAGTTCAGCCCTTTCCTCCGTTGATGATTTCATTGTAAACGTTTTTTGTCCTGGTAACGTTAACGGTGCGTAAAATTACCGTTAAATCCACCCGACGGTGAAACGTACAGTTGTCCTCACTGAGCGCCAGAAGCCTCCTTATTTCTTATATCGATGAAAGTTGTAAAAAACTTCACATTCAGTCTTCACAAGCCAGCACTCAGTGCCAAAAGATCGGCAGTCATTCCATCGCCGTACATTTTTCGTCGCTCACCACCTTTCTTTGCAACTATTCGCCATTTTTTCTCATTTCCCTTTACATTGTCTTTCTTTTCACAAATACTTTTGTCCATCCTTTGCGTAAAAAAGCCGCCCTAGGCCCCAAAACGGCCTGCCGGACGGCTTTTCTAGATAAATTTCCCAAGGAGAAATTTCACACGCGTATTTCAAAATTCCCATTGGGCTCCGGTTTAAAATCATTTTTCCGCTGCGGCTGCGGTACCGTCTCCACATCCAGCGGCGCGCTGATCAGATCCACGACTTCCCGGGTGTTGTCACCACCATAGTCAATAATTTTCCGGCGTTCCGGTTTTGGTTTCTGTTTGGGAGCCGCGCCCGATTTCACCTCGTTTTCAGCGGTCTGCTCAGCCATTGGTTTTTCTTCAGAATGGCGCTGGGCAAAAAACACTATTATCGCCGCCACACAAAAAACAACCAGGAAAAAGAAACCCCAACCGCTGGCCGTCCCCACTCCCGGCACCGGCGGCAGCGGCGCCGGGACGGCGATTTCTTCCCGGGCCGGAGGCGGCGTCATCTGGCTTCGCTTTAAACTATCCGACGGAATCACCGATGTCGCGGTCCCGTCGGCAGCCGGCGCTGCGGCAGCTGCCTCTTTGAGAATCGCTGCATTTTTATCAACGCCGACGCCGCTTTTTTCGGTTCCGACCGTCGTAGCGGCTGGGTTTCCCAAAACCGGTGTCTCACCGTCTTTTCCCGTTTTACCGGTAGTGGTTTTCACTGTCGGAACACCAATCGCAGGCGTCTCGGTCGGCGTTTCCGTCTCGTTTTTGCCAGTAACCGCTTTAAAGTTCATACTGGGTGGTGTCGGCGCCGACGGTTTTGTCGGCGGCACCGGCCCGTTCAAAAGAAACCGCGCCTGTCACGCGGCGCGGTTATATTTAATTGAGCTGCCATACTAGCCTCCCTGTCGCACGTTTCACATCAGCAGCGATAATGAATTTTTTTGCTGGTCCATGGTTTTGGACATCATCATCACCGTAGCGTATAGCTGAATTTTGGCCTGTTGATACTGAGTGGCCTCAGCGGCAATATCCGCGTCACCCAGTTGAGATGCCGCAGCCTGAAGATTGGCCGATGTCTGCTGCGCGTTATCGGCGGCAAACCCCAGACTATTGGTCAACGCTCCCACTCCGGACCGCGCCGAAGAAACTTGCTGCAAACCCGCATCAACGGATTCCAGGCCGGCTGCTGCCGCCGACTGTGTCGATACATCCGCATTGATTCCCAATGCGGCAGAAGACATATTCCCTATGGCCGCCAACAGGTTCTGTCCCTGATTCGCACCAGACTGCACCACCATACCTGACAAAGAGCCATCCAGCAAAGAACTACCGTTAAATTGCGTGGCAGCCGCCGTACTGTCAAGCTGCGCTCCCAGCTGATTCATCTCTTGTTGAATATAACTGCGATCTTCATCCGTCAGCACTCCGTTGGAAGCCTGCAAATTCAATTCCCGCATCCGTTGCAACACATCCGTGCTGCCGGACATGCCGCCTTCCGCAGTATTTAACAAAGAAATTGCATTTTGAGTATTTTCATATGCCTGATCCAAGCCGTTAATTTGGCTGGTCATCCCTTGCAAAATCACCAGCGCCGCCGGATTATCCGCCGCACTGTTTACCTTTTTCCCGCTGGCAATCCGTTCCTGTGCTTTGTTCATTGCGGCCAAATTTTCCCGATAGGAGGATAGCAACAACCCACTATTGTCGATTTGCATGGTCATCACCGCCTTACATTTTCAGCCTTTGGCTTTAGCATAGAACTTCACCATCCAATAATACATAGGATTATTGTCCTATTTTTTATTGTTCCGCCAGCCAGCCTATGATAGAATGAACTATCTTTCTCGACAAAGGAGTTCTGTCCATGAGTACCGCTTCATCAAATTTACTGCTATTAACCGCCTCTATCATTTGGGGCTTCGCCTTCGTCGCCCAACGCCTCGGCATGGATCATCTTGGCCCGTTTACTTTCAACGGTATCCGTTTCGCGCTGGGCAGTCTTTCCCTGATTCCTTTGCTGCTGTTTTTCCCCCGGAAGGAACCTTTGCCCACCCTGAAAAATTCCCGGGTACTGATTGCCGGCTGTATTGCCGGTCTGATCCTCTTTGCCGGTGCTTCACTGCAGCAGGTGGCTTTGCTTTATACCACCGCCGGCAAAGCGGCTTTCGTTACCTGCCTGTACATCGTCCTGGTCCCGTTGCTGGGTATTTTTCTGCAGCGTCCCACTACCGGCGGCACCTGGCTGGGAGCCCTGCTGGCCATTGCCGGTTTGTACCTGCTCTGTGTCAAAGAAAGCTTCTTGCCGGCCTATGGCGATTTTCTCGTATTATTGGGAGCCTTCTTCTGGAGCGGCCATATTCTCTGGATTGACCACTTCGCCCGGCGGGTTGATGTGATCCAGCTGGCCTTTTGCCAATTCGTGACTTGCGCCGTGTTGAGTCTCACCATTGCCGCCCGGACCGAAATCATTACCGAAAACGCCCTCACCGCTGCAGCGGCTCCGCTACTATACGGCGGACTGGCTTCTGTCGGCGTCGCTTACACCCTGCAAATTGTCGGTCAGAAATATGCTCCCCCGGCCCATGCCGCCATTATTCTCAGCATGGAAACCGTCTTTGCCGCCATCGGTGGATATATCTTCCTTGACGAAGTCCTAACCGGCCGCGAATTGTCGGGCTGTGTCGTAATGCTGGCGGGAATGCTGGTATCCCAGTTAAGTGGATTGTCATCGGCTCCCACCTCATCCCGCACCGAAATCACGTAATGTAACAGTAAAACAAGTCTGTTTGGTTTATTCATGACACAAGGGGCAGTGGCAAAACTTGCATTGAAGTTTTGCCACTGCCCCTGTTTGAATTTCAAAAATTCCAATGCCGCAGCATACAATTATAACGGCGCACGCAGCAACCCACGCATCTCGGAGCTATACCCGCCGCTAACCTTCACTTCCACCATCTGAACATTATCTCTCATTTTTCCCTGTACAGCGTACAACGTAAACGAGAGAAAATCGTTCAAGGTATCCTGGCGGCCAACTTTAAATAAGGCAACGTTTGCGATCTCGCCCGCGGCCGTCTTGGCATCAGCCGGCACAACCAGTCGATCTTCTTTCACCAATGTCAGCAACTGCAGTTTTTCATGATGCTGCCGCCATTCATAACTGCCATCCGCGGCGTCCAGCCAAAAAATCCTGACATACTCGCCGTCACTGGCAATTACCCCGTGAGCCTGCATCGAGAACGGTTGCCGTTCCAGCCAAACATCGTGAACTACGGCGGTTTCCGGCACTTGGCAAAGAGTTTTCCCCGCCAGATATTTTTTTCCCGCCTCGTCCAACGATTGAACATCAGCGGCCCATACCGGCACTGAACATACCAGCAGAAGTGTCAAAAGTGCCAGTAATAGCGGGGTTCTTTTCCGCTTCATCCGTTACTCCCCCTCAAATGACCGTCTTAGGCGTTATTTTAGATCCTTATCTATCGAATATTTTGTTCCATTCAGAGTAATTTCCGCCGCCAGCCCCTTGCTGGTCATCTGATAAACCCATACATGCGGTGCCACACAAACCGCGCCTTCCAGTGAACCGCCACTCACGCTATCCGTGGCGGTCAGGCCTGCCTGTCCGCCAAACTCCCAGCCTTCTGCGACAAAATTTTGGAACGCTTCTTCATTGTCAAACAAAAAAATAACGCTGGTCTCTTTGACACCCAAGCCCAAACCGATCCCGACTTCAAACATTGACATAAAATACTCGGCACCACTGGAATTGTTCACCGCCAGTCCCCGGCCATGCCCGCTGCCAATAAACCCCAGTTTAAAACCAGTATTGCCAAACGTCGCATATCCGGCCGAGGATTGAATGGCCCCTTTGGCGCTGGGATGATCCTGATACAATTTAGTCAATATCCGCTGCGACAAATTCCGGACATCCTGTCGCTTTTCTTCCACAGACGCTGCACTGGCCGTTCCGGCCAGCAGGCTCAACACCATTAGTGTTGTTACCAACAAACTCCACTTTTTTTTCACTACAGTAGTTCCTCCTTCTATGACCCTATATCAGCCTATATAATGGAACATTCGCTCCAACCTCAGTAAATCCTGCCATATTGTTCACTTTAATGGAAAACTTATGTCAAAAGCAGTTCCCTGCCCCGGATTGCTCCGGCATTCTACCGTACCGCCAAACTGCTGCACAATAATATTGTACAGGATATGTAGTCCCAGACCAGTACCGCCAGAACCCCGTTTTGTGGTGAAAAACGGCGTGAAAATCTGCGACCGCACTGATTCGTCCATCCCGCGCCCGTCATCCATATAGCGCAAATGAAACCGGCCCGCTTCCCGTTTCGCCTGTATCCGAATTCGTCCGGTATCGCCGGGATCATAGGCATGCATCAGGGAATTCACAATCAGATTGGTCACTACCTGCCCAAGCGCGCCGGGATAACCGTCAATCTCCAGTTCATCACTGCAATCAATCATGACCTGATGACGGTTTTTTTTCAACTTCGGCTGCAGACTGAGCAATATCTCTTCCAAATACTCCTTCACGCGAAAAATCCGACGTGCTTCGCAGGACTGATCTACGGAAATTTGTTTGAAACTCACAATCAGACGGGCTGCCTGGCTCAGATTAGTGGTAATGATCCGCAGGGTTTCCTGTCCTTCGTTCAAGTATTCCGCCAACTCCCGGCGCGTTAAAGCCCCTTCCGAAAAAACACGTTGCATTTGCTGGGTTAAATGATCCAGATGCGTCACCGCCGTTACGCCAACTCCCACTGGCGTATTAATTTCATGGGCCACTCCGGCTACCAGCTGTCCCAGCGCCGCCATTTTTTCCGCCTGCACCAGCTGATTCTGTGTCTGTCTCAGGTTTTCCAGCGTCAGGTGCATTTCCTGATTTATGGCCGACAGCTCTTCATTGGCAGCCAGCAGTTCCTGCGTCCGATACTCCACTTTTCTTTCCAGTTCGTCACGGGCACGCTGCAGTGCTTGTTCCGTTGCCTTGATTTCCGTAATATCCCGGCCTTCGGGAACCAGCAAAACAATATCACCCTTCTCATCTCGCACGGGTTTCAGCGAAAAATCAATCCAGCGCATTTCGCCATCCAGCCCAGGGTGCTGCGCCTCAAAGCGGACAAATTCTCCTGCCGCCGCCTGGCGGATCCCCTCCTGAAGGCGAAGCTGCAGTTCCGGCGAATGACTCCACCAGGGAGTCTCCCAAAACGGTTTGCCAATCACCGTCTCCTCGCCCACCCCGCTTTCCGTAAGCGCCGTACGGTTGGCTTTTACCAATGTCCCCGCAAGCGTCATCAAACCAATAAACTGGAAGGTCTGGGCAAAAACGGCCCGAAAGCGGCGCTCACTTTCTCTCAGCGCCCTCTCTACCCGTCGCCGGCGGTTAATATTAACAATCAGCACCGCAATAATTCCCAGCAGCAGCAGTCCCGCAGAACAGACACCCCAGACCAGCAACTTGTACGTCTCATAAAAAGATTCCGGCAAGTTAATAATCGTGCTGCCGGCAGGCAAGTCGTTCCGGTTAATCCGGAAACGCTCCAACTGCCGGTAGTCAAACATAAAACGGTTTGGGCTCTTCTCCATTACTGGAATGTCATCCGCGATTTCACCATTCAAGATCCGAAGCGCCATTCCGGTTGCCGCTTCCCCCTGTCCTTCGGCACTGACCAGGTAGCCACCGACAATGCCATAGCCGAGTGTGGCGTCACCGATCCCGTAAACCGGGTAAGGCGATGCCTGGGAAATCAGTTCTGTACTGGCTTCATAAGGTAACCAGGATCCCTGTTCATCCCGGAGATAGGAAGCGGCAAACAACACGCTATCGGCCGGCAAGGACTTTAAGTCAGCCAGCACTTGTTTACTGTTCAGGCCTTCCCGCAGCAATAAGCGCACCGGATACGCGTTGGCAGCGAATGTCTGCTGGAAGAGGTTCTTCATTCCCTGATACACCAACGAATCTTCATCCCCGTATATCACAATGTTCTTTGTCTGGGGGTGAAGCCGCAGCACCAGTTTCATTTCTTCTTCGATATCGGCATTTTCCGCTACGCCAGTAAATGCTTTGCCCCCCGACATCATCCCGTCACTATAGCCATTAATTCCGCAAAACACCACCGGGGTCGCCGGGAACAGTTCTTCCCGCCAATAGCGGGCAAAGTCAAATGCGTTATTGTCGGTGCAAATTATTACGTCATAGCGGCGCCCCTGAAATTTATAGCGGTACAGCTCTTGCAACCGTTGCAGATACTCGGGATCATAGATTCGGTTCGTATCCATGTACTCCACATGGAGTTCCACCGGCCGGCCGTCTGCCTGCAGGATGTTCTCTATTCCCCGTTGGATGGAGGCCGTCCAGCGATAATCATAGCTATAAGAATGAAGCACTAAGATGTGAGCCGGTTGCCCGTTAGCGCCAGCACCGGCGCAGATCAACAGAAAAAGTAATACAACCGGCAACAGCACCCATCGGCAGGAGCACCGGATTATACCCTTCGTTGCTTTCTCGAATATCTTCTCCATGGCAGCCGCCCCTCCCAGAACTTTCGCCAAACGCAGTGCTCTAGAGACTTCCACGCCGTTACCGGTAACTCCTTTAGCAGCCGGGATTATTTTTATAATATGCCGGTCAAAATCACATGCACAGTTAGCCTCAGTTCGAATGGTGCAAACTGAGGAAACGCCCCTGACGCTCATTCCGTTCAGGGACGTTTCCTCCATCATTTATGGCCCGGAAATTTTCCGGCATCACAGTCTATTTCACTACCATGGCGGAAAGATTCGTTGCCGCCTGCGCCACTTCATCCGATGCCTTCTCAATTTCTGATGAGGTATGGACCAAATTCGTTACATCAATAGCAATATTTTCTACTTGATCAAAATTTACCGAGATGGCCTTAACAATTTGCGTCATCCGCTGCGAGGTATCTTCCACGGCCCGGCTGACCGCATCCATCACGACTGCCTGTTCTGTCATACTGACCACCACTTCCTTAGTAGAAGCAGTATTGGCCTGAATCAATTGCACAATCTCACTGGCCGCCGTCCGACTCTGCTCGGCCAGTTTGCGAACTTCGTCGGCCACCACGGCAAAGCCGCGACCGGCTTCACCCGCCCGGGCTGCTTCAATAGCCGCGTTCAGCGCCAGCAAGTTGGTTTGGTCAGCAATACCGGTAATGGTTTGTACAATCTGGGCCACCGAATCAGAAGTGGTTTCCAGCGAATTCACTTTGGACTGCGCCTCTTTATTAGAATCAATCATACTGGCCACTTGCAGCAGCGTATCCTGTGTGGCTTTTTCACCATCCAACGCCGTACTTCGGGCCAGACTGGCCTCTGACTTAGCTTTTTCCGACGCCTGTTCAATATTTTTCGCCGCCATGGCCATTTGTGAAGCGGAAGCTGATGTTTCTTCCGATGTAGCCGCCAACGTCTGGCTGGAATCCTGAACCTGGGCCACCAGCGCTGACTGCTCGCCCATCAATTTCTCCAGCTCCTCCTTTTTATCAATTTCCCGGGCATACGACGCAATAAACGACTGATTAATTTCTGCCTGAATCAACTGCATCAGTTGATCAAACGCCTGCAGTACATTCTGCAGATGCGCCGGATCGCCGGCATACGCAGCAATAACATAAGGAATAATCGTGTTTTTCAGACCTCCTGCCGCCAGGATGAACCAATGCGCCGGCAGTTTGATCCGGTTATGTACTTCGCCGATGTGCCGATGGTGATCCAAGTAGTTTTCGTTAATATCGGTCACATAAAGAGTTTTTAGGAAGCCTTTCATCGTCACTTTCAATTTTTCTACCGTGCTGTGCTGGCGGATAAACTGATCCACTTCCGGAATTTGAACCAGCCGAGCGTAAAACCGGTTGGTGATTTCATCCAGGTTTTGTTCAATCAACGGGCGCAGTTCGGCCAAATAGCCCAACGACTGTTCATCAAATGACATAAACACTTTAGCCACCGGCCGTTCCGCCGTAAAGTTCCCAGAGCGTGGCCGGGCAAATTTGCTGCTTTTCCTAAACATCATATCGTCCTCCCGTTTCTATTATCTCATCGGACCGGTTTCGTACTACCAATCAAGTGTTTACCGTTTGTGCGCTGGTAAATACTTAAATTGAGTTAGGTACATTCATGTTTTCCACACAAAGCGGTAAATCCCTTTTACAATCGTATCTCTCTAAAAATTTTTTAAGCTTGCCTTCTATATTTTATAGCGATATAATGATTTTTACACTTTTACCGTCGGAGGCGTAGTTGATGAAACAAGATTCCGCTTTTTTATTGGAGCAACACCATCTGGACAATACCATCCAGGAAATGCAGCATATTGTCGACTGCCTGCAGGAGGATGTCACAGCCCGCGATGATCAAATCCGCACCGCCCGTGACCGCAAGGAAGAAATCAGTACGTATGTGCATACCATGCTGCAGCGCGACCATCATCATAAAATTAGTGACATCCAATCCAGTCTGCCCAATCCGTATTTTGGCCGGGTTGATTTTCGCGAGGATGCGACTCCGGAATTTCACAGCTATTATATCGGTCGGGTAAAGGTTAACCGCCCGGAGATTAACGGGCCGGAAGATATTTTGGTGTTTGACTGGCGCGATCCGGTGTCCACCGTTTTCTACGAATGCGAAGGAGGCCGGGCCAGCTATCAAGTATTGGACCGCTACCATTACCATGGCGATGTCCGTCTGAAACGCCAATACAAAGTGGAAGACGGTCAGCTTAAAACCATGGTGGACGATCCTCTGCTGGATAAATTGATCGCATTGCAGCAGGGTGGTCTTAACGCGGATCCGTTTTTACAGGAACGGCTTTTGCAGGGAGCCGGCGATAAGCTACGCGACATTGTTACCTCTATTCAGTCAGAACAAAATAAAATCATCCGTGACCCCTTAAATCAGGTCACCATTATTCAGGGCGTGGCCGGGTCCGGCAAAAGTACCGTAGGACTTCACCGGCTCTCCTATCTGCTATATAACGAAAAACTGGACCCCGGAAAGTTGGTCATCATCGCCCCCAACCGAATCTTCCTCGACTACATCGGCGAACTGCTGCCCAATATTGATGCCCGTGGTGTGCGCCAGTGGGTTTGGGAAGACTTGACGTCAATCGTCACCGCCCGTACCTGGGACCTGGCTCCCGATCAGCGTCTAAATATTTTACTGGAAACCGGACCGGAGCAAAAAGACCGCCGCGATCAGCTCATTTATGCCGCCCGCTGCAAAGGTTCGCATGAATTTATGGCCGTATTGGACACCTATATGGCAAAGAAAACTGAAAAGTATTGTCTGAAGCTAAAAGATATTACTTTGTTTGACGGGCGTCTGCATTTGAGTTGCCGCCAACAGGTGGACCGCTTCATGGCCGATGTC
>DATMYQ010000359.1:0-7834 GCA_035560935.1 Patescibacteria group bacterium | reverse complement strand
CCGTAGTGGAGATGTATTACAAGGACGATGCGCTGGGCGATCCTTTGATTAATAATTACCATATTAAAGCGCTGGGATTGGCTACAGAAGAGCAAATCAAAGCCTTGGAAAGCTATGCGCTGAAAATTAACGACATTCTCAGCAGTTTTCTTAAAGATAAAAAACTGGAACTGATCGATTTTAAATTGGAGTTTGGTTTGCACAAGGGTGAAATCCTCCTGGGCGATGAAATCTCTCCTGACACCTGCCGTTTTTGGGATACGGAAACCGGTGAAAAACTGGATAAAGACCGCTTCCGTCGCGACTTGGGCGATGTGGAAGCCGCGTACCAGGAAGTCTTGAAGCGGCTGACGGGCCAGACAGAGTAGGAAGGGGATTTTTGATTGCTGCGTATTGAGAGCGATAAATGGCGGGAAGAATGCGGTGTATTCGGTATTTATGCCCAAAAAGATAAAGCGGATGTAAAAAACGGCGGCTGCGACGTGGCAATGAGCACCTACTGGGGACTGTATGCCTTGCAGCACCGGGGTCAGGAAAGCGCCGGCATGTCGTTGAGCGATGGTGTCCATATGGATGTATTCCGGGGCATGGGTTTGCTGCGGGAAGTGTTTCAGAACGGTATGCCCACTATGCCGGCTCATATTGCTATCGGCCATGTACGGTATTCCACGACGGGTTCCAGCATGTTGAGAAACACCCAGCCGCTGCTGGTTAAGTATGCCGGTGGGCAGATCAGTCTGGCTCACAACGGGAATCTGACCAATGCCCGCGAAATACGTAAAAACTTAGAGAGTAAAGGCTATGTGTTCCAGACTTCCATTGACAGTGAAGTGATTGTAAATCTTATTGCCCGTTCTTCCTGCGATACGATTGAAGAAAAAATTATCGACAGCCTCCGGGATGTGGAAGGGGCTTACTGTCTGACCATTATGACGGAGAATAAATTGATCGGAGTACGCGATCCCCATGGTTTCCGGCCGCTATGCGTCGGGAAGACGTCAACCGGCGAATGGGTCGTGGCGTCGGAATCCTGTGCGCTGGACGCGGTGGAGGCAGCGCATGTCCGGGATGTGGAACCGGGAGAAATGGTCATCATCGACGAAAACGGTCCGGTCTACCGGAAATTTGGCGAAGCCTGCCGCCGGTCGGTCTGCGTGTTTGAGTATATTTACTTTGCCCGAGCGGATAGTGTCATTGACGGGCAAAGCGTATATGAAGCCCGTTTCAGCATGGGACGGACCTTGGCCAGGGAAAGCCGGTTCAAAGCCGATTTGGTGATTTCGGTGCCGGATTCCGGTACCGCGGCGGCGCTGGGGTATAGCTATGAGTCGGGAATTCCTTATGCCGAAGGCTTGCTGAAAAACCGTTATATCGGGCGGACGTTCATTCAACCGGAACAGAAAAATCGCAGTTCCAGTGTCCGGATTAAATTAAACGCGATTGCTTCGATCGTCAAAGGAAAATCTGTGATTATGGTGGACGACTCCATTGTTCGGGGGACCACCAGCGGCAAAATTGTTCGGTTGCTAAAAGAAGCCGGGGCCAAAGAGGTGCATATGTGCGTCAGTTCGCCGCCGATTTGCTATCCCTGCTTTTACGGTATTGATACCTCGGTGCGCAAGGAATTAATTGCGGCCAGTAAGACAGTGGACGAAATCAGGCAGGTGATTGGCGCTGATTCGCTGCATTATTTGTCTATAGAAGGACTGCGCAACTCGATTCCCCAGCTGTCCGGAGAAACTCTCTGCAACGCCTGTTTCGACAGTGATTATCCTGCTCCTGTTCCCTGTGAGGAAGCGGAAGACGGTAATAAATTTGTATTTGAAGTGAGGTAGGGACAATGAGCGCTGAAGATAAGAAAATCGCTGGCGGCATGACGTATCGTGATGCCGGTGTGGATGTGGACGCAGGCAATCGGGCCGTGGAACTGATGAAAGGTCACGTGCGGGGCACGTACCGGCCGGAAGTCCTGGGTGATATCGGCGGCTTTGGTGGTTTGTTCGCCTTAAACAGCGGTAAATATCGTCAACCGGTTTTGGTCAGCGGTACGGATGGCGTCGGTACAAAACTGCGGGTGGCTTTTATGATGGATAAGCATGACACGATTGGTCAGGATGCGGTCGCCATGTGCGTCAATGATATTTTGGTGCAGGGCGCGGAGCCGTTGTTCTTTCTGGACTACTTAGCGGTAGGGAAGCTGGAGCCGGAAAAAGTGGCCAATGTCGTCAGCGGCGTAGCATTGGCCTGTCAGGAATCCGGCTGCGCACTGCTGGGCGGCGAGACGGCTGAAATGGCCGGATTTTATGCCGACGGTGAATATGATATCGCCGGCTTTGCTGTGGGCGTGGTAGAAAAAGAACGGATTATTACCGGGGAGAAAATACAGCCGGGAGATAAACTCATCGGTCTGCCCTCCACCGGGCTCCACTCCAATGGTTACTCACTGGTCAGGAAGATTTGCTTTGAGCACAAGAAATTTGCGATTGATGCCTTGATTCCCGAACTGGGACATACTATCGGTGAGGAATTACTGGTTCCTACCCGTTTGTATCCTAAGGTGTGCCTGCCAACTATTGAAAAATTCGATATCAGGGGCATGGTCCATATTACCGGCGGCGGATTTCACGACAACATTCCCCGGGTACTGCCGGAAAATTGCAGCGTTGACGTGGACACCAACAGCTGGCCGAAACCGAAAATCTTTTCGCTGCTGGCCGAGTGGGGCCAGGTGGCTTTCCATGAAATGTACCGGACGTTTAATATGGGAATTGGCATGGTTTTGGTGGTACCGGTGGACCAAGCCGCTGCCGTGCAGGCGGACTTAACCGCTCGCGGCGAGGCGTCATACCTGATTGGTGAAGTGACTGCCGGAGCGAGGCAGGTAGTTTTGCGTTAGACTTGGAAAGACGATTGAGTATATCCGGTGAGGAGGAAAATGTGATGAAACGGACGGTGCTGGGAGTATTGGCATCGGGACGCGGCAGTAACCTGCAGGCGATTACCGATGCGATTCAGGCGGACCGCCTGACGGCCAAAATCGGTGTGGTCATCAGCGACAATCCTCAGGCCAACGTGCTGAAACGCCTGGCCGGTTCCGACATTCTGGCCATTTGTATTGACCGGAGTTTATTCGCCGACCGGCAAAGCTTTGAAAAAGCCGTGGCGGCGGAACTGGAGCTGCATCATGTGGAACTGGTGGTGCTGGCGGGCTTTATGCGCCTTTTAAGTCAGGGCTTTATTGACCGCTTTGCCGGCAGAGTCATGAATATTCATCCTGCTTTGCTGCCGGCTTTTCCCGGTACTCACGCTCAGGAGCAGGCGTTGCATTATGGCGCGAAAGTGTCGGGGTGCACCGTGCATTTTGTCGACAGCGGCATGGATACCGGTCCCATTGTTTTGCAGGAGGCTGTTCCGGTGCAGGAAGGTGATACGGTGGAATCATTATCCGAGCGGATTTTACACGTTGAACATGTTCTCTATCCCCGGGCGATTGGCCTGTACTGCGAGGGGCGTTTGCGCCGGGATGGGCGGATAGTGCATATACTGGAAAGGGGTACAGCATGAAGAAACTCAATATTCGACGGGCTCTGATCAGCGTCTCGGATAAAACCGGACTGGTGGAATTTGCCCGGAGCCTCAGCGAACAGGGGATTGAGATTGTATCCACCGGCGGGACGATGAAAACATTGAAAGACGCCGGAATCCCCGTAATTTACGTCAGTGAAGTGACTGGTTTTCCGGAAATCATGGACGGACGGGTGAAAACTCTGAATCCGTATATTCATGGCGGCATTTTGGCGGCGCGGGATCAGGCCGCCCACGTTGAAGCCATGGAAAAGCACGGAATCAAAGGGATTGACCTGGTGGTCGTGAATTTATATCCGTTTCGCCAGACGGTAGCCAAGCCGGATGTCACGCTGGCGGATGCGGTGGAAAATATTGATATTGGCGGTCCGGCGATGATCCGGGCGGCGGCGAAGAATTTCCGGTTTGTCACTGTCGTGGTGAACCCCGCCCGCTATCAGACGGTACTGGAAGAACTGAAGGGACAGGGGCAGGTCAGCGACCGGACCCGGATGTTATTGGCCAAAGAAGCCTATACACATACGGCGGAATATGACGCCTGCATTTCCCGTTATCTGGCCGGACAGCTGGACGAAGGGGAATATCCGGAAACCGTACAATTGGTATATGAGAAAATTCAGGGCTTGCGCTACGGCGAAAATCCTCACCAGACGGCGGCTTTTTACAAAGAGCGCCATTATGACGGACCGGGTCTGGCTAACGCCCGTCAATTATATGGCAAAGAGCTTTCTTTTAACAACATAGTCGATATAGAGGCTGCTTACCGGATTGTCGGTGAGTTTGACGAACCGGCGGCAACCATTATTAAGCATACCAATCCCTGCGGTACCGGTTTGGGTGAAACGCTGGCGCAGGCTTATACCAAAGCCTATGAGACGGACCCGGTTTCTGCTTTTGGCGGAATCATTGCGCTGAATCGGAAAGTAGATACGGAAACGGCGAAGAAAATCAGCGAGATTTTTATTGAAGCCGTTATTGCACCAGGCTTTGATGCAGCGGCGCTGACGATCCTGACCGCCAAGAAAAACATCCGGTTGCTGGAAGCAGCGCCGATGTCCGGCAATAAAACGACGATTTTTGATATCAAACCGGTATCCGGCGGTATGCTGCTGCAAACCACCGACACAGCTTCCGTCAGGGCGGATCAGTTGCGGGTGGTAACCAAGCGGCAGCCGACGCCGGAAGAGAGGAAACAAATGCTGTTTGCCTGGAAGGTGGTTAAACATGTAAAGTCCAATGCCATTGTCCTGGCATCGGATAATCAGACGATCGGCGTTGGTGCCGGGCAAATGAACCGGGTGGGCGCGGCGGCGATTGCGTTAGAACAGGCCGGTGAAAAATCCAAAGGTGCTGTACTGGCTTCCGATGCGTTCTTCCCCTTCGGCGATACGGTGGCGGCGGCGGCAAAAGCCGGTGTGACGGCGATTATTCAGCCCGGAGGTTCCGTTAATGATGAACAGTCGATCCAGGCTGCGGATGAACAGGGTCTGACAATGGTTTTTACCGGCATCCGGCACTTTAAACACTGATAACTGACTATACAAAAAAGAGGTGTGGTATGAACGTATTGGTGATTGGCGGCGGTGGCCGGGAACATGCGCTGGTATGGAAGCTGGCGCAAAGTTCCCGGGTAAAAAAGATTTTCTGCGCGCCGGGAAATCCGGGAATTGGTTCCATTGCCGGGGTTGAGTGTGTAGCGTTGGATCCAATGGATAACGAAATACTCAGCCGCTTTGCGATAGATCATCAGGTGGGACTTACGGTAGTGGGTCCGGAGGCGCCACTGGCCAATGGAGTAGTGGATCATTTTCAGCAGAAAGGCCTGCGGATTTTCGGACCGTCGCAACGGGCGGCGGAAATCGAAGGATCCAAGGCGTTTGCCAAAGAACTGATGCAAAAGTATGGTATTCCCACCGCTGCTTCCGCTACGTTTACGGAGGCGGACCAGGCAGACGCGTATATCCGTCAGCAGGGAGCGCCCATCGTGGTGAAAGCGGACGGACTGGCCGCCGGCAAAGGTGTGATTGTAGCCATGACGCGGGAGGAGGCGCTGGCCGCCGTTGATATGATCATGCGGGACCAGACCTTTGGCAGCGCCGGCAGCCGGGTAGTGATCGAGGAATATCTGGAGGGCGAGGAAGCTTCGCTACTGGCCTTTACCGACGGTACTTATGTTGCACCGATGGTGGCGGCGCAGGACCATAAACGCGTGTTTGACGGCGATGGCGGGCCCAATACCGGCGGTATGGGTGCTTACGCACCGGCGCCGGTGGTGACAGCTGCGCTTCGCGAGCAGGTGTTGCGGGAGATTCTGCAACCGGCGGTAGCGGCGATGCGGCAAGAAGGCCGCTTATATTGCGGCTGTCTGTATGCAGGGCTGATTATTACGGCCACCGGCCCCAAAATCATTGAATTTAACGCGCGGTTTGGCGACCCGGAAACCCAGGTGGTGCTGCCCTTGCTGGATAGCGATCTGGTCGACGTGATGGAAGCCTGTATTGATGGCCGCTTAGCGGCAACAGACGTTGCCTGGAAAGACGGCGCCGCCGTGTGCGTCGTTTTGGCCGCGGGCGGATATCCCGGCAATTATGGCAAGGGGCAGCCGATAACCGGTCTGCAGAATGTTTCGGAGCAAAGCATTGTGTTTCATGCTGGAACAGCGCTAAAGGAAGGCGTTGTGGTTACCAACGGCGGACGGGTCCTGGGCGTGACCGCTATCGGCGACGATATTGCGGCGGCAGTCCGAAGTGCCTATGAAGCTGTCAGTGCAGTGTCTTTTGAGGGAATACATTATCGGCGGGATATTGCGCATAGGGCGCTGGAAAGATAGACCAACAATAATGGAAGAAATAAAAAAACAGCCGTTGCTTATAAGGTAACGGCTGTTTTGCCATAGCAATTCGTTTGCCAGAAGATTGCTTATTCGATGCCTGAATAAGGACAAATTTCGGAGAAACAAGGAAAATTGCAGGATTTCATAAGTCAAGTGTATAAGTATAGACTGTATATTATGCTTTAGATAAGTGAACCATTTCCCGCCAGCCCAGAATACCGGCTCATTCAGGGTAGCGGAAATTCTGCAGGACTGACCGCAAATTCAACAAACTTTTATGATTTGCGGATGTTCTAGCGATCCGAAAAGAGTAGGCAGGCTGGATAGGCATGTATAATGTGGGAGGTATATATGGGACGCGGTAAAGAGCAGGGGACTGCTGATGATTCCCGAAGTAAACGCCAACAAATATTGGATGCTGCCTATGTAATATTCTCCCGCAATGGATATTATCGGGCTACAGTGGATGAAATTATTGCTTTGGCGGAAACTGGCAAAGGGACAGTTTATAACTATTTTGTAAACAAGGAACAACTGTTTTATACACTCATCAAAGAACGAAGTGCCGGTTTTGAGGCAGAACTGGAGAAAATTGCCGAGTCGGATGCAATGCCTTTGGACAGAGTACAGACAATGGTCCGTTTATTTCTGGAGTTTTATACCACCAATGCAGAGCTGTGGCGGGTACTCATGCACGAGATGCGCGGATTGAACTGCGGTGAAGGTCATGGAGGCTTAACTAAATCTCAGAGTACGAAATATCAAGAACGCTTCAAACATACGATTGGTTTGCTGGAAAAAGTTTTACAGGACGGTATCAGGCAAAAATCATTTCGACCCTGCGAAGTAAATAAAGCGGCGTTAGGACTGTTTAGCGTGATCATTATGATGGTTTTTCAGGGGTTTGTGGAAAAAAATCCGGAAAGCATCGAAAAAGTGACCCGGTCAATTTCAGATATTTTTCTTTATGGGATGGTCCGTAAAGATGGGGAATAGTTGAGAAAAATAATAAGCAGATGGCTAAGGCAGCCATCTGCTTTTAGATTCCTAATCAGGTACAACACTTTTCAACCGATATTCGGATGACACTTACATACACGTAACGTCCGATGCTGAACTTGCCGGCAATAACTGGGTCTGTTGCCACTGCGTCATTCCGGCGAATATCGCAGGTACAATAACGATTGCACCGTTGCGTGCGTTTCACACGCGTCCTTCAACGACTATATTGAATTGTCTTTCGGATTTTACCATTAATGACAATCGGTTCACCTCTTGTGCATGTGATCCATATCGGGTTCAGATAAAAATTGTGGTGGCTCGCTTTCCGCTGACTCTTTCAATGGAATCACCCCATTTCTTTTTTCAGTTTCGTATTATTCTTTCACCCTTCCTCTTGCTTGGCTTCATTATACA
>DATMYQ010000358.1:0-11095 GCA_035560935.1 Patescibacteria group bacterium | reverse complement strand
ATATATTATTGAATTGTTTCCACTATCATCTGAAGTTGATACAGCAAGGAGTTACAATGCAAAAAGAAGCGGGGATTTTTACAAGCAGTCTTCCTTTGCTTGAATTACGTCTTTTCCTATACGATATGCTACGACGTACTTTCATGCAAGAACCTACGAAAGACTATCTTGGCATCATGCAAAATTCCATCACGCCGGAGTTTCCTTTCCACCAGGAAAGCGAAGGGATCGCCGCAGGGATCAAACAGGTAATAGATTATATGTCGAAACAGGACGTACTCAGCGAAGCGGTTTTCGATAATCTGCACTGGGATTATACGCGGCTTTTTGTCGGGCCGTATGAGCTGCCCGCCCCACCCTGGGAATCGGCCTACTGCAATGAAGAACGTCTTCTTTTTCAAAAAGAAACTCATGAAGTGCGGCAGGCGTATTTAAAATATGCTTTTTTGCCGGTTGAGTTCGGTAAGGAAGCCGATGACCATCTGGGATTAGAACTGGATTTTATGTTTCAGCTGACGTCGCTGGCGTTGGAAGCAGCGGACCGGAAAAATATAAAACTGCTAAAACAAATCCTGGCAGACCAAAAGCTTTTTCTTAAAGAGCATTTACTGAAGTGGATTCCGTCTTTATGCGCGGATATCATCAAGAGCGCCCACACGGAATTTTATCAGGGAATGGCGAAACTTTTGCAGGGATTTTTAACTTTAGAACCAAAGGCATTGGAGGAACTCCTGGAAAGAGTCCAATGCGGGGAGGAGAACCATGAATTTAATTGAGAAGGCGAAAGATTATATGATCAGCCGGCGGTCCTTTCTAAAGGGGACAGCCACCTTGGCGGCCGGAGCGGCCACTGCCTCGATTCTGCCGGGATGCGGGCTGCAAAAAGTGAGTTCCGACCAAGCAGAAGAACTGGCTCAAAAAACAGGCGAATGGATTACCGCCGCATGCTGGCATAACTGCGGCGGACGTTGCCTGAACAAGGCCTATGTGGCGGAGGGGGTTGTAATCCGCCAAAAAACCGATGACACGCATCCGGACAGCCCGGACTATCCGCAGCAAAGAGGGTGTGCCCGGGGACGGTCCCATCGAAAAATGGTGCTGGGTGCAGACCGGTTAAAATACCCGATGAAACGGAAACACTGGGAACCCGGCGGTGGCCAAAAGGAACTCCGGGGGCAGGATCAATGGGTGCGGATCTCCTGGGACGAAGCGTTGGATATCGTGGCCAGTGAGATGAAAAGAATAAAAACCACTCACGGCAACGCCAGCATTTTTGCGTCTGCGGGAGGGTCCGGCGGCGATATGGAACCGTTGCGTCTGTTGAACTCTTATGGCGGCTGCACGACACGGTGGGGTGATGTTTCCTGGGGTGCGTGGCCGGTGGTCTGGCAAAAAGTCACCGGTGTCGCCGGGAGTGGCGCCAACGACGGAAATGACCGATTTAGATTACGGGATTCCAAGCTGATCGTTCTCTGGGGGGCAAACCCGGCCCAATCAAGCCAGGGAACACCGGCCTTCAACTATATGCAGGCCAAAAAGGCGGGAACCCGGTTTATTGTGATTGACCCGATCTATTCGGAGAGCGTTCAGATTCTGGCCGACGAGTGGATACCGCTTCGGCCGGCTACCGATACGGCTTTTATCCTCGGGGCGGCGCATCATATCTTGACAAACCATTTGCTGGATCAAAATTTCTTAGACAAATATTGCGTCGGCTTTGACGCGGATCATATGCCGGCAGGGGCCGATCCCAAAGAAAACTTCAAAGACTATGTTCTGGGGACCTATGACGGTGTTGCCAAGACGCCCCAATGGGCCGCCAATATTTGCGGGGTGGAGGCGGAGAGAATCCGACGGTTTGCCCAGGAGTATGCGACAACAAAGCCGGCCGCGATTATCGCGGGCGGAGCGCCGGCCCGCATCAACAATGGGGAACATCTGCCGCACGCGATGCTGACCCTGGGGTTGATGACCGGCAATGTCGGGATTCCCGGAGCGGGAGTCAGCCCCAATATGCACAATCGTGCCACGTACGCGGGACCCATCCTGGTGAAACCCGGCAGCAGCGGGCTGCCGGCGATTGCCAACCCGATTGCCAAAAGCCGCATCAATAGCGGTGAGATGTGGGATGCGGTGATCACCGGCAAATACACGGAAAGCAAAGGGGTTCAAAAAAACATCAATATCCAGATGGTCTGGAATTGGTTTGGCAACACCCTGAATCAGAGGGCGGGAACCACAAGAGGGATCGAAGCCCATCGCAAGGTGGAATTTGTTCTTGCGCAGAATCTGTTCCTGTCAACCGATGCCAAATATTCCGATGTGGTGCTGCCGGTTACTTCGCAATGGGAGCGCCTCGGCGGCTTGTTGACCGGAAATCGTGAGATTTTGATTTATTTCCGGCAAATCATCAAACCGCTGTACGAAGCTCAAAGTGATATGTGGATTGTTACCGAGCTGGCCAAACGCCTGGGGATTGATCCGGCCAAAGCCATTCAGCCGATTTCGGCAGGACAGCAGTTATACAATCAGATTGCCGGCGCCACAGTGATGAAGGCCGATGGAACCGGTTATGAAAAATTAGTCAGCCTGACGGCGCAGGATATCAAGGAATTGGGGGCCCAAGGAAATCCGCAATCGGGCCGGATTCCGTACCAGGAATTCAAAGAAAAAGGGATCTATCAAATTCCCCGGTCACGCGGCGACAAATTTGAATTCACCAGTTTTCAGGATTATCTCACGGATCCGCTGGGTAAGAAGCTAAACACTTCCAGCGGTAAATTTGAGATTTACTGTGACGCGCTGGCGAAAGCCATTGACAATGTCGGCTTTTCGACGAAGTCGCCGATACCCAAATATGAACCTTCCCGGGAAGGATACGAAGACGGGGTGAAGGCGGACTATCCCTTCCAGGTCATAACCATTCATTACTTTCGAAGGTCTCACTCCACGCTGGATAATGTGGCCTGGCTGCGGGAAGCCTTTCCCCAGGAACTGCGGATCAACGCCGGTGATGCGAAAAAGCTGGGCATCAAAACCAACGATATCGTCAAAGTCTCCAGCCGGCATGGCGCCGTCATTCGTCCCGCCTATGTCACTCCCTGCATTATGCCGGGTGTCATCGCCCTGGGACAGGGAGCCTGGGCTGAGCTGGATGAGCAGGCCGGAGTCGATAAAGCCGGTTGCACGGGGATTCTTAACGGGCATATTGCTACGGGGCAGGGACATACCGGGTATAATTCCTGTAATGTAAAAATCGAAAAGTACAACAAACCCCTGGACCCTGACGTGAAATGGCCGCAAAGAATCATTTTGTAAGGATGTGAAAAAATGGCACAACTCGGATTTTATTATGATATGACCGGCTGCACCGGCTGCAAAGCCTGTCAAATTGCCTGCAAGGATAAAAATGATTTGGAAGTGGGTACTCTGTTTCGCAAGGTATATCATTTTGAAGGCGGCGAGTTTCCGAAGCCGTGGGTGTTTAAACTATCGATTGCCTGCAATCATTGCGCAAACCCCAAATGTGCGGAGAACTGCCCGACGGGTGCGTTATACAAAAGAGAAAAAGACGGCATCGTGATGCATGACCGCGAAAAATGCATTGGCTGCCGCCTGTGTACCTGGTCCTGCCCTTATGGTGCACCGCAGTACATTGAAAAACTGGGAAAAACGGGCAAATGCAACTTGTGTGCTGATCTTTTGGACAAAGGGGAAGAGCCGGAATGTGTTGCCGCCTGTCAAATGCGGGTGCTGCACGTGGGGGATATTGAAGAATTACGCAAAAAATACGGCAATACAGCGGATATTAAACCCTTGCCGGATTCGGGAATTACCCATCCGTCCCTCACGATGACCCCCAAGAAGGAAGCCCTGAAATAAAAGATATTTTCCCTGAAATCATGAAAGGAGGCCAACAGTTCATGTTTTTTGAAGAATGGCCTTTAATAATGTTCACACTGGCAGGTCAATTGGCGATTGGCAGTTTTATTGTGCTGGCCATCGTCCGGTTTTTCTTGAGCAGGCAGGATGCTGACGTGGCGGCAAAATTAACCGATAAAGGACTCCTGGCAGTGGGCGCCGTTATGGTGGTGGCATCCCTGCTGCCCATCTTCCATTTGGGAAGTCCGGCGGGCGCGTATCGTTCCTTTGCTAATGCGGGTTCGTCCTGGTTAAGCCGTGAGTCGATGACAACGGGGGCTTTTTTCGGCTGCTGGTTTTTAACCTTTATCGCCTATCGGAGAAAGCAGGGCGGCAGCGTTTTGGCCTGGGGCACTTCACTGGTGGGGATGGCGGCGGTTTTGAGCATGGCCAACGTTTATGTCTCTTCGATTCGTCCGGCCTGGATGCACGTGAATACGTATCTGGCTTTTTTCGGTACCACTTTTGCACTGGGAAGTGTGGGGGCCCTGGCCGCGATTCTGTATGGCGCGGAGAAAGAACAGCTCACCGCAGCCGTTGTGGGGCACCTGAAAAAGATGAGTGTGATGGCCGGAATTGCGGTGGGTCTGCCGCTGCTGTTCTTTCCCGTTTTTCTCAGCAGTCTTACCCAGGGTAACCCGGCTGCACAGCTTTCGGCCCGGCTGCTGACGGAACAATACCTGCTGCCCCTTATCGCGAGCGGAATACTGTCGCTGGCGGGAGCCGGACTGGTTTGTCACGCAGTCTGGACGGGCGGCAGCCCGGCACTGTCCAAACGGGTTTATATGGCTTTTGTACTGGTGCTGATCGGAGAATTTATGGGGCGGGTTGTCTTTTATGGCTCCGCGGTGACCACTGGCATTGGACTAAATTAATCAAATCGAATATAATAATAAAAGGCTCCCGTGGCATTTCAGGGGAGCCTTTTGTTATCGAGCTGCGGTCCGCCAAGACCGATTATTGTGAGGAGTTATGCATGTTAATGGAAATTAATGAGAAGCGGTTGCCACTCATTCAAAACGCAGTATTTCGGCACTACGCAGAGATTTATGTAAATATCTATCGGCGGTTTTTTGAGCACATAGAAAATCATGGTATCCGGGTGGCGCAGGAACGCTGTGCCGATCCGGGACAGAAATGTCAGGCGCTGGCTGCCAAGGGGGCCTATGTGGAGAACGAGGGGAAAAGTGTTTATACCCAGTGGTTATCTCCTGCCTGCAAAGCCTGCCGCCGGAGCAGCGGTAGCGTCAGCTTCTTTATCTCGCTCATGTGTCCCAGGCATTGCTATTACTGCTTTAATCCCAATCAGGAAAACTATGCATTTTATTCCCGGAACCAGCGCAACTGCGTGCGGGAATTGGATCAGATTTACCAGTCGGGACAACAGATATCCCATTTGGCCTTAACCGGCGGCGAGCCGCTGCTGCATAAAGCCGAGGCTGTTGAATTTCTGCACTATGCGAAGCAGAAATTTCCCGGGATTCATACCAGAATGTACACGGCCGGCGAACTTATTGATGAAAAAACGCTGCGGGCCCTCCATCAGGCCGGCTTAAACGAGATTCGCTTCAGTATAAAACTGGAAGACAGCCGGGAAGGGCAAGAAACAATTTATGATAAAATAATAGCAGCGAAATCTTATATTCCGGATGTCATGGTAGAAATGCCGGTGATACCCGGCACATTCGCCGCCATGAAAGAACTGCTGATCCGGTTGGATCAAATGGAAGTCCGGGGGATTAACTTATTGGAGTTTTGCTTTCCCTATCAGAATCATGCCGAATTCAACAAGCGGTCATTGCAGATCAAAAATCCGCCGTATCAGGTGCTGTATGACTATTGGTATGCCGGTGGACTGCCGGTGTTCCGCAGTGAAGAGGAAGGCCTAGCATTGGTTGAGTTTGCTCTGGAACAAAGACTTAACCTCGGAGTTCACTATTGTTCATTGGAAAATAAACATACCGGTCAGGTTTATCAGCAGAATTACCAGCAAGCCGTGTCGGCGAGGCATTATTTCTCACCGAAAGACTATTTCTTTAAAACGGCAAAAGTTTTTGGACCGGATATTCCCGCCGTTTTGGCGGCCTTCAAAAAAAGTAAGGTTTCTTTATATGAATATAATCAAGACTATGATTTTCTGGAGTTTCATATAAAAGAAATCGGCCAGTTGAAAAAACTGCAGGTGGAGGTCGGCGTTTCCTATCAAATCATGGAACATCGCGAAGAGGGAAATTATCTCCGCGAACTAAAAATTGCTTTGGTTGATTGGGATACATTTGATTCGACTCAGCTGTAGCCAGCAATGTGATTCCATTGCCTGAAGTCCGCTGCTGAACAAGGAGAAGAAATGAGCGCTACCCGAATATACCGTGACTTGTGTTTGGTTTATAAATATAAAAAAATGACCTGCAACCGGTGCCGGGAACGCTGCCCGGGCGCTGCCATCGGTGAAGATTTATCGATTAACGCGGCATGTAATGATTGCGGCCTTTGTCTGGCGGCCTGTCCGGCAGAAGCGATAGCGGGCGAAAATTACAGTCCGGCCGCATTGCGGAAAGGCTTGTCGGGAACAGCTCCATTACTATTCCATTGCCAAAAGCAAAATAGCAGCAGTGACTGGCCCTGCCTGGGCTTCCTTGATGCGCGGCTGCTCGTCGGTCTGGCCCTGAATATAAGCGAAGATCGAATCCTTCTGATTGACGACAGCGGTTGTGAGCATTGCCGATTGCCGGTTAAGGAGCAGCTTTGGGACAGCGTCGGCAAGGCGAATGCTTTATTATCCTATTTGGACCGGCCTCTCATTAAAACCGGCGCTTGTGCGCAAAACATAAACGCCGATCGACAACCCATATCGCGGCGGCATTTTTTCACAAAGCTCTTCGGCGCGGCCATTGAAACGGTGGGAGAAGTTGTTCTTCCCGCGGCGGCGGATCCTGCCCCCCTAAAAAGGTCCTCTTTTTTTGCGCGGATTGGTGAAAATGAGCTGGATTTGCCGGATGGTGCCAGCCAGCAGATTTTCACAGCCATTACGGTAACCGACTCGTGCCACGCCTGCGGCTTATGTGAAAAAGTTTGTCCGAATCAGGCGATCATTATACAAAAAGAGGATGAGGCCGCAATACAGTTGTATCATAACCCGCTTCTTTGTACCCGCTGCGGCGTTTGCGCCAGCTTTTGTCAGCAACGGGCGATTCATTTCCAGTGGGCTGAAGTCTTGAAAACTCACTTGGTTGCGAATGTGTCACTGCCTCAGTGCCGGTGCTGCGGAAATTATTATCAGCCCATGGGTGGCAGTGAATTCTGCCTGGAATGTAAATTCCAAAACCACGGCAGCGATCTTTGGTGAGTGAAGCGCGGAACCGGTTCCTGCTCTTCTTGCTGCTTGTTGCCGGACAAATGCCCAATGCGGCAATTGAAGAAAAATCAAGAAGAAGATTTTTTTATAGTCTGACGTCTCCATCCCACAACAGCTTCGGCAAAAAGGTGCTTAACCAGGATGAAAAACTAAGAATGGCATCTACTTTTGGAAATCTTTTTGAAAGCATCAAAAAAATGCAGGAATTTTAAGAAAATCCTGGAACGACATTTATTGAAGGCAGAATTTGTCGTAAGATTTGCACGCATATGCTGTAAAATGCACAGCCGCTCATTGCTGTGTGTTTTTTAGTCGTAGCGGATTTTTAGCTAAATTGGAGGCGGCATCAGGGCTGCCCATCTTAAATCAATGCACCGCTCGGTTGGCCGTCTGCCCTGTTTGGACGTTAATTCCGACGGAGAAAGCCGGAACAATAACGGCGAGGAAGTGAGCTTGTGGATAAAGCGAGACAGAATAACGCAAGAAATCTATATTTTTCAGAAAAAGTTACTCAGGCCATGAGCGGAATACTTCATCATCCGTTTACGATTGTTGAGGCGCCGATGGGATACGGTAAAACCACTGCGGTCAGAGAGTACTTGAACAAAAATGCGGCTCATGTCTTCTGGCAAATCGTCTATGACAACTCACCCCATAGTTTTTGGAAAGAATTCAGCCGTTTGTTCGCCAAATTGAATAAGCGATCTTCGCAGAGGTTGCGGCAGGTTAGTTTGGCTGATGACAGCGTTTTCATGAACGAAGCCTTACGTATTTTTGAAGAAACTAAGTTGTCCGCTCAGACAGTCATCGTGATTGACGATTATCACTTGATCGCAAGCACTGCCGTCAATCGCTTTATGGAGGCGATGGCGAAAAGCAGCATAATTAATCTGCATGTTGTGTTGATCGCGCGGTTTACCGATATGAAAAACCGGGAGGAATTAACGCTCAAAGGTTTCTTGCATCATATTACGCAAAAAACTTTTGAATTGTTGCCGAAAGATATTGTTGAATACTATAGGGTGTGCGGAATCAGGATGAAAGATTGTGAAGCAGACAAGCTGTACGCCCTGACTGAAGGCTGGATCAGCGCTTTGTACCTGCTGCTGTTGGAATATATCGCTGGAGGAGGCTATTCGCCGGAAAAGAGCATTTACATGCTTGTTGAAAAAGCAATATACACGCCTCTTTCGGCAGAGATGAAAGAGTTTTTTCTTACCCTGTGCATTTTTGACAGCTTCACCCGGGAACAGGCTGTCTATATGTGGGAGAAAGAAAATACGGTTGAACTTTTGACGGAAATAACCAATAAAAATGCTTTTGTAAAATATGACGGCGGCAGCAAAACCTACAATGTCCATAACATCTTTACCAGTTTTTTGAAAGAAATGCTGGACAGAAAAGATGTTTGCCGCAAAAATGAGTTATATCAAAAAGCCGCCCGCTGGTTTCGGCAAACCGGTGATTATTTCGCTGCCAGACGCTGCTTTTATGAGTGCAGCGATTTTGACAGCATCCTGGTTACGCTGGAAGAAGAAAAATCCAATGATTTTACTGCAGTCAACAAAGAGACGCTCAAAAAATATCTGGAGGAATGCCCCCGGGAGATCAAAGCCCGGCATCACTACGCATTGCTGGTTTATGTCATGCATCTTTATGTCCATCATGAGAGTGTTCTGTTCTATAAACTATGCAGGGAATTCAGCGAGAACCTGGAAATGGACAACAGATTGAATCCAGAACAGCGGAATCGACTTCTGGGAGAACTGGAAGTGCTGCTTGGTTTTGCCGAATTTAATGATCTGAAAAAAACAGCGGCGCGTTACCGGAAAGCCTGGGAACTGCTTAATCAACCGGCAACACTTTATGATGCGGAGAACTGGACATTTGGTTCCCCGTCGGTGCTAACGCTGTATTACCGGGAAAGCGGCAAACTTGCCGAACATATTAACGATTTAAAGGAAGTCTTACCCCATTATTACCGTCTGACAAACGGACACGGATCTGGGGCGGAATACGCCATGGAGGCGGAAGCTCACTTCAATCAGGGTGATTTTGAAAATGCGGAGATTCTGGCGCATAAAGCCTTGCTCAAGGCACAGGCGGGCATGGATGAGTCAATTGTTTTCAGTGCCCAGTACCTCAAGATACTCATCGCGTTCATGCAAGGTGATTTATCCCGTGTCATGGAGACGATGCGGCAGATGCGGGCGGGTATGTCCAGGGGCCGGGAATATGATTTTGTACATGTGGTTGAAATTTGCGAAGGCTGCATCTATGTCTATCTTGATCAAAAAGACAAGATTCCGGAAAAACTCTTGACTGACGACATCGGAAATATCCGGCTGCGGTTTCCCGCGTTTCCGTTTTTTCATGTGATGTATGGCCGGCTGTTGCTGATACAGGGAGAATATCTAAAACTGATTGGCAGTGCCGAGCATTTTATACGGGTCGCTTCTGTTTTTCAAAATCAGCTGGGATATGTTTATACCTATATATACCTGGCGGCGGCCTGTTATAAAATATACCGGGAAGACGAGGCGTTGGCGAATCTGAAAAAAGCGATGTATATCGCCATGCCGGACAGGCAGTTCATGCTGTTCGCGGAAAACTGCGATTATATTGAGCCGCTGCTTAGAAAAATTGCCGCAGAAGGAAATTATCGTGAGGAAATCCGGGAAATCATCAAGCTATACCATCAATTCCGCAAATCGAAAGAGCGGATGATACAGGAGTACTTTGTTGAGAAAACGCCGAAGCTCACGAAACGGGAACTGGAGATCGCGCAGCTGGCGGCGGCGGGACTGACCAACAAAGAAATCGGCGCGCGACTGTTTACTTCGGAAAATACGATTAAAACGCAATTAAAAAGCGTTTTTGAAAAACTGGATGTTCCCTCGCGGGCCTTACTGAAAATGCGGCTCATCGAATTAACTGAAAATAATGTGATATCACCCGGTGGGTGATATAAAGCAACTAACATCCTCTGTACAATGATGTATATGAGGGTGTTTATTTTTTGAGGTCGAAGGTTGGAATTAGGGGCAGTTTTAATAGTGTAGGGAGGGGGGAATAATATAAGCTTCAAACGTGAGTAGCGGTACGCAAAACTTGATTAGCTAAAATAAATATGTATAGGGGTCATATTATTGGGCGTTGTAGAGAAACGGGAAATAAGATCTGAGGAGGGATTACAGTGCCTAAAATCAAGGTGTGTATAAATCCTGGTCATGATAAACAGTTAGATTCAGGGGCAGTAAATCAGGGTGCGGGTTTACGCGAAGCAGACGTAAATGACAAGGTAGCAAAAAAGGTTGTAAACTTGTTAAATGCGGATGCGGCCTATGAGGCGGAATATGTGCAATCGAATGAACTTCAATCTATCTGTGACAAGGCAAATAATTCGCAAGCAGATCTATTTATAAGCATCCATTGTAATGCTTTTAAAGACGCAACTGCACACGGTGTTGAAACTTGGTATTGTCCTGGCAGTGCTAAAGGTGGAAAGTTAGCTGGAAACATTCAAGATAATTTGCTTCAGGCAACCGGATTATACAACCGCGAAGCCAAAGCAGGAAACTTTTATGTTCTTGAAAAAACTAGCATGCCAGCTGTTTTAATCGAAATTGCATTTGTCACGAATTATGATGAGGCGAAGTTATTGAAAAATGACCAATGGCTAGATAAAGTTGCACTAGCAATTGTGGATGGCATAAAACAATACAGCAACGGTTAAGTTTGCTTAAAAACATGAGGATGTTGGATTGTACCTCGCGGTGTCATGGAACAAAATTGAGGATCATTTTTATTATATTGAAA
>DATMYQ010000357.1:0-19764 GCA_035560935.1 Patescibacteria group bacterium | reverse complement strand
GTATATAATGAAGACTGGTATTTGTCGGAAACTTTCGATGCGGCCATTGGGCAGGGATTTCAGTTAACGACACCGCTGCAGATGGCGATGGTGTATAGTCAGATTGCTAACGGCGGGCATCGTTACCAACCCTACCTTGTCAGCCGGATTACTAATAGCAATGGAGATGTCCTGCAAACTTTCCAGCCGAAGGAAGTGGGGCAGACGCCTCTGTCCGCTCAGAACATGAAGCTGATTCAGGATTCTCTGCGGGATGTGGCTCTGGAAGGTGGAACGGCGGCCTATGAATTCCGCGATTTTCCCATTCCCGTTTCCGGTAAAACCGGTACAGCGGAAAACTCGCATGGCAAGGATCATGGTTGGTTTGTGGCATATGCCCCTTATGAAGACCCTCGGATTGTGGTCGTTGTGATTGTCGAGCAGGGCGGTTTTGGCGCTACGGCGTCGGCCCCTATTGCTAAACATATTTTGGAAGCGGCGTTTAATATCAATCAGGACGCCGCTGTAGCAGGCCCGCGGATAGTACGGCCCGGAACGGCTCTTTAATAAGAAAGGAAGAATATTCCTTTCTGTGGCCGGTGGCAGGAATATGACCGCTGGCGGCGAATTGGACTGTAGGAACCCAGTGGATATGGTCCGGTAATTAAAAAAGACAGGTGAGCAATATGCGTGAAGCGGTCGTTTTGAAAGGCAGCCGGAATGGTTTGCGGCTGGTGCTGGATGAAACAGCGGATTTTGGCCTGGTGGTGGATCAGCTGCGGACGAAACTGGATTCGGCGACAAACTTTTTTACTGCCGGTACTGCGGTGCAACTGCCACCGGTGGCTATGGTGCCACCGGAAAAAAGAGAAGAATTAATTCGCCTGTTGAGCGGATACGGATTGGCCTGCCAGGATGCTGTGGATGTCCCACCCAAGAAACCGGCCGGTCGCAGGGAACGAAAACAAATGAATGAAGCTGCGCCGATACCGAACGGAGAACCGCTGCTGGTAAACCGGACGCTACGGGGTGGCCAGAAAATTGTTCATTCGGGATCTGTAGTGGTAAACGGCGATTTAAATCCGGGAGCGGCAGTGATTGCTTCCGGAAACATTACCATCCGGGGTGCTTGCCGGGGGATGGCGCATGCCGGTGCGCAGGGTGATGCGAATGCCACCGTTACCGTTGGGCGTCTGCTTGCCGGGCAGCTACGGATTGCTGATTTGATTGTCCGCGCGCCGGATGAAATGGAAGCACCGGATTATCCGGAAGTGGCGAGAATTGTAGATGGTGCCGTCGTGATTGAACCGGCGGATGTCAAGGAGGGTGATGTATGGGCGAAGTAGGCGAAGTAATTGTAGTTACTTCCGGAAAAGGCGGCGTCGGCAAAACCACTACCACAGCGAATCTGGGAACGGGTTTTGCATTAATGGGAAAACGGGTGGTACTGGTTGACGCCGACATTGGACTGCGAAATCTGGATGTGGTCATGGGACTGGAAAATCGCATTGTCTATGATTTAGTGGATGTAACCGACGGTAATTGCCGGTTAAAACAGGCGCTGATCCGGGACAAACGTTACGAGACGCTGTACTTGCTGCCGGCGGCTCAGACAAGAGATAAAACTGCCGTAAATCCGGAACAAATGGAAAAACTTTGCAAGGATTTGGCTCAGGAATTTGATTATGTACTGATTGATTGTCCCGCCGGTATTGAGCAAGGTTTTAAAAATGCTATCGCCGGTGCTGACCGGGCTGTCATTGTTACTACCCCGGAAGTGTCCGCGGTACGTGACGCCGACCGGATTATCGGCTTGTTAGAATCGGAAGGGAAGCATAATCCGCGGCTGATTGTCAATCGTATCCGCCCGCTGATGGTAAAAAAAGGGGATATGATGAATATTGAAGATATTCAGGAAATCCTGGCGGTGGAGTTGATCGGCATTATTCCAGAAGACGAATACATAGTGATTTCCACCAATCGGGGAGAACCGGCCGTGGTCAATCCCACGTCGGCGGCCAGCCAGGCATACAAAAATATTGTCCGTCGTTTGATGGGTGAAGAAGATTTACCGCTCATGGCACTGGAATGTAATGATGGAATCTGGTATCGCCTGAAGAAAGTTTTTGGATTTTAAATTTTTGTGTTTGTTACCGGAAAGGAGGAATAGGAATGCTGGACTTGATCATGAAACTGTTCGGTAAGGAGCCGGCTGGTTCGAAAAGCGTTGCCAAGGAACGGTTGCGTTTGGTCCTGGTTCATGACCGGGTGGATGTATCGCCGCAGCTAATGGAAGTACTAAAAGAAGACATGATCAAAGTGATTTCTAATTATATGGAAATCAATGAGCAACAAATGGAGGTCAATTTGACATCGAATCGCTCTTCGGTGGCGCTGGTGGCAAATATTCCCGTCAACCGGATGAAGCGAGGTTCCTGGAATCCGGATAAATGATAGTGACTGCCTGTTGGGGCTAGACAGCGGTTGAAACAAACACAAGGGGTGTTTCCTTTGTGTTTTGTTTTTGCGTTAGTGGGAGAAAAATTGTTCAGCGTCAGGAAAACGCTTTACGTGTTTTTCCTGTTTCCGCTATAATAGATACAATACTTTAGGTGCGGAAGGCAAGGTAGGGTTGGTGCTATGCTTAATCAGCGACTGCTTAAAAATCTTGATTTTGTTTTGATCGGGGTCACCGCATTGTTGGTGCTGATCAGTCTGGTAGTGATCGGCAGTGCGACCCATGTAAACAATCCCAGCGAGGATCGCTACTGGTTTGTACAAAGGCAGGGAACCTTTGCCGTGCTAAATGTACTGCTCATCTTCATTATGCTGCATTTTGATTATAAGAATCTGGAAAAATTTGCCGGAGTTCTCTACGTTGTGAATTTGGTGATGCTGTTGGCGGTCATGTTTGTTGGCCAGTCGGCGCTAGGAGCACAGCGTTGGATACAGATCGGGCCGATTAATCTGCAGCCGTCGGAGTTTTCCAAGCTGATTATGATTATCGGGCTGGCCCAGGTGCTGGACAAACGCACCGGTCAGCTTCAATCGTTGCGCGATCTGATACCGATTTTTCTTTATGTGGGGATTCCTTTTTTTCTGGTTCTAAAGCAACCGGATCTGGGAACTTCACTGGTGTTTTTGGCGATTCTGTCCGGCATGATTTTTATTGCCGGTATCAGCAACCGGCACTTAATGATGATTTTCGGCGCCGCTGTCGCCATCATGCCGGTTTTTTGGCATTTTCTAAAGGATTACCAGAAGAAAAGGTTAACGGTGTTTATCGATCCCAATATTGATCCGTTGGGATCCGGATACCATATTATTCAATCGAAAATTGCGATTGGTTCGGGGATGTTGTTTGGCAAAGGATTATTTGCCGGTACCCAGAGCCAACTGAATTTTTTGCCGGAAAATCATACCGATTTTATTTTTGCCGTCATTGGTGAAGAACTGGGATTTGTTGGTGCCACGCTGATTTTGCTGTTGTATCTGGTGTTGCTGTACCGGTGCATCAAGGTGGCCGGAGCGGCCCGGGACAACTTTGGTTCGCTACTGGCCACCGGGATTACTTCGATGCTGGCATTTCATCTGTTGGTTAATGTAGGGATGACGGCCGGTATTATGCCGGTTACAGGCATTCCGCTGCCGTTGATGAGCTATGGGGTCAGTTCCCTGACCACCAATTTGGTGAGTATCGGTATTTTACTCAATATTTATATGCGACGACAGAAAATACTTTTTTAAGTAAGCGGAGGTAGCGTAATGCGCCCTGAATATGAGGCACTGATGCAACGGGTGACTAAACCTGCCCGTTATACAGGTCAGGAATGGAACAGTGTGTTGAAAGATCCGATAATGGTAGATGTCCGGGTGGTGTTGGCGATGCCGGATGTTTATGAAGTGGGCATGTCCAATTTGGGTCTGAAAATATTGTATGAAGTCTTAAACCAACAACCCCGGATTGCGGCGGAACGGGTATACGCGCCCTGGGTGGATATGGAGAAAGAAATGCGGGCGGCAGGGTTGCGGCTTTGTACGCTGGAAAGTCAGCAACCGGTGGCTGAGTTCGATATGCTCGGATTTTCCCTCCAATACGAATTAAGCTACAGCAACGTGCTAAACATGCTGGATCTGGCGGGAATTTCGTTGTTGGCGGCGGAACGCCGCGAGGAAGAGCCGTTGGTGGTTTGCGGTGGTCCCTGTACGTTTAACGCGGAACCGATGGCGGATTTTGTTGATGCGTTTGTATTGGGAGAAGGCGAAGAAGTCATTGTGGAGATGGCGGCGCTGGTGGCGGACTGGAAACAGGCCGGTCGTCCCGGTGGGCGTCAGGGAGTATTGAAACGTTTGGCCGGTCTGAGTGGTGTGTATGTGCCGTCGCTGTATGAGGTCGGCTATACCGCTGATGGGCGGGTGGCGTCAGTTACGCCCATTTGTCCGGAAGCGCCGGCCCGGGTGCTGAAACGCCTGGTAAAGGATCTGGACGCCATGGACACGGCGTTAAAACCGATTGTGCCTTATCTGGATACGGTACATAACCGGATTATGCTGGAATTGTTCAGAGGCTGCACCAGGGGCTGCCGCTTTTGCCAGGCGGGGGTCATGTATCGCCCGGTTCGCGAACGGAAACCGGAAACGCTGGTGCGGTTCGTGCAGCAGTTGGTGGACAGCACCGGTTATGATGAAATCTCGCTGGTATCGTTAAGTTCTGCTGATTATTCCTGTCTGGGAGAACTGATCAACGAACTGATGGCCCGGTTTAAAAAAGAGGGCGTGAGCGTGTCGCTGCCGTCGTTGCGCGTGGACAGCTTTTCCATTGATCTGGCTAAACAGGTGCAGCAGGTGAGAAAAAGCGGCCTGACCTTTGCTCCAGAGGCGGGGACGCAGCGATTACGCGATGTCATCAACAAAGGCGTGACTGAACAAAATCTGGAAGACGCGGTGGGCGCTGCTTTTCGTTCCGGCTGGTCGACCATTAAATTGTATTTTATGATCGGATTGCCGGAGGAAACGCAGGAAGATATTGCCGGTATCGCGGCGATGGCAGCCCGGGTAACGGATTTGTACCGGGAAATTTATGGACGCCGCGGCGCGAAAATTACTGTCAGCGTTTCTTCCTTTGTCCCGAAACCACATACGCCATTTCAATGGTTCGGCCAAAATACCATGGACGAACTGATGGAAAAACAAAAATATCTTCGCTCCCTGATCCGGGATCGCAGTATTACGCTGAACTGGCACGATGCCCATACCAGTTTTCTGGAAGGGGTGTTTGCCCGGGGGGATCGGCGACTAGGAGCCGTTTTGCTGGAGGCCTGGCGCCGGGGGGCCCGTTTTGACGGCTGGTCGGAACATTTTCGCTTTGACCTTTGGATGCAGGCGTTTGAAGCTGCAGGCGTGGCTCCGGATGTTTATGCGCAACGGCAGCGGGCTTATCAGGAACTGTTGCCGTGGGACCATTTGAGTTCCGGCGCCAGTAAGGACTTTTTGTGGCAAGAGTATCAAAAAGCTCTGCGGGGTGAACTGACGGTGGATTGCCGACAGGGCGACTGCAGTGCCTGCGGTGTTTGTCCGGAACTGGACACGGCGGTAGTGGATTGGGGGAACAAGGTACGATGAGAAAACTGCGTCTGCAGATTACCAAAGGTGAAGAAATCCGCCATATTTCCCACCTGGATTATTCCCGGGCACTGGAACGGGCGTTGCGTCGGGCCAAACTGCCGGTGGCGTATTCGGAAGGGTTTAACCCCCATATGAAGTTTGCCCTGGCTTCGGCCTTGGCGCTGGGTGTAACCAGTGATGCCGAATACGTCGATGTGGAAATGACGCAGGAATTGCCTCTGTCTACGGTGATGGAACGTCTGCAATCCCAGACACCGCCCGGATTGCGGGTGTTGTCCGGCCGCTACATGGAGCCGGGCAGTCCGGCGCCGATGGCCATTGTCAACCGTTCTTCCTATATGCTGACGGTGCCGCTGGCGGTAGCACAAGATCTGGCTGCCCTGGAGGCGGCGCTGGCTCAATACAATCAGGCGCCGCAGGTGCCATTTTGCAAGGTGTCTCCCAAAGGCCGGCGGGATGTGGATTTAAAACAGTATACGCAAAACCGGCTGCAGGTAGTGCCGGCAGTGCCGGAAGATGGTGCGCTTTTGCGCCGGATATCGTTGGATATTTTGATCACTCCCACCGGTAGTATCAAACCGGCGGAAGTGCTGGCAGTGCTGGTGGAACGCTTTGGCCTGCCGACCATGGCGGAACGGGTCGGAATTCATCGGACCGGGCTTTACGTGGTTCGGGGGACGGAAATATTGTCGCCGATTGAATGATAAGGAACCGATAATTCAGCGTACTGAGTTCGCAGCGGGAGAAAGACCTGCCCTGCGGATACGAATGAATTTTTGCTTCCATAAGTGAGGGATGGCTGTGAACAAGACCATCATTGCGAACGTGATGCCGGAAGAAACCCGGATGGCGCTGCTGGAGGATGGCGAACTGACGGAAGTGTCCGTGGAGCGCAGCGAGAGCGGCCATATTGTGGGCAATATTTATAAAGGCAAGGTCAAGAATGTGTTGCCGGGGATGCAGGCGGCCTTCATTGATATTGGCCGCGACAAAAATGCCTTTTTGTACGTGGGAGATCTGCAAGCGGGTGGAGTGCCCCGGGAAAATTTGACCGCGGGACAGGATTTGATCATCCAGATTGTCAAAGATGCCATTGGTGCCAAAGGTCCCCGGGCCACCACCCATCTCACGCTGCCGGGGCGTTATGTGGTGCTGATGCCCACGGTGGATTATATTGGCATTTCCCGGCGCATTGAAAGTGAAGAAGAGCGGGAACGTTTACGGCAACTGGCGGAGCAGGTGAAACCGGATGGCATGGGAATCATTGTCCGGACCGTGGCCGAGCATCGGGGGCCGGAAGAACTGACCAAAGACGTGGAATATTTGCTGAACGTCTGGAATACGATGAGCGTGCGCGGCCAGCGGGTGGCAGCACCGGCTCTTTTATACCGGGATGTGGATCTGGTGATCCGGATTGTGCGGGATTATTTGTCGGCCGATGTGGAAGAGTTTATTCTGGATAATCAGGAAGCCTTCGGGCGGGTGGGCGATCTGCTGCAATTTTGTTCTCCGGAACTGCTGTCGCGGGTCCGCTTGTTCACTGGCGGACCGGACCGTGAAGACATTCTGACCCACTACGGAATCAATGCGGAAATTGCCAAGTTAGGTGACCGCCGGGTGGAGCTAAAGAGCGGCGGCTATCTCGTCATCGACTACACCGAGGCGCTGACGGTGATTGACATTAACACGGGAAAATTTGTCGGACGTACCAATCTGGCCGATACGGTATTGCAGATCAATCTGGAAGCGGCCAAGGAAATTGCCCGCCAGCTCCGGCTAAGGGATATTGGTGGTATCATCATTGTCGACTTTATTGATATGGACCGGGAAGAAGACCAACAGATGGTATTGCGGGTGTTGGAAGAAAAACTGAAGCAGGATCGGACGAAAACCAACCTGGTGGGACTGACCGGTCTGGGTCTGGTAGAAATGACCAGGAAAAAAGCGCGCCAAAACTTAGAAGGAACTTTGTACAGCAATTGTCCGGTCTGCGAAGGCCGGGGCCGGCTCCAGTCGCCGGAAACAGTGGCGATTGGCATTAAACGGGAATTGCGCAGAATCAGCAGCCGATCCCGCAATAACGGCGGTTGTCTGGTTATTGAAGCGCATCCCAAGGTAGTGGAACGCTTGCAGGAGCAGGGAGAGCCGGAACATCTGATGAAAGAGTTGGCCCGGATGATTCGGATGGCGCCGGTGACTACCATGCATCCGGAAGTGTTCTCGATACTGTGGGAAAAAGAGCAAAATCGGTAAGGCCGGAAGGCTCTATAGATATATTGACAAACAAAATAAGCTGTGCTACAATACAATGACGTAGGCCGAGAGCCTGCACTCCAACCGCACGGAGAGGTCATAAATTCGCAAGGCAAACGTTTTGCGGTACCGTATCTGGCGAGATTCGAATGCAAGGAGGTGCGTAAGTTATGTATGCAATTATTGAAACCGGCGGCAAGCAGTACAAAGTCAGTGAAGGCGATGTATTGCGGGTCGAAAAGCTGGAAACTGCTGAAGGCGAAGCGGTTGGCTTTGACCGGGTACTGACCGTGGTAAAAGACGGTGAAGTTGTTGTCGGCAAACCGTTGGTGGCCGGCGCCAAAGTAACGGCTCAGGTAGTGGAACACGGCAAAGGTAAAAAGATTTTGGTTTTCAAATATAAAGCAAAATCCAATTACCGGAAACGCCAGGGTCATCGTCAACCGTTTACCAAGATCCGCATCGAAAAAATCGAAGCGTAAGTATTACGGATGATTGCTGTTGCTATTAACCGGAATACCGCCGGGGAAATCACGGGATTCTCCGTCCGAGGCCATGCGAATGCAGGTGTCCGGGGTGAGGATATCGTCTGTGCCGGAGTTTCTGCTTTGACGCAGGCGGCAGTGATGGGTCTGGAGCGGCATTTGGGCCGACAAATACGGTTCAGTCAAACGAAAGAATGCCAGCTGGCAGTGGAACTGGTGGAAGCACCTGATGCTTTGACCGGTGCTGTTTTAACGGCCATGCTGTTGGGATTACAGGAAATTTCCCAAGGTTATCCCAAAAATGTTCGTATCGTTGAACATAGGAGGTGAGAGAGCACATGTTTCAATTTCATTCTTTTGACCTGCAGTTGTTTGCACATAAAAAAGGAGTTGGTAGCTCCCGGAACGGTCGTGACAGTGAAGCCAAACGTCTTGGTACCAAACAACAAGACGGAGAGGTGGTAACCGCCGGCAGCATCCTGGTTCGCCAACGCGGCACCCGCTTCTATCCTGGCACTAACGTAGGGATCGGCAAAGATCACACGTTGTTTGCGAAGATTGAAGGTAAGGTGGCTTTCGAACGCAAAGGTCGCCTGGATCGGCAGATCAGCGTTTATCCCGTGGAAGCAGTGATGTAAATGTGAAGCCTGCGGCTAATCTTAGCCGCAGGCCTTGTTTTATACTTTCCTCAGTCCGTCAGGAAAGGGATGAACAGAATGACCCAGGAAAATGAAGTGAGAATGTTGCCGGGAGACAGCGAAGCGATCCGGCTATTGCGCCGGCAGCGTCATGATTTCATTAACCATTTACAGGTAGTGTACACTTTACTGCAGCTCGGGCGGAACGAAAAAGCGCTGGCTTATATTCAGAAACTGGCGCAGGATCCGGATCTGATCAGTGACGTGTTGAGAGAGGCCGGTTATACGGGAAAACCGCCGGTCGGCATACCATGAACGAAAGCTGGCGCGGCAGCCTGGACCGCTGGGCGCAGGCGCTGCGGGCAGAGCTGACAACCGTATATTATGTCATGCGGCATCCTGACACTCCCTGGCCGGCCAAAGCCATAGCCGCGGTGGTTATTGGCTATGCGCTCAGTCCTGTGGACCTGATACCGGATTTCATACCGATAGTCGGTTATCTTGATGATTTGATCCTTGTTCCTTTGGGTTTGGCATTGGTTTTACGTCTGGTACCGGCGTCCGTTTTACAGGATTGCCGCCAGCGTGCCTGCCGGCAGCCGTTGACTGCCCAGCCGCTGGCCTGGATAGCGGCCGGAATCATCCTGTTGATTTGGGCAGGTATTTTTTATCTGGGGTATTGTTTGATAGTTAAAGGGGTATAAACATGTTTATTGACAGAGCAAAAATTACAGTTAAAGCCGGAGCCGGCGGCAACGGCATGTCTTGCTTCCGCCGCGAGAAGTATGTTCCCAAGGGCGGTCCGGCTGGCGGCGACGGTGGCCGGGGCGGCAATGTGGTATTGATTGGCGACGCCAATATGAATACCCTGATTGATTTTCGCTACAAGCGTCAGTTCAAGGCGGACGGCGGCGAACATGGTCAATCCAGTAACAAGTATGGCCAGGCGGCGGATCATATGTATGTGAAGGTGCCGCCGGGAACGGTGGTCAAGGACGAAGCCACCGGCGAAGTCCTGGCGGATATCACGGCAGTGGGGCAAGAGGCCGTGGTTGCCCGGGGCGGCCGCGGCGGCCGGGGTAACGCACGGTTTGTGAACAGCGTACACCGGGCGCCCACCTTTGCGGAACTGGGAGAACCGGGCGAGGAGCGCCAACTGGTCCTGGAGTTGAAATTGCTGGCAGATGTGGGCCTGGTTGGTTATCCCAGTGTCGGTAAATCAAGTATTTTAGCCAGAGTGTCCGCGGCGAAACCGGAAGTGGCCGCCTATCATTTTACCACGCTGGTTCCCGTATTAGGCGTGGTCAGTTTGGGAGAAGGCCGCAACTTTGTACTGGCCGACATTCCCGGACTGATTGAAGGCGCCCATGAGGGCGTGGGGCTGGGACATGATTTCCTGCGTCACATTGAACGAACCAAAGTGATCATCCATGTGCTGGACGTTTCCGGGTTGGAAGGACGCGACCCCATTGAGGATTATCACAAAATCAATAATGAACTGAAACTGTATAATGAACGTTTGGCCAGCCGACCGCAAATTGTGGCCCTGAATAAAATGGATTTGCCGGAAGGGCGGGAAGCCTTTCAACGGGTAGCTGATTATCTGACGGCAGCCGGACGAGAGGTATTCGCTATTTCCGCTGCTACCGGCGAGGGCATGTCCCAGCTGATGCAGCGGGCCGCCCAACTGGTGGACGAATATGTGGAGATACCGGAAGAAACGGCCGATGTCAAGGTGTATGAAGCCCAGCCGGAAGAACAGGTGACGATTCGCCGTGAAGATGATGGCGGCTTTGTGATCACCGGTGCGGACATTGAGAAACTGGTGGCCATGACCAACTTCAATGACGAAGAAGGCTTGCGCCGCTTCCAGAAAATTTGGCGCAATCTCGATATTGAAGCCAAACTGAAGGCCCGGGGTATCAAAGAAGGCGACAGCGTGCGCATCGGCACCATGGAGTTTGAATTTAGATCATAAACACAAAGAAATAGGAGCAATACGAGCAATATGACAGAACAATTAAGCGGTAAACAAAAACGGTTTTTGCGGGCCCAAGGCAGTGTGCTGGATCCGGTGGTGCAAATCGGAAAAGGCGGAATTGCCGCCACGGTGGTGGACAGCGCCAACGGTGTGTTGAAAGCCCGGGAACTGATCAAGGTTCGGGTGTTGCCAAACTGCGCGGAGGAGCCGGCGGACGTGATTGCCGAGTTGGCGGAAGCCACCGGTGCTCATCTGGTGCAGGTCATCGGCCGTAATGGCCTGCTTTTCCGGCAAAATGAAGAAAACCCCCGGATCAGCTTACCGTAAGGGAGGCTAAACAAGATGCTCACCAGAAAGACGTTGGCCGACGCCCGGCGGATTGTGGTGAAAGTGGGTACCAGTACCCTGACTCATGACACGGGTAAACTGAATCTGTTCCGGCTGGAAAAACTGGTTAGGGAACTTTCGGATTTGGCGAACCAGGGTAAACAGCTCATTCTGGTCTCTTCCGGCGCTGTGGGGGCGGGAATGGACCGTTTGGGGCTGAAGGAAAGGCCGAAAACCATTCCGGAAAAACAGGCGGCGGCTGCGGTGGGCCAGGGAATTTTAATGCACACGTATGAGAAATTCTTTGGTGAATACGGTCAGATTGCCGCGCAGGTTTTGCTGACCCGGGCGGACTCCGTGGATCGCCGCCGCTATACCAATTCCCGCAATACGTTATTGACCTTGCTGGGGATGAACGTTATTCCCGTGATTAACGAAAATGACGCTGTGGCGATTGATGAGTTGAAGATTGGCGATAATGATACTTTATCGGCGATGGTGGCCAGTATTGTCGATGCGGATTTGCTGGTCATTTTATCGGATGTGGAAGGAATGTATACCGCTAATCCCAATGACGATCCGGAAGCCCGGCTGATTGACGAAATTGCCGACATCACGCCGGAAACCGAGGCCTTGGCTGGCGGTGCCGGCACGCTGCGGGGAACCGGTGGTATGTACACCAAGATTCAGGCGGCCAAAATTGCCGTTAATTCCGGCGTTAGCATGGTTATTGCTTCCGGGGCGAGGGATGGTGTTCTGCGGGAGATTTTGTCCGGAGAACCGGTGGGTACATTATTTTTATCCCAAGAAAATCGTCTGCACATTCGCAAACGCTGGTTGGCGTTCGGGGCCCGGATTCATGGCAGCGTAACTGTGGATGCCGGCTGCGAACAGGCGCTGCTCAAAGGCGGCTCCAGTCTGCTGGCTGCCGGTGTCACGGCGGTGGAAGGCGAATTCGAACAGGGCAATACCGTGCGTATTTTGTCGGCCGGCGGCCGGGAACTGGCCCGGGGCATTGCTAATTATTGTGCCAATGATACCCGCAAGATCATGGGGGTTCATACGGATCAGATTGCCGATATCCTTGGCGTTAAACTGTATGACGAAATTATTCATCGTGATAATATGGTTGTATTAGGGAACCACTGATTCGTTGATGCGGTGAGGCATTTATTGAATCAGCGGTTCCTCGGCATAGGAGGAGGGAACAACATGGATTATATGCGGGAACTGACGGAAAAAGGGCAACGGGCCAAACAGGCGGCCCGGCGCTTGGCCAGCCTGGGCAGCGATGTGAAAAATCGGGCGCTGTTGGCGATGGCCGATGCACTGGAAGCCGATACGGCCGCCATTGTGGCCGCCAACGCCAAAGATATGGAAGCGGGACGGCAAAAAGGCATGCCGCAACCGCTCCAGGACCGGTTGCTTCTGAATCCGGAACGGGTGGCCGCCATGGCCGACGGCCTGCGTCAGATTGCTGCGCTGCCGGACCCGGTGGGCGAAGGACTGGGCAGTCTGCTGCGGCCTAACGGTCTGCGGATTACCAAGGTCCGGGTGCCGCTGGGCGTGATCGGTATTATCTATGAAGCCCGTCCCAATGTCACCGCGGATGCCGCCGGACTTTGCCTGAAAGCCGGTAATGCCGTACTGCTCCGGGGCGGCTCCGATGCCATCCATTCCAATGTCGCCATTACGGCAGTGTTGGCCAAGGCGGCCGGCACCGCCGACATTCCGGCCGGGGCGGTGGACATGATCAGTGCCACTGACCGGCAGGCGGTGAACGCGATGCTGCGGTTGAATCAATATTTGGACGTGATTATTCCCCGGGGCAGCGCCGGTTTGATTCAGACGGTGGTGGAGAATAGTTCGGTACCGGTGATTGAGACCGGTACCGGCGTCTGCCACACCTTTGTGGATGCGTCGGCGGATCTGGCCATGGCGGCGGATATTGCGTTCAATGCCAAAGTGTCCCGGCCGGGAGTCTGTAACGCGATGGAGACACTGCTGGTCCACCGGGAGGAGGCAGCCCGCTTTTTGCCGGATATGCTGGAACGTTTGGATCAGGCTGGAGTAGAACTCCGGGGTTGTCCGGAAACTCAGACATTCCATCCGCGGGTAAAACCGGCCACCGACGAAGACTGGGCGGCGGAATTTTTGGATTTAATACTGGCCGTGCGGGTGGTGGCCGATATGGATGAGGCGCTGGACCATATTGCCCGCTACAGCACCGGTCACTCGGAAGCCATCGTGACCAGGGATTATGCCCGGGCCCGGAGATTTCAACAGGAAGTCGATGCGGCGGCGGTTTATGTGAATGCATCTACCCGTTTTACTGATGGCAGCGTATTCGGCTTTGGCGCCGAAATTGGCATCAGTACGCAGAAACTCCATGCCCGGGGGCCGATGGGGCTGCCGGAACTGACCAGTATTAAGTATCTGGTGGATGGTGACGGGCAGATTCGTTAACCGCTGCCGCAGGCACAGTATCGCCGGCGAACGAAATTCCTGTCGAATAACGTGGAATATGGGAGCCGAAGGAAGGGAGAACCCTGGAATCATATAGGGTTCTCCCGTTGTCATAATTTTTACTTATGCCCGGCGGTTGACCCCGATGTTCATAGCGCGTACAATGAGGTTGTGAATCTCCGGCGTTTTTTTGCCGGGATGGCTGTTTAGTGGAAAACCATCCGACGAATACGGAGGTGCAAGATGAAAGTTTCCGGGTCCGCATTCCGTAAATACGGAAAATGGGTGATCATATTGCTGGTATTGGTTGCAGCAACTGCAGCCGGGGTGAATTATTTTAATCAGAACAAGAAACCGGTGACTGCCGGAGCGACGACGACGGTGGGTCGGGGGGATATTCTGTCAGTGGTGTCCGCGACGGGAACCATTTCTGCGGTGAATTCCGTGGATGTCAGCTCTAAAATTACTGGCTTGATTACCGAGGTACTGGTAAAAGAAAATGACATGGTAAAAGCCGGTCAGGTGATGATTCTGCTGGATGACACCAGTCTCAAAGCACAGGTTACACAGATCCGGTCCAAACTGATCAATGCACGGAGCAATTATGACCGCAGCCGGAAGATGGCGGCGGGCGGTGCTATTTCGGCCCAGCAGTTGGACACGGATGAGACAAACTATAATGTGTCACAGGCCGATTACGACGATATTGTGTCCAAAATGGACGACACCATTATTAAAGCGCCGATTGACGGATTGGTGGTGGGCAAGCCCATTCCGGCGGGGCAGACGGTGGCGCCGGGCATTTCCAACCCAATGGTGCTGTTGACGGTGGCGGACATGTCCAAGATGCAGATCCAGGTGCAGGTGGATGAAACGGATATTGGCCGGGTTCAACTAAATCAAAAGGTGAATTTTACGGTGGATGCTTATCCAGGTCGAACTTTCACCGGTAATGTATCGTTGATTTCGAAGAAAGCTACAATACAGCAAAATGTTGTATATTACTCGGTCTACGTGGATGTGGATTCTGCCGAGGGGCTGCTGTTTCCCACCATGACCGCCCGGGTGACCATCTTGGTGGGGGAAAGCAAAAATGTTCTGACGATTCCGCTATCGGCAGTGAAAGACAGCAAGGGACAAAAAGTCGTACAGGTGATGATGGCGGGCAAAGCGCAGAATACGGTTGTCAAACTGGGCATTGCCGATGACGAAAAGGTGGAAGTAGTCAGCGGTCTGAACGAAGGCGATCAGGTTTTGCTGCCATCCGGCAAAGCCAGTACCGCTGGCGCTGCCGGAGCGCCCAATCTGCGTTCAATTATGGGACGTTAGGAGGAAGCCGCGTGACGATTGCGTTGACGGATGTGACGAAGGTGTATCGGATGGGCGATACAACGGTGCATGCCCTGGCAGGAGTGTCACTGCATATTGGCAAAGGTGAGTTTGCGGCCATTATGGGCCCATCCGGTTCGGGAAAGTCTACGATTATGAATATTTTGGGCTGTCTGGACCGGCCCACCAGCGGCTCTTACCGTCTGGACGGACAGGAAGTGGCTCATTTGGGTGACGATGAGTTGGCGGTGACCCGCAACCGAAAAATTGGCTTCATTTTTCAAAATTTCAACCTGCTGCCCCGGATGTCGGCATTACAGAATGTGGCCTTGCCGATGGTATACTCCGGTGTGCCCCGGGCCGAACGAACGGAACGGGCCGAACGGGCACTGGCGCTGGTGGGTCTGGAAGATCGCCGTTATCATAAGCCCAACGAATTGTCGGGTGGACAGCGGCAGCGGGTGGCTATTGCCCGGGCGCTGGTGAATGATCCGGCCATCATTATGGCGGATGAGCCGACCGGCAACCTCGATTCCAAATCCGGCAATGAAATCATGGATATTTTTTGTAATCTGAATCGTCAGGGGCGAACCCTTATTATTGTAACCCATGAACCGGACATTGCCGCTTTTACCCGGCGAACCATCCATGTTCGTGATGGGCTGATCCTGCAGGATGAGGTGCGGGGGGAGGTGTAACTATGTTTTGGGAAAGTGTGTTTATCGCCCTCGATGGTCTGAAAGCGAATAAAATGCGGTCTGTTTTGACGATGTTGGGTATTATTATCGGTGTTGGTGCCGTAATTACCATGGTTTCCATCGGTATTGGCGTGCAGCAGAAGGTGGAGAGTTCTATCGCCGGTCTGGGCAGCAATCTGCTGATTATCATGCCGGGCGCCACCTCGCCGTCTGGTGGCGTGCGCCTGGCCGCCGGTTCCAATATTACGCTGACCGCCAAAGACGCTCAGGCGATCAGCCGGGAAATTCAGGATGTCAATTTGGTGGCACCGGTGGCCAGCCGCCAATATCAATTGGTGTATGGCAATCAGAACTGGCAGACCAGCGTTCAGGGAACCACACCGGACATTTTAGAGGCCAGGAACTATGCGATCGGAGCAGGGAGCTTTTTCAGTACAAGAGATTTGGACACCCGTACCCGGGTGGTGGTGTTGGGGCAGACGGTGGCATCCAATCTGTTTGGTGAGGCGAATGCGCTGGGCCAGACCATACGGATCAACAAAGCGCCGTTCCGGGTGATTGGGGTGTTGGAAAGCAAAGGGCAGGCAGCCGGCGGTCAGGATCAGGATGATCTGGCGATGGTACCGTTGACCACGGCGCAGGAACGTTTGATGGGGATTACGTATGTTCAAAACATTAACGTGCAGGTAGCCAACGCCGAGGCGATCAATCAGGTGCAGGAGGATATCGGTGTGTTGCTGCGGGCCCGCCACCGGCTGCAGCCCGGCGTGCCGGACGATTTTTCCGTCCGCAATCTGACCGCGATTATGGCCACTGCTCAGGAGACCACCGGCACCATCACGCTGCTGCTGGGAAATATCGCGGCGATCTCGCTGCTGGTGGGAGGGATCGGCATTATGAATATTATGCTGGTATCAGTGACGGAACGGACCCGGGAGATTGGTATCCGTAAAGCATTGGGAGCCACATACGGCAATGTTTTACTGCAGTTTTTGATTGAAGCCATTGTGATTGGGGTTACCGGCGGCTTAATGGGAGTGGTGCTGGGGGTGGCCGGTGCGTATATCATTTCGGCCGTGGCCGGCTGGAACACGGTGATTTCCCTGCCTTCCATTTTAGCGGCGTTTGGCGTGTCGGTGGCTATCGGCATGTTTTTCGGCATTTATCCGGCCCGCAAGGCGGCTTTGCTGGATCCCATTGATGCGCTGCGTTATGAATAGGCTGAGGAGACTGTGGGCAATGCTGGACCGGCTGCTGGCAGATGGATACGGTTATGGATGTACTCTGCGCCGATACTGGGACAGCGAGAAAGGCGGGCGGGACCTGCGGGATTATTTGCGGGCGTGGGTATTGATGGTTTTAGTCATGCTGCTGGTCTGGCAGCTGCTAAAATGAATACTCCATTGCTGTAGCTATCGCTGAACTTAATGACCTGCCGGCCGAAAACTGTGTTGAACAATAGCTTCCATCTGCGGATACGATCTGCTATAATTACCTGGAAACAGGAATACTCGGAACTACCGGGAAAGGCTGAGATCATGACGACGAATGCAGTGCGCAAGATTGGGATCATGGGAGGAACTTTCGATCCGATTCATATCGGCCACCTGGTTATTGCGGAAGCGGTTTGTAACGAATTTCAACTGGATCGGGTTATCTTTATCCCGGCCAATATACCACCTCATAAGCAGGGGTGGCGGGTGACTTCCACGTTACACCGGTATATTATGACCATTTCAGCCACGTATTCGAATCCGAACTTTTTTGTTTCGGATATGGAAATGGAACGGCCAGGTCCTTCCTATACTATTGATACCATGGAAACGCTGGCGGCAAAGTATTACCCGGGAGCGGAACTGTATTTTATCCTGGGAGCGGATGCCGTTTGCGATTTGCCCACCTGGAATCATGTGGATCGCTTGTTGGAGTTGTGTTGGTTTGTCGCTACCACGCGGCCCGGTTGCGTCAGTTCGATTGACGCAGTGATTGAACAGCTGGGAAGCCGGGGGCGGGAAAAAATATTACGGCTCAATACGCCGGAACTGGAAATTTCCTCGACAGATATCCGGGAACGTATCCGAAAAGGCCGCTCGATCAAATATATTGTCCCGGAAAGCGTGGCGCGCTATATTGAAAAAGAAGGCTTATACCGGAATTAAAGACGCCGGCTGCTTTTGCCGTTTTGGCCTCCCGCTGCCGGGAGGCTTGTTGGATTTGCCGTGCATGCGCCAGGGTGAGTGGTCTTAAGTTTCGGCGGGAACTTAGCAGACAAAGGATTCGAACTGTCTATGGCGAATATACAATAAATAGGTAAGATGGTGATTTCGGTGATTTATGTAAAAACGGAACAGATCAAACAACAACTCAAACAAATCTTGTCACCGCCGCGATTTTTACATTCACTGGCGGTAAGCCGGGTAGCTGCTGACTTGGCGGAGCGGTATGGAACTGATGCGGCCCAGGCGGGTTTGGCCGGCTTGCTGCATGACTGTGCCCGGGATATGACCGCAGCAGAGTTGGGACAGCTCGTACGAGACCTGGCACTGGACGTGGACAAGGTGGAAATGCAGGTGCCAGCCTTGCTTCATGCACCGGTGGGGGCGGCTTTGCTGCCGCAGCGATATGGGATTGATGATCCGGATATTTGCCGTGCGGTCCGCTGGCATACCGTGGGGACAACCCCAATGACCCTGCTGGATAAAGTCGTGTATTTAGCGGACTATATTGAACCGGGGCGACAGTTTCCCGGCGTGGACAATATCCGGGATATGGCCGGTATAGACCTGGACCGTGCTTTGCTAACGGCGCTGGAGCAGTCGATTGAGTATATCGGCCAGCGTGGCGGCGTGATTCATCCCGGGACGCTGCAATGCCGGGACGGGTTGCTGCGGGCGAATTGATTTTCTTGGATAAAGGAGCGATTGGTAATGCCTTTTCCCCAACGCCGTATCCGGCGTAAGGTGCGCTGGGACAGGATTATCCTTCTCGTTGCGGTATTGTTGTTAATAGTGGCTTTGCTTGTTGGTGGCGTGGTATTGGCCTACTGGCGCATTACCAGCCCGCCGGCGGGCCGTGGCGGTTCTGCACCGGCTCCGGTTCAGGAAACGCTGAACGGACGTATGAATATTTTATTGCTGGGCGTAGATGATGCGGTGACGGAGAATGGTGCCGAAAATGCCCGGCGTTCCGATACCATGATTGTGGCTGCGGTCGATCCCGAGGCCGGTTCGCTGAGTTTATTGTCGATACCGCGGGACACTAGGGTGAACATTCCCGGACGTCAGGGGCAGGAAAAGATTTGTCATGCCTATGCCTATGGCGGCCCTGAGCTGGCCCGGCGCACGGTGGAACAAAACTTGCAAATTCCGGTGATGTATTATGTGCTGGTGGATTGGCAGGCTTTTGTCAAAATGATTGATGTTTTGGGTGGCGTGGATCTGTATGTGGAGAATAAGATGCATTACGAAGATCCTTACGCCAATTTGACCATCCAGCTCAATCAGGGATATCAGCATCTGGATGGCCAGAAAGCCGGTGAATATGTCCGCTTTCGCAGCGATGAACTGGGTGATATTGCCCGGGTACAGCGCCAGCAGCGCTTTTTAAAGGCGCTGGCCAAAGAAATTTTTCGCCTGGATACTATTTTGAAAGTGCCGGCTTTGTCAAACACCATCAATCAATATGTACAGACCGACATGACGCTGTATACCATGATGAAGCTGGTCAATAGCTTGAAAGCGTTTAAACCGGAAACCATGATGGCGGAGATGCTGCCGGGCCGGTTTGCCACGATTGGAGGCTTAAGCTATTGGGTAATGGATAATGAAAAAAGTAAACTGTTGGTGGACCGGATTTTTTTCAATGCAGGAAATAAACCGGCGGATGCTAACGGAGGCAACCATTGAGTTTGCTGTGATTGAATTGAAAAAATACTGCAACAGAGGTATAATATGATATTAAGAACTTTGCGTAAGGCTTAACAT
>DATMYQ010000356.1:0-20811 GCA_035560935.1 Patescibacteria group bacterium | reverse complement strand
ACGTTAGTCTGCCCAAGCCTTCAGTTTGTCTCCCAATCGGCAAGGGGAATAATGCAGTCTTATATTTTATTTTCAACAGAATTCACCGGTAGGTGTCCAACACCTTGCCATAAATGTCTTCTATTAACCGCAACCCGCCATTATAGCCGGCATAGCCGCAATTCAGCAGCAAACGGTAGGCCACCGGCACACTGGCGATCAACAAATCACCGCCAATATCCCGGGCCAAATCCCGGTCCCAGCCGCTGCCGATAATCAACGCCCGCCGCGTATGGTCGTCTTTGCGAATTTCCTCCTGGATGGCGCCACCATCAATGGAAAACACCACCTCCGCCGAGCGCCGCTCCGAGATCCTGGCAAACTGCTCCCGGATACCGTCCTGAAAGTCTTCCGGCACATTATCGATAATGTACTGCCGGGCCGGAATAATCCCCAGTTCATTGAGCAGATATTTGGCAAACCCGATGGCGTAGGATGCATCAAGAATGGTATAAAACCGCCGCGGCAATCCATAACGGAATTCCAGCATAAAGTCGGCGGTCCGCTCAATATGCATATAGAAACGGGCTTCTTCTTTTTTGATAAAGGCGTCGGTCTGTTCCCGGTCGCAGCCGGAAAATTCCGCCACCTGGTTTAAAAAACGGGTCGTTTCCACGCCACCGATGGGTAAATAGGGAAAGTGGAAAAATGGCGTCCCGTATTTTTCCTGCAAGTGCCGGGCGATATCCAGTCCCACCCAGGTACTGACTACCAGGTTGAACTGGGCCCGGGGAATGGTTTGCCACTCTGTCACTCCCTGGGAGCCGGAACCGAAAAGGATGTTAACCTGCAGGCCAAGCCCCTCCAAAATCCGCTTGATTTCCTCCAGATTACCGTTCCAGAGCGGATCCTGATACGGCACCGTGGCGAACACGTTCACCAAGCCTTGGGTTACCCCAGCTCCGGTCTGGAATTTGTCGACATACTGATCAATGATGGCTTTGACCACCGTTTCGTGACTGGCGTAATTGTTGCTCTTAAACCCGCCGGTTTCCACCGCCACCACCGGTTTGCCCCGGCTCTGGTAAGCGCCGGCCACCTGCGCCACATCGTCACCGATAATATCGGAGGTACAACCGGTCAACACTACGAACAGATCGGCATCAATCACCTGAAATGAACCGTCAATCACGCTGGTCAGTTTTGCTTCGCCGCCGAATACGATTTCTGACTCACTGGCATTGGTGCAGGGTACGGTATGCCCGCCGGCGTAACCTTCCCCCTGTCCCAGCAGACGGTGAACTTTATCGCCGCAACCGGGACCGGAATGCAAAATGGGTACCGCCCGCTTAATCGCCACCACGGTCTGCTGGGCTCCCAGCGCGCAGGAATAACGGGGTTGTTCAATAATGTTGGACATTGATGTCACCTCTGAGAAACGTAAAAGGATCCTGTTCCAGCCACCATTTGGTATAGGGCATCGTGCTGTGCCGGGCCAAATTGGTCACAAATTCCTTATTGTCCAGCGTTTCTAAAATCCTCTCCGCGTAGTTTAAAATCCCCTGATAGCCAAAGCTGAACTGTTCATCGCCAATCAGCAGCGTGGGAATACCCAGTTTTGCTCCCCACAGCGTCATGCCGCCATGCCGGGCGATCATGATATCCGGGCGCACCCGGTTTAAAATATTGACCAGTTCATAGGCCTGCTTGTTGCACACATTATACTGCGGAACGTCACCATAGGTTTTAACCGCGTGATCCAATGCGTCTGCGACCGGCTCGCCATGATCATAAACCGGGTCATGATGGAAAATCGCCGCCCCCAGGACCTCCATCTCCAATTCCCGCAACAGGGCAATCAACCCGTGGCCATGAGCGGCTCCTGCCGTCAGGTACACTTTTTTACCCCGCAATTTGTCTCGGTAAGCTTCGATCTGCGGCAACACCCGGGCCCGCTCCCGGGCAATGATCACTTCGACCTGCTCGGTGCGGTCCAGTACCCGCCCCAGGTCACGCAGCCACTGGTCGGCGCCGGCCAGGCCATAGGCCGGCGGTGATTTGATTTCCGGCACACCGTACACTTGTTCTAACGCCGCACCAATATAGGTGCCCAACGTCGGGCAAATCTGAATGGTGGCCGCCGCTTCGGAAATTCGCTCCAATTGGGCCACCGTGGAAAACGGCACGATATACTCGGCTTCATAACCCAGTTCCTGCAGCAATTCATCAAACACATGGCTGCCCCAGAAATTGACGATATTTACCTTGTTGGACTTCTGCCGGGGCGGCTTGACGATTTTTCGGACGATAGAATGATAAGCCGAATCAAAACCCGTCGTCCAGATTTTGGACTTGAAACCTTCGCAGAAGCAGGCCACCACCGGAATGCCCAGTTCCTCCGTCAACTCGTTGGCGGCGCCATCCACGTCATCGCCAATAATGCCGGACACGCAGGACGTGGTGATAAAGATGGCGTTGGGCTTCACCCGCCGATACGCCTCCCGCACCGTGTCCTCCAGCTTCTGCAGTGCGCCGAACACCGTGTCTTTTTCCTCAATGTTGGTGTTAAAATATCGCCCGATGACCGGCGGCAAATTACGTTCCATCTGCCCCACCCGGTACACAAAATTAAAGGTGAAAAAATCGCCGGCGCAGCCCACCGGCCCATGATTGATCACTGCCGCATCCTGAATCATGGATAACTGGCAAAAGGCATTACCCGAGGCGCAGCCCATGCACTGGCTAAAACTGCGATCGCTGTCTTTCAGCTTGCCGGCATGGGCGCACCGGACCAGTTCGCTGGCCGTACCGGCAAAGCCGGTGATGGAACCAAGGCGGATCTCCCTGATGGATACTTCCGCATTTTTCAAGTTAACAGTGCTCATCCCAGGACCTCCTCCTTGACTATTTTTCTTTATCAGACTGACGGGGCATAAGATTAATCTTATGCTTGTGCTTTTCCATCCGGTCTCGCCTGGCGACGTAACCGGCTACTTTAAGCGCCGATTATTTGCAACCACCCGAGCAGCAGCCGCCGCCCCCCGGATGGCAGCCGGAAGAAGGCGGTTTCACACCGCCGCTTCTGACAAATTTCCCCCTTTGCGCATACGCTTTTAGTGCTTTGTCAATAGGCCCGCTGACGTCCAGCGCCACGACTCCCCGGCTGCGCAGTTGCCGTTCAGCGCCGGGACCGATCTGTTCCACTAAAACCACTTCCACATCCGCCAGCAACTGTGCCACCCCGGCAACTTGTCCATCGTGAGAGTCATCCGCGGCCGGAGGAACTTCACGGCGCTCCAAAAAACTATACCCGCCCTGGTCCTCCACTTCATACACCAAAAATTCTTTGGCCCGCCCAAAGTGTTCGTTAATATTGGCTCCATCATTACTGGCCACGGCCACTTTTGACATCAACCTCACTCCCTTTGCATTTTATTTATCATTCCGCCTTCAAAAAAGGCAACTTTCTTCCTGCGGTGTCCTTCACTAAAGCAGCACCGCTATTCTGACCGCTGAACGTATCCGCACCTCACCGCAATGCATCCGTAGCGCCGTTTTCCCAGACCACGGTCCGCCGTTCAATGATTTGGAGGATGGTGTCCATCGTCAGACCTAAAATCGCTATCATCGTCGCCCCGGCAAAAATCCATTGAATATTGTAGTTTTCCTGGCTGTAAAGGATCAGCCATCCCAAACCCGAGCTGGAACCCATCATCTCGGCAGCAATCAACAGAAAGAACGAATAACCGGCGCTGACCCGGAGTCCCGTGAAAATAGCCGGCGCCGACGCCGGCAGGATGACTTTGAAAAAAAGCTGCCGCCGGTTCAATCCAAAGGACTGGGCCGCCCGGAGCAACACTGAATCGACATTACGGACACCGGCTGCGGTATTGAACAAAATGGGCCAGATGCAAATCCAGGCAATAATGCTGACCTTCGCCAATTCGCCGATACCCAAAAACAGGATCACAATGTGAAACAGAATAAAAGGGTTGGCCTGCGCCGCAATCTCAAACAGAGGATTCAGCACCAGCTGGATTCGCCGAAACCATCCTCCCATTAACAAGCCCAGGGGAATGGCAATGACCGCCGCCAGCAAAAAGCCTCCCAACGCCCGTTCCAAACTGATCAGCGTATGTTTGACCAAATATCCATTCTGGATCAAAAACCACATCGCCGCCACCACTTTGGAAAACGGGGGAATAAAAATTTGATTGACCAGTCCCAAACGGGTGACCACTTCCCAGAGCAGAACAAAAGCGAGAATGGCCGTCTTTTCCGTCAATAGTTTTCGCAAAATACGCATTTCATCCCTCCGCTTTCCTTTTTCAATCTGATCGCAGGGGACCGACCAAACCGCCATGATTGTGCTGATGAGAAGCCGTTTTGTCACTATGCAATCCCTGGATATTCACCCTGCGTACCTCCTGGCTGCCACAAATCAGCACAAAGGCAAACGCGCAGGCAAACGCCGCCACGTATAGGCTGCGGGTTTTGCCCGACAGGCTGCGGACCACTTCATCCGTCACCGGTCCGGGGCATTCCCGCCAAAACATGCTTTCCCGTTCCACTTTTAAAAGAATTTGATTGATGATAATCCCCAACAAAATGATAAAGGCGCCGCCGGCATACATCCGGGGAATCTGAGACAGCATGGCCGAATTGTGCACCAACCAGCCTAAGCCGGCGGCAGCACCCAGCATCTCAGCGGCGATCAGCATAAACACTGTCATCTGGGTAGCCACCCGAAAACCGGAAATGATGGTCGGAAATGCACCGGGTAACAGCACTTCACTGACCATCACTCCCCGGGTCACCGTCAGGGACCGGGCCGTCTTGACCAACAATGGGTCCACCATCCGCACGCCGGTAATGGTATGAAACAGGATAGGCCACAGTGCCACCAGAGCGATGGTCATCAATTTGCTGATCTCACCGATTCCGAAGCACAGCATGAATACCGGCGCCAGGGAAAAAGGGTTAACCTGGCTGAGCAAGCGGAACAACGGATCCAAATGCCGGGCCGTTTCCGGACAACGGGCTCCCAGAATAAATCCCAGCGGCAGAGCCACCAGCGCCGCCAGCATGAGCCCCACCAAAGCCCGCCAAAGGCTAACGATCAGATGGCTGTATAGTTCACCGTCCACCGCCAGCCAATATATCGATTGCAGTACTGCCGACAGCGGCGGCAAAAACTGGGGATCAGCCCAGCCCAACCGTGGTGCCGCCTCCCAGAGGACAAAAAACGCCACCAAACCGGAGTATCGCAAAAATCTGTCAACAACCGCTTCATATTTTTTCATGGCGTCACCTTCTTGTCACAATAACTCCCCCACACCGCCAGCGTCAGTTATAAAGCCGCCGTGGTGGAAATGGCCGCGGCCACATCCTGATCGGGCAATGCCGGTCGTCCTCCGCCGTCCTGTTCATTCTGCAATAATTCCCAGATCTTGTGTCGAACCCAGCCAAACTCGGCGGAAGAGCGAATGCCGTGGCGGGGCCGGGGCAGATTGATGGTAACCACTTCTTTGATGGTCCCCGGATTCGCCGTCATCACCGCCACCCGATCCGATAAAAACACCGCTTCATCAATGCCATGAGTGATAAAAATGATCGTTTTTTTGGTTTCTTCCCAGATACGCAGCAGTTCTTCCTGCAACGTCTCCCGTGTCTGCGCATCCACCGCCGCAAAAGGTTCGTCCATTAGCAGGACTTCCGGATCATAGGCCAGTGCCCGGGCAATAGCCACCCGTTGCTTCATTCCGCCAGACAATTCATGCGGGTAACGATCCTCAAAATTTTTCAATCCCACCAGTTCAATGAACCGCTGGCTAATTTCATTACGGTCTTTCTGGGGAATTTTTTTGACTTCCAAACCAAACTCGACGTTTTTTCGCACCGTCCGCCAGGGAAACAGAGCATAGCCCTGCAAAACAATGCCCCGGTCCAGTGCCGGACCGGTAATCAGTTTACCGTCAATAAAGACTTCCCCGGAACTCGGCTTAGCCAACCCGGCCACCATGTCCAGAAAGGTTGATTTGCCGCAACCGCTGGGTCCGACAATCGTAAAAAATTCGCCGGCCCGGACTTCCAGGTCCAGTTTACGGATGGCTTCAAATTCCGTGATTCCGCCCCCGTCCTTGCTTTTGATCTGATAGACGCGGCGGATATTCTGCGCAAAAATCTTAGCATCCTCTTTGCCTATGGTGCGGGCCGTTTCTGTCTGCTGAACGGTCATCGCTTTCAACCTCCTCTCACATTACAATTCTTCAAACAATACCGTACTGAAATAGCGTTCACCGGTATCCGGCAGAATCGCTACGACTACTTTGCCTTTGTTTTCCGGACGTTTGGCAATCTGCAGCGCGGCAAACGCCGCTGCCCCGGATGAGATGCCCACCAAAATTCCTTCTTCCCGGGCCAGGCGGTGCGCGGTCTCCACCGCTTCCTCGCTTTTCACCTTATAAATTTCGTCCAACAGATCCAGGTTCAAAACATTCGGCACAAAGCCGGCGCCAATACCCTGCAATTTATGGGGTCCCGGTTGTCCGCCGGACAGGACCGGGGAGTCGAATGGTTCCACGGCGACCACCTGCACACTGGCTTTCCGGTTTTTCAAAACTTCGCCAATGCCGGTAATCGTACCGCCGGTACCGACACCGCCAATAATAATATCCACTTTGCCGTCAGTGTCGTTCCAAATTTCTTCCGCTGTCGTCGCGCGGTGAATTTCCGGATTCGCCGGATTGTTAAACTGTTGGGGAATAAAGGAGTTGGGAATCTGAGCCGCCAGTTCTTCTGCCTTGCGTACCGCCCCTTTCATTCCTTCCGCGCCCGCTGTCAGCACCAGTTCCGCGCCGTACGCTTTCAATAGGTTGCGCCGCTCCACACTCATCGTTTCCGGCATCGTCAACAACAGCCGGTAACCTTTCGCCGCAGCAATAAATGCCAGGGCAATGCCGGTGTTGCCGCTGGTCGGCTCAATGATCACCGTATCCTTGTTGATCAGTCCTTTTTCTTCCGCGTCTTTGATCATGCTGAACCCAATGCGGTCTTTCACGCTGCCGCCGGGATTAAACAGTTCCAATTTTACCAGCACTTCCGCCGGAATATCTTCGGTCACCCGGTTCAGTTTTAACAACGGCGTACCGCCGATCAGATCCGTCACGCTGTATGCGATTTTTGCCATGGATGGATTCCTCCCCTTTATTTGTTCACTGCTGACGCTGTTTCGCCGGTATTGCCTTCGTCGATATAGGAAAACGCATCTTTTTCGTACCAGCTTTCAAAGTAGGGCAGTTTGGTGTTTTCCCCTAAATGACGGTTAAACGACGGATTTCTCAGAATGCGGGCCAAACGGCGGGCAAACTCGAACACACCGGCATAACCCAGGAACAAATTGCTTTGATGAAAAATTGGCAGCACTGGTATCCCCTGTTTTGCCGCCCAGCTGTTCGTACCCACATGGCCGATGTACAAATCCGGTTTCAGATTGGTGATCAGGTTGGCCTGTTCAAACGCCTGGCCGGTAGCTACGTTAAACGGAATATTTTCGATCGGTGTCAGTTCTCCCAGCATTTCGTCGGCAAATTGATCATAATGATACGCCCGCAGGCCCACCACTTCAAAACCCAGATAATGAAGCAGCTCCGCATTAGCCACTACCCGGATCTCACCACCGCCGATGAGGACCCGCTTGCCTTTAAACAATGGCCGATAGGGGGCCAGTGCGGCTTCCAGCTGTTGGACTTCCTGATCAATAAACCGTTTGGCCGTTTCTTCGATTCCGAAGAATTTGGCGATATCTTCAATCCAGCGGCTGGTGTACTTAACACCAATAGGTATGGTCCGCAGGATAAAAGGAATATTGTGTTTGCTCTTTAAATGCTCCACAAAATAATCATCATGGGTAGCGCAAATACTTACGTTCAATGCCGCTTCCGTCGCCTTGCGGAAATCTTCCGGATGGGCATAGCAGGGCAGAATGTTCAGGTTCAGGTCCAGCGCTTTCAGCGTCCGGACCAGCTCATATTCGTCAATCCGGCTCATAGAGGATACGTTCAGCACATTCACCGTGCGGCTGCGCTGATATTTTTCTTTCAGTTCCGCCAATTGTTCCGCTTCACTCAGCACGGTTGCCGTTTCTTTCGGCTCCGGATCCATCAGCGTGCGCAGGATGCCATGATAGACCGCATCGTAAGCGGTCGCCTGAATTTTCGTTTTGAATCCTTCGCAGTGTACCGGAACGATTTTGGCCCGGACTTCTTTTTGCACCTGTTCAATCACACCGTCAATATCATCGCCGATAATCGCCGGCACACAACTGTTGACAATAATGATCGCACTGGGCCGGAATTCTTTTTCCGCGTGCAGAATTGCCTCCCGCAAATTGGGTTCACCGCCGTTAATGACTTCTGACTCGCCCAGATTGGTATTGAGCCAAATCAGGCCGGCGGATTTCGTGTCACGTTGTTGCTTAAAATTTTTGTTGACGCCGGCAATAGCCAGGCTGGACCCGCCGCAGCCAATGGGACCGTGAACGATGACGGCCACGTCGCGGATCGTATTAATGATGGCCAGACTTAAATTCAACTGGCAGCCCTGGGCCTGGGAAAACGTTCGCTTGGCGCCGTTCAGGCAGCCTTTTTTTGTTTTTTCAACCAGGGCGCAGCACGAACCGCCGTAAGCGTTGCAGGCCCGCAACCGGTTTTCTCTCACCGGGGGCGCTTTCTCTCTGATATAATCCATGTCGCTTCCTCTCCTTCGCTTATCGGTTACCCACCAGCAGGGCAAAAATATCTTCTGTCAGCCGCAAGCCTCCGGTGTAACCGGCATAGGCCCGGTCCAGCACCACCCGGTTGGATACCGGATAAGCAACGCTCAAATGGGGAGCGCCCAATGAATTGGCAAAATCCCGTTCCAGACTGCTTCCCAGAACAAAAGCCGGGCTGAAGGAGTCGAAATAGCGATTATTGTTATTCTGCGGCCAAACTTTTTGAAAATGCTTCGTTACATTGGATGTATCGGTGTCAAAAAATACCTGGGGCTGGATTCCGGAATGAAATCCCACAAAACGGTTTCTGACTCTATTTTCTTCTTCCTCATTTAAAATGTCGGTGATGACCACCAGTTCCGGCAACCATCCCAGATCATCGGCCAGGAACCGAGTGATGGCGGTGGCGTAGTTGACATCCGCGACCACCACGCTGTAGCGCTGCAAGTCCAGATCGTTGTACACGTCGGCCATACGTTCCACATAACTGTAATACCGGCTCTTTTCCGCCGTGATCACGGCCTCGGTCCGTTGTTTGTCAACCCCCAGAGCAGCACTAACCTGCCGCAAAAACGCTTCCGTCCCGGTAGGTCCCACCGGCAGCGAGGCGATAAGGTAGGGCACGTTATGCGTTTCCTCAAATACCTGCGCCGACTCCACGCCGTACACGTCAGACACCACAATGTTCAGGCGGGCGGCGCCGGCCTGGCGGAGATTATCCAACGTTTCCCTTTCGCCAAAAAAGGTGTTCACTTTAAACCCCAATTTGCTCAACAAATCTTTCAGAACGTTTAAGTTGCCTTTCCAGAATACATCCTGCAGCGGCACCACACCAAAAATATTCACGGTCTCCTGATCCTTGACCGGCTGTTTTTCAACGAATTCACGAAACAATGTGCTGAGCACGATTTCATAGCCTTTGTATGAATTTCCTTTAAAACCGCCGGTTTCGGCTCCCAGCACCGGCTTGCCCTCCTGCTGGAAACGTTTGGCCACACCAACAGTATCATCGCCAATCACATCCACCATGCAGCCGGATACAACAAAATACAGTTCCCCGTCGACAATGTCCAGTGTGTTGGATATTTGCTCCGCCAAACGCTCTTCCCCGCCAAACACAATTTCCTGTTCGTGAATATTGGAGCTGGGCAACGCCTGACCACCGCAATAACCGCTTCCCATATATCCCGCCGCACCATTCAGCGCGTTGGCAAAGTTGCCGCCGCAACCAGCTGCAGCATGGATAATCGGCACTGCCCCGGGTAAAACTTTCAGGGTACTGATGGCTCCCCCCAGGGAGCAAAGGTAGCGGGGTCTGTCGATAAATTTACTCATGAGTCAGCCTCCATTTTATAGCGTATCATCATTGAAATGCTCCTGTATCATAGGGATACTGCCCGATCTCCCGGGCCGTTTGAAACAGGGCGTGAATATTTTCTGCAGGCGCCGTCATCGGCAGGCCGCATCCCAACGCCAAAATATATCCTTTGGGGTTGTCATGAGCCCGGCGCAGGCAGCCCTTAGCATCTCGCCGTACATCCTCCGGTGTTCCCAGATACATCGTCTGGGTCGGTTTCACATTACCCAGCAAAGCCACCCGGTCACCCACCGCCAGTTTGGCCGCCTCCAGATCCACCGTATCATCCAGGCTCAATACCGCCGCTCCAGTGTCGGCCATATCCTGCCATATTTTGCGGGTGTTGCCGCAGATATGCAAAGATGGTGCCTGACCGGTCAATTGTTTGCTGAGTTGAATCAAATTCCGCAGATAGGGAAAAGCGAACTCCCGAAACTGCCCGGGACTGATCAACGTGGGTGAGGCGGTGGGATCCGCAACATTGATTTTTGCACCCAGTCCGCTGGCTTCTTTTACATAAGCCACGGTGCTGTCCAACGCAAATTGCAACAACTGATGGGCGAATTCCGGATTTTGGTACAAATCCCGCATAAACTGCTCAGTTCCCCGGATATTGGCTGCCGTGGTAAACGGCCCGGCTACGTTGGAAATCACCGGCACCTTATCTCCTACCATCTCCACTAAACGATGCAATGACATCAAATGAACCGCCAGGCGGGTCTGTTTCCAGGGCTGGGGAATTTCCAGCTGTCCCAGATCACGATAATCCTTGAGCGCGTGTTCACTGATATACTGTGTATTTTCTTCCCGCGGATAGACCACTTTCGCCCCCACAGCCTCGGCAATGCCCTGCAAACCGGGTCCGGTTCCCACCGACTCCACCCCAAAAATCCGCAGGGCCGCCAACTGTGTCTGCACGGTTTTCTCGGCGGAATAGTAACATTCCCAATGCTTGATACCAATTTGTTTTCCAGCCTGGTTCGTGACCTGTACACTGCAGGGAACCCGGTCAAAGGGTTTTCCGGTTAACACGGCTTGCATTCGTTCCTTGGGCGTCATCTCGTCTTTATAAGTCCGGCTGCTCATTCCTTTCACCTGCCTCTCCATCGGTTCGGCTTAACACTCTACTCTTCATTTTTTTATCAACATCTTCTTAATGTTTATTCTTGCAGCAGTCGGGAACATTGGCTGCCCCTGACTGACCATGCCCTGGCACCGGTTTTCCGGCATGCGGCGCCTCCGTTGTTACCAACCAGGCGTCAAATCCATGGATTTGCAAAATAGCAACGGCATATGCTGCCTTTATTCCCGCTTCTCCGGGAGTGTAATTTACATATATTTTTTTGCTTTTGTCCAGATCGCCAAACCGGTCATGCAGGTCTTGCAGCGGAATATTGATCACATTGGCGGCCGGTTGCTTTACGAAGGCAGCCGTTTCACCCACATCGAGCACAACACCATCCGGCGCTTTTTCCGTCGAAGAAACGCTATACCATTGATGCTCCGGACCGGATTTCAACACCGCGCTAATGGTGGCATGAACTGACGCGTTGACGTCATCACCATGAGCCGCCCAGGCCGGCGCCGCCGAAACGGCCAACAACAAAACTCCCAGTAACATCGTTCGAATTTGAAACATACTTATCATCCTCCCGTTTATGTTTTTATATTTTATAGGCGCTCAGGCTGCCAGTCACCGACCGGGAACTCAAACTGCCTGTGAAACCCGACACTCGCTGCACGACCTGTTGATTTTCACCAATCCCGATGACCAACTGTCCTTCGCGAACAGTGATTTCCAGCGGATGACAACAATTGATATCACTCTGTTTCCCTACTGCCGCAACAGTGTCGTCACTAAGCCAGCGAGCTTCGATCAATCCTTCATGGATCACTAACTGCAGTTGATCTTCCTCGTCATTCCGCACCACTCCAATCGCAATGATCGCCGCTGCCGGAAGAGTGCCTCCCAGGTCACGCAAAAGTAGCTTGCCTTCACCGGCGGCATCGAAAAACACAATGTCCTGTCCGGCCAAATCGCCTTGCCAGGTGGCATCCGTCGCTCCAGCCGGCAGCGCATGGACCGCCAGAACAGTCATCAACACCATCGTCGCCGGCAATATCCTGTGAATCATCTTCCTGACAAATCGCTTCATAAGTAACCCATCCTCCTTATTCTCAACTTTCACAGTCGCTTCATATCCCATCACCATACGTTCCCTGCATTTCGTTGATCCGTCGTTTTTCGGTTTTTTCGATCTGGTTCACCTGGCCATCTTCCAATCGGACAACTAACAGCCCATATCGGATACTGCGCAACTCTGTCAATATTTTTTCCAAAAAAGGATGTTTTTGGGTCGGTCTTGACAGCACGCTCTGCCATAAATCTCTCTCTCGGGCGGAAATGATAAATTTCTCCGTTCTTTCCGCTTTTACCACACAACCGTCCTGCACCGTCAAAATCAAATACCCTTGCTGAACTGTATGCAAAAAATGCGCAATAATTTCCGTCACCTGAATCTGGATCGGCTTCAATGAACTTACTGTTGCCATGCCATATCCCTCCTGGTTATTTATCATATTCTGTACATTAACCGCACCCTACCTGGACAATTAAAAAAGAAGGCAAAGGAGGTTCCTCCCGGAACACCTTTGCCTTCAGTTTCTTTCCTGATCAGCGTGTCACTTATTCTTTTATACCGTTTCCAGCATCAACAACTCTTTTTCATCATTTCCTCCTGTGTTTTACTGCTTCTCTGTTTCTGCCGCCGCAGCAGACACCGGCTACGCAAATCGACAGCTTCTACTGCACCCCATTCCGGCCACCACCAATAACGTACAGCCCGGATAAAGCAAAAAGGCTAAGGACTCTTCCCCGTAAAAGGAAGATCCTTAGCCTTCAGTTGACTGATCGGCAGTATAACTATCACTTTGTACTATGCATAATATAATATATCAACAAAAATGTCAAGCCTTGCAACGCCTAAAATCCCTACACGTCAAGATCCTTTTACGATCAAAACTTCCCCTCTTTTCCGCCCTCGCCTGCACTCGGTGCAGTGATCGTACTTTATTTTGCTGATCCCATGTGAACCACCGCCAGTCACAGCCAGTCCGGCTGCGTTACTGCCGGCTCCGTTTCTCTCCCGACGAACGGATCCAAACCGTAAACAGCACTCCCATTAAACACAGGCAGCCCATGACAAGAAACACATCCTGAAAAGCCTGAATCGACGCCTGCTGATGCACCAGCTTGGCCAGCACCAGCTTGAGGCGGCCATAATCATGATGTGACAGCCCGGCTCCGGTAAAAATCCCCTGGGCCGCCACCGCCACCCCGGCAGCGTCCAATCCACGGGCTCCCCAAAGTTTCTGGATCAGCGCCATTACTTCCCGGCTGGCCGTCAATACGGGACGAAGTACCTCGTTCAGCACCTCACCATGATACATCGTACGCTGATAGAGCAGAATGGAGGCCAATACCACGCCCACACCGCCGCCGGTAAGCCGGAACAAGTTAAGGACACCCGACGCCACCCCCGCCTGCTGGCGATTGACGGTATCCATGGCGCAGCTGGTGAGTGGTGACATGCTCAATCCCAGACCAACGCCCAGCAGCAGCAGACGCAGGTAAAAATGACTGGGACCATACGCCGGGTCCAGCGTTGCAAACAACAGCATCGCCGATGCCACCAGCAACATGCCCACAGTCGCTGGCCACCGGACGCCAAAACGGCTCACCAGCCAGCCTCCCGCCGGCGCGGCGAACAGCATGGTTGCCGACAACGGCAGCATGGTCTGGCCGGCCCGGATGGAATCATAACCCAAAATGGTCTTTAAGAAAAAGGGCAGCAGAAAGATGGCGGCATACATCACCAAAATGGAAACAAAGCCGGCCAGGTTGGCAATCATAAAATTACGACTGCGAAATAACGCCATATCGATGAGCGGTCGCCTGGTCACCGCCTCCCACCAGGGAAATACCAACAGGCAACAGCCGCTGACTGTGGCCAACGACAGAATATACACCGACGTCCAGCCTTCCCGCTGCCCCTGGTTCAGCGCCAGCAACAGGCAGGAAATGCCGGCCAGCAGCAAAGCCGCCCCCGGATAATCCGTTGCCTTTCTGCCGCCCGGCGTCGTCTTGGGCAAAACAAACAGCGAGATCAGGATTCCCATGGCAGCGATCGGCAAAACAGAAAAAAACAGTGCCCGCCAGCTGAACATTTCGATAATATAACCGCCAATCACCGGCCCGCAGGCGGTTCCCAACGCCGACATCGCGCTCCATATTCCCAGCGCCTTGCTCCAGTTCCGGACCGGAAATGTCGCGGCGACAATGGCCATGGCATTAGGCAGCAACATAGCCGCCCCCACTCCCTGCAAAATCCGGAACATCACCAGTAAAGTGGCATTGGGCGCCAGACCGCACAATAATGTGGCCACGGTAAACACCAAAAAACCGGCAATATATAGCGGTCGTGTTCCGTATTGATCACCCAAATTTCCCGTCAGCGGCAAAATGCCGCCATAAGGCAGCAAGTAGCTAAGCGATACCCAAACGATGGAATCCAGGTTGAAATTCAGGCTCTGCATCATATTGGGCAGGGCAATATTGATGCAGCTGGAAACGTAGGAAGTCAGCACCGTGCCGATGCAAATATTGGCTAGAATAATATAATGACCCGCGGCCTGCCGATCATCCCGTTCATCGCACATGGATGTCAATTACCGCCGACATGCCCGGCTTCAGCACATAACCACCGGTGTCAGGAGCCCGTACTTTAACCGGCAACCGTTGGGTAATTTTCGTAAAATTGCCGGTGGAATTTTCCGCTGGCAGCAGTGCAAACTGTGACCCGGCCGCAGCGCCCACTTCGCTGACCCGGCCATGAAACGTCATGCCGGGGTAGGCATCAATGGTAAACTCCACGGGTTGCCCCAAACAAACTTTCCCCACATACCCCTCTTCAATATTGGCTGCCACCCAGACGTCATTCAGATTAACAATGGAAATCATTGGTTGTCCCACCGAAACCATTTCCCCGGCCTCCACCGACTTCAGCGCCACCGTTCCTGCCACCGGCGCCCGAACCACGGTATTTTCCCACTGTAACCGGGCGTATCGCAAAGCGGCTTCCGCCTGTTCCACCTGCGCTTTCGCCGCCTGCAGATCCTCACTGCGGCTTCCTTCGGCACTAAGACTGAACGCCTGACGCAACGAGTCAAACTTGGCCCGGGCCACCTCCAGTTCGGCCTGTTCCGTATCCCGTTGTTGAATGGATATGGCCCCCTGCTGAAACAACAGCAAAATTCGCTGGTATTTTTTTATCGCCAAATCTAAACTGGCCTGTGCCTGTTCCAGACCGGCCGCCGCCTGGGCGATTTCCTGCGGCCGGTTTCCCGCCTGCAGCGCCGCCAGTTTTGATTGGGCGACATGCAACGCCGCCTGCGCCTGTGCCAGTTGAGCTTCCCACTCTGCGCCCTCCAGCCGGGCTACTACCTGCCCGGCCTGAATACAGTCCCCTTCCGCCACCAACACCTCCGCCACCCGTCCCGTCAATTTGGCGCTGGCGGTGGCAATGGTTCCTTTGACACGGGCGTCATCGGTGGAAACCAGACGGGAAGAACGGATCCACCAACATCCGCCTCCCACCGCCACCAAAATCAATAATACGGCCACGACAATCACCAGTCGTCTTTTCTTTGCTTTGACGGTTCCGGAGTCATTCATGTTGTACCTCCAAAATATTGGTGGCATTGGCAACGCCAATGCCACCCGCACATTTACTTGAGTCCGGAAAAAGTATGCACCACCAGGTCCGATGCTTTGATCTTGCCTTTGGGAATGACACCGGCATTTTCCAAATCCTCCAGCCAGGGAACGATTTGTGCCTCAATAATCACCGGTTCGGTGGCATAGTAATGAGTGGCGTTTACCGGCACCTTAATCCAGTCTTCCGTCATTTTCCGGGCTTCTTCCGGATGTTCATTCGCCCAGCGCTGCGCTTTGGAAATGGCCCGGGCAAATTTTTTGATGGTTTCTGGATTCTTTTCAATAAAGTCGGTGGTAAAGTAATAGAATCCCAGGCCGCCTACCACGCCCAGTCCGGCATCAAGACTGTCGGCGATTTTTACCATACCGGCGTCTTCCATTAGCTTGTAGAACGGCGGATGGACGCCACCCACCGCGACCAGACCCTGTTTCAGCGCCTGCACTGCCTGGATATCAGGCATGGTTACCCATTCAATTTTACTGCGCGGTACACCATTTTTATCGGCAATATTGTTCGCCAAAAAGTCCGAGCACTGATTAATCGTGATAATGGAGAATTTCAACTGCCCCGGTAAAGAGTTCAGGTCGGCAAAGCTTTTGATTCCCGGTGTTTTTTCCGGGTTGATATACCAGTTCATATGACGTAGTTTAGGGTCCTGATCCGGCGTGGGGTCGATACCGCTGCGGACCACACCACGAATATTGGCGCCGCCGTTAATGGCGACGGCGATGGAGTTTGGATGCGCGGACCCCACATCATTATTGCCGTTGAGCACCGACGGTATCAGCTGGGAAGGTTGCGTGTCACCGGTATAGACCAGCTTCAAGCCTTCCTCCGCCATAAAGCCTTTGAGGTCCGCCACAATCCATGGTGTTGAGGCGCAATCGGTCTTCGTCCAGGTACGGATCGGAATCAGTCCGTCCTTTGCTGCATTGGCGGCGTCATCCGTCGATTTATTGCTCAAATTAGCCCCATAAGCCACCACACCGACCACCGCCAGGGCGATGACTCCCGCCAGTATTTTTTTGACTGTTTTTTTATCTGCCATTTTCATTCTTCCTCTCTTCACATAAATCAAATAGTACTTTAGGACAGTAGACACCATGGTAAAATCAGGTATAATCAAAGTAACAGTTTTTTTACGAGTACCTGATGGCGGCGGGTCTGGAACACCCGGCGCCGTCATTGCCGATCCCTCCTCTCTTGCAGGACATTTTGTCAACAAAAGCGCTTAGTATGCTTTTGCTGACAAAATGTCCTGTTCGTATTGCAGCTGTTGGAAGACCTCCTTAAGGAGGTCTTCCTTTTATCCCCAAACTAATATTCCGCAGCATCCTCCTTCCAGCTGATAAGGTATTGTTCCAGCCGGCTAAACGCGTAGTTCAGCGATAGGCCCAGTACCGAGATCGTCACAGTGGCAGCAAACAGTTTCGGTATCTGGTAATTGACCTGCGCGTTAAAAACCAGCCAGCCCAAGCCACTGCTGGCGCCGATCATTTCTGCCGCAATCAACATGAAAAAGGCAACACCGCAACTGGTTTTTACCCCATGGAAAATATTGGGTGCGGCTGCCAGCAGGATGACTTTATGAAACAGCTCAAAAGTCCCGATTCCCATCGACCGCGCCGACTTGATCAATAAGGGGTCCACGCTTTTTACGCCGGTAATGGTATTCAGTAAAATTGGCCACAGGCAAACCCAAAAAATAATCGCCATTTTAGAAAATTCTCCGATGCCAAACAGCAATATGAAAATCGGGAATAAGGTGAAGGGATTGACGGCGTTAAACAGCCGCAGCACCGGTGTCACCACCCGCTCAAATAATTTAAACCAGCCCCCCAGGAAGAACCCCAGTGGAATGCCGATCAGCACCGCCGCAAGAAAACCCAAAGTAGCCCTATTCAAGCTGACCTGGATGTGTTTCATCAAAACGCCGCTGGACAATAAATCCCAAAGCGTACTAAGCACGACCGAAGGCGGTGCAATAAAAGTCTGGGGAACCCATCCCGCCCGCGGAGCAATTTCCCATAATATCACGAAAATAATCACGGCAATTTGGTTGTATAAAGACTGTCCAAGATTGACCACCAAACGGCCAGCCAGATTCTTTTCCCAGGTAACATTCCATAAATTTTTTACCTTGGGATTCAACGTTTTTTTCAAGGTTGTTTCCATCATGCTTCCTCCTTTCCTTCTCGGGCCTTGTGGTCTAAACTGTCGGCCCCGCTCATCCGTTTTCTCCCTCGGCACTCGGTTTCCAATCCACGATCGTCTCTTCCAACAGTTGCAGCAAATAATTCAAAGCCACGCCTAGAATAGCAATGATTACCGCTGCGGCAAACAGGCGGGGAATGATACTGTTAACGGAAGAATTGAGCACCAGCCAGCCCAAACCGGCTTTAGCCCCGATTTCTTCCGCCGCGATCAGCATCAAAAACGCATGAGTACCGCCAAAGCGGATACCGGTAAAGATCACCGGCGCGGCTCCCGGCAAAATGACCTTGCTAAAAATGGTAAACCGGCCTGCTCCCACTGAGCGGGCACTTTTGACATACAACGGGTCAATCTGTTGTACACCGGCAATCGTAGTAAATAATACCGGCCACATGGTCGACCAAAAAATAATGGTCACTTTGGCAAATTCACCGATACCAAAAAACAAAATAAAGATAGGAAACAGTGTAAATGCGTTAATTTGTCCCAGTATCCGCAGCAAGGGCCGCATTTTTTGAGCCAGTGCCGGAAACACTCCCGCCAGCAAAAATCCGGCCGGGACGGCGACAGCAATCGCCAGCACCAAGCCAATGAATGTCCGTTGCAGACTGGCCGTAATATGCAGGAATAGCTCGCCGGTAATCACCAGCTTCCATATCGCCAGCAACACCGTGGACAACGAAGGGATAAAATGGGCATTGACTACACCGAGTCGCGGCAGAATTTCCCACAGCAATAAAAAGACGATAATGCCGGAAACGTCAATCAGCCGGTCCCAAAACGGTTTCTCCTGGTTCTTCATTATTGTGTCCCCCTTTATTTCAGATTTTACAAAAACCAAAAAGCCAGCCAGGCTCCCCTTCCGGAAAACCTCACTGGCCTTCAGTCTGATCACTAATCAGCCAAACTATTTATTTGTAGTGGGCGAACCCCTGCTCTGACACCGGCCTTTAGTAAATCACTAATCAGTCACGGCTCAACGATGCAAACGATTCCTCATGAACTAAATATGGTATTCATAAATCGGCAGGGTGCAGCGGACGGCCTTGCCCGCCCGGCGGTTTCGCAGGCTTTCCCCTTCCAGCGCCAGCTGGCCGTTGACCAAGACATAGGCAACACCTTCCGGCCAGGCGTCCGGATTGCCAAAATCCGCCCGGTCTTGGAGACGCTTCATGTCAAACACGACAACATCCGCGTCCATGCCCGTCCTCAGACGGCCTTTTTGATGAAAGCCCAAGGTTTCTGCCGGTAGCAGCGTAGCTTTGCGGACCGCTTCCATAATGCTGAGTTCATAGCGTTCAATAACCATTTTGCGAAAGTAGCGGGGAAAGCTGCCGGCAATTTGCGGATGCCCTTCTCCCGGGGCGTAGGCGCCGGTATCGGTGGACGGCATCGCAAACGGGTGGGCCAGCGCCATGTAGATTTCTTCCTCAATTCCGGTAAACACCGCCACGGAAGTATGGGGATCATCGGCCCGCAGTTCCCGGAGAATTTCTTGGTTCAGACGCTGACCTTTATAACGGCCGGTGAGAACCATCATCTTATCCAGAGGATAGCCATTCGCCGCCAGCGCCTCCTCACTAAACAGCACCGCGCCAATATAGGTGGCCCAGTCGGTATACATGCCGCTGTCAAAGCGAATATCCAAGCCCTCCGCCCGCGCCCGGTTGATAATGGCCAAAGCTTCATCCATCACACCGGTACCGTACTGATAAACAAGATGGGATACCTGAATCCGGGCGCTGGTTTTTCTGGCGATGTCCAATACCTCCACCAGAGAATATAAATCCTTGGCGGTATGCATCCGGGTATCGACGGCAACCACCCGGCCATAACGGGCGGCCAGCCGGCTGAGCTGAATCACTTCCTCGATCGAACTGCCCGGTGCGTAGCCCCATCCCAGGGACAAGCCGCAGGCGCCGGCAATAAAAGCCCGTTCCGCCAATTCTTCCATTTGCTTCATTTGTTCTTTCGTTGCCGCCATGCGGGGATCCGTAATTCCGACCGCCTGTCTCAGTGTCATCGAATGACCAATAAATTCAGCCTGATTCAGGATAAACCCTTCTGTTTCATGAGTGTGAAAAAAAGCCTCGATATCCGGCGGGCTAAAGCCGCAATTCCCGCCCACCGTTGTGGTGATTCCCTGTCGCAGACACAGTTCGCCGCAATAGGCGTCCAGTTCCACATGACCATGAATATCGATAAAACCTGGTGCGACCATTTTCCCGGCGGCGTCAATCTCGGTTAATCCCTGGACATCCTCGGTCGTTACCGCCGCAATGGTTCCCGCCCTAATGGCCAGGTTACCCACGGAACGGGTCAGCCGTTCCGGATCAATCAAAATACCGTTTTTGATCACTACATCGTACATCATCCTGAGTCACCGCTTTCTCTGCCGGTCAATCCGCCATTCTTTCTTCCGATTATACAACGGCTGTGATCCTGCTGCCAAGCGTAATGGCGAATCTCCTTCTCCTGCGGCGATCCTCGACGATCTGCGGCTATCCCATGGTTACATCCGGATATATTGCCGACCGGGTTGACGTATCAGACGATGTTCCGACAAAAATCCATCCTTTCCCCAACGAGTTGCAGTCCAGGCAAGCCGGGAAAAATTCTTGCGCCGCAATCGTTCTCAGGCTTTTACAACGTGAGCAACGATATAACCCGCCAACTGTATTTTTTTCGCCTACTCTAACCATGGACATCAC
>DATMYQ010000355.1:0-17823 GCA_035560935.1 Patescibacteria group bacterium | reverse complement strand
AAATAGACGTGTTATTATTATGTTTGTTTATAACTCGAAAAACTAAAAATAAACACTGTTCAGCCGGTGCCCGCGGACCTGAAAGCAGTGACCAATCGCTAGTGCAGAAAGAAGGTAAAGAATAATGCAGGTATGGAATTTGTCGGAACTGTTCTGGGCTGCCACGCTGGTGGAAATGAAGCAGGGCTATTTGTATCAGGGGGAAGCGCAGAAGTTTGTCTGTCTGATTTGCGGGCAGCAGCTGGGGCGGGGAGAGGTGTTTCCCTATGAGGGTAAATTCTATGACGCGGAAAAACGGATGGAGTTGCATGTACAGGAAGAGCATGGCTCGGTATTTGAGTATTTACTGCAACTGGATAAAAAGTATACCGGTCTGACGGAGGTGCAACGGGATTTACTAGCTCGGTTTCATCAGGGGCAAAGCGATGCGGAAATCGCCCGGCAAAGCGGCAACAGCGCTTCCACGGTGCGCAATCACCGCTTTTTGCTGCGAGAGCGGCAAAAACAGGCCAAAGTGCTTTTGGCGGTGATGGAACTGCTGGAAGAGCGAGGAGTGAAAGGCGAAAAACTGGTGGATATTCACCGCACCGCTACCATGGTGGATGAACGCTACGCAGTTACCGAAGCGGAGCGGGATAAAATCCTGCAAGCTTATTTTAAACAGGGAACCAATGGACCGCTAGAGCGTTTCCCTACCAAGGAAAAGAGGAAAATTGTCGTGCTGCGTCAGATTATGAACCGCTTCCAGGCGCAACGGGATTATACCGAAAAGGAAGTGAACGCGATTTTAAAAGCTGCGCATGATGATTATGTCACCCTGCGCCGTTATTTGATCGAGTATGGTTTTATGGACCGGGTACAGGACGGCAGCCGCTATTGGGTGAAAGAATAAAGAGCGGGATTGCCGCCTGGATAGAAAACACGACAGCGAAGGCAATATTATAAAGGAAATTAAAAGGAAGTGAAAATGTAAAAATGGAAAAAGAACAGCGCAAAGCGGCCGCCATTGCCTATAAACTGGTCCGTCCCGCCATGGGCGTGTATCAGATCCGCAATGAAGTCAACGGAAGAATTATGGTGGGCAGCAGTTCCAATCTGACCGCCATTTGGAACCGGGAACGGTCGATGCTCCGGTTTCGCAGCCATACTTGCCGGCAAATGCAGTTGGATTGGCTGGAACACGGTGAAAACAACTTTTCCTTCACCGTGCTGGAATATCTGAAAACAGACGAAAAAATACCGCTGGCGGCATCGGAAGCCCGGCAGCGGCTGAAAAGCATGGAAGAAACCTGGCTGGATAAACTGCAGCCATATGGTGAAACCGGCTATAATCGACGGTTGACACTCCGGGGAAAGGAAAACAAGACGGGCGGCGAATGGTCCTAACCGGTTGGAGCAGTTTGTGATCCGGTGAGTAAACGGAAGATCATGGGTGCCACCTGGTCGATGCGGTCCAGATTCTCTGCCGCCTGCTCGCGGGCAGCGCCTAGCAGCAGGCAGGGGACCGGGTTGAGCGTGTGGGGTTTGCTGGTAATATCTTCAATGTTGCCATGATCGCTGGTGACGATGACCAAGATACGGGAAAGATCCAGCGAAGCCAGCAGAGCGCCGAGAAAAGCGTCCAACTGTTGAAGTATCGTTTCCGCCCACTGCCGGTCCCGGCTATGGCCGGCTCTGTCGGTCTGAAAATATTCAAAAAGAGTGAAGTCATGGACAGAAACGATGCCGGCCAGATTTTGGCCGGCCTTTTCCGGAGAAATCAGCGGCACGGCAAAACCGCGTTCCTGCAGATGGAGGTTGGTCAAATCCTGATATACGGCGTTGCCGGCCGCCAGCGCGGCCAGATCCTGGCGCAGCGGCAATCCGGCTGCCAAAACGGCTAAGGTGCTGGCAGAATGACGAAATTTCCGCCGCGCTACCTGTTCGAAATAGTCGGGAGAATAGGCATTAGCCGAAGTGACGGCTTTGCCGGCCTGGTGCAGCGAACGCAACAGACTTTGCTCTGCCAGCAGCGTTTTCAGCCTGCCGGTGGGAAACGCGTGCAGGTGATGGCCGAGCAGGCGGGGGGCGTTAACCCCGGTGAACAGTGCGGCCTGGCCGGTGGCGCTTTGCGGCAGTCCGGGGATTCCCAGACAGGCATCCAGCGCCAGAAGGGTGGTTTTTGCACCGTGGTAAGGCGCTGACGGCAATGATAATGGCCGGCCCTCGAGCCAGCAGCGAATTTGCGGCATGGATGCTGTCAATAAAGGGTTGGTCGGCGGATCGGACGGACCCAGACCCAGACCGTCGATAAACAGCAAGAGGATCGGCATGGCAAAAAAAGCTCCTTCGGCGAATTTTCCTGATTTATTGCCTTTATCATAGTTGGCAAATCAAAAAAAAGCAAGATCAGGCCACACATCTTCGCAACATGCTTGACAAAAAGGAGATAATTCCGTACAATGAAAACATTAATGATGAATGTATGTCCTAAAAAAACAACGGGTCATCCGCTCCGAAATCGACAATGATGTCGCTTTGCCCAGGCAAAGCGACTTTTTGTTTGCCAGCCGAAACGCTGAGCGCTGCCGGGATCGCAATCGTTGACCAGGAGAAGACAAGTGTCTTTTGTAAAGGGACATAACGTTTGAATATTGGCAAAAATACTATTGACAGGGAAGGGGCCTAACTCTATAATTATACCCAGAAACAAGCCGCTGTTACCAAGCTATTTCTTGGGGAACGGGACTTGATCGGGCCGCTGCGCGTAACGGAAAACAGGAAGGGGACAAAAAACAGTCTGTTCTCCGGACGTGAAGCGGTGTGTTTTTTGGGGGAACAAAAGTTGCAAAAAAAAGGGGGAGTTTCATAGTGACGAAAAAGTGGAGAATGTTCAGTAGTCTGGTTCTCGTCCTGATGATGGTCGCCGGTCTGGCTGGCTGCGGTGGCGACAAAAAACCGGATGCGAAACCGGCGGACAGCAAGGAAATCAAAATTGGCGGCAACTTTGAAATGACAGGCGGCATCGCCAACTTTGGCAAACAGACAGTCAACGGCATTAAACTGGCGTTTAAAGAGGCCAATGCAGCCGGTGGCGTCAACGGTAAGCAGGTGGTTTTTGTGGTTGCCGACAATAAGTCGGAGCCCTCCGAGTCCACCAACGCCATCACAAAACTGATCACGCAGGATAAAGTGGTTGCCGTGATGGGTCCGGTATCCAGCTCTAACGTCCTGGCCACATTACAGGTGGCCCAGGATAACAAAGTGCCGGTAGTAACGGCCACCGCCACCAACCCCAAAGTGACCGAAGAAAATGGTAAAGTGAAACCTTATGCATTCCGGGCCTGCTTTATCGATCCTTTCCAGGGAACGGTTATGGCCAATTTTGCCGCCAAATCGTTGCAGGCAAAAACCGCTGCTATTTTTATTGATAACAGTTCGGACTATTCCAAAGGACTGGCGCAGTTTTTTGAAGAAGGCTTTGTAAAGAACGGCGGCAAAGTGATTTCCAAAGAAGGTTTCCTGCAGAAGGACCAGGATTTCAAAGCCACGCTGACTAAAATCAAAGCACAAAATCCCGATGTAATCTTTATCCCCGCCTACTATGAGGAAGTGGGCAAGATCGTGAAACAAGCCCGGGAGTTGGGCATTACCGCACCGCTGTTGGGCACTGACGGCTGGGATGATCCCAAACTGGCGGAAATTGCCGGCACGGCGCCGTTGAACAATGGTTTTTTCAGCAACCATTATTCTTCTCAGGACAAAGATCCCAACATCATCAAATTTGTTGAAGCGTACAAAAAAGAATATGGCGAAGAACCCAGTGCACTGGCCGCCCTCGGCTATGATTCCGGCCTGATGATGATTGATGCGTTAAAACGGGCCAACAGTCTGGATCCAACCAAAATTCGCGATGCGCTGGAACAGACCAAAAATCTCCAGGTCAGCACCGGTATTCTGACGCTGAACGAAAAGCATGATCCGGTAAAGAGTGCCGTGGTTATTGAAATGAAAGAGGGTAAACAGGTATTTAAGGAGAAAATCAATCCTTAATTCAGGAAACAGATTGCTAACCGGCGTACAATGAAGTGCAAGGGGTAAGGCTGCGGTCTTATCCCTTTTCCTTGGGAGTTTAGGTCAGGGAATGGAGCGAAATTTGTGTGTCTGAGCAAAGATCTCTTTGTAAAAAACGAAAGAAAGTTTCTAGTGGGTTTGCACCGTGTACATGCGTTTTTATTTGCTTCAACGGATATATTGACATCTGAAACGACGGTCAATATAATATAGAATGTGTGTGGAACGAGTGTTTTCTCGGAGGACATTTATTCGTTAGGAAGGGCGGACAACGTGGTCCGCAAACGGAACGGAGTGCACGGACGGCCGGCCCAGTTGCCGTCCGTCCGTATCTTTTTCCGGGTTTCCTGCCGGTGGTTGATAGATAGGAATAATAGCAAAATGATAGGAAAGGGGAAACGCGTGTGGAAGCTTCATCGATCGGACAACAATTCGTACAACAGTTGATTAATGGTATTTCATTGGGCAGTATATACGCTTTGATTGCTTTGGGCTATACCATGGTTTACGGTATTATCCGTCTGATTAACTTTGCTCATGGCGATATTTATATGCTGGGAGGGTACGCAGGATTTTTTGCCATTACTGTATTTAAAATGTCCTTTTTTCCGGCGCTGATTTTTTCCATGGCCGCCGCGGCGGCTATTGGGATGCTTATTGAACGGATGGCTTACCGGCCGCTGCGGGACGCGCCGAAAATCGCCGTGCTGATCACCGCCATTGGTGTTTCGCTGCTCTTGGAATACGGCGGAATTTTGCTGGTCACGCCGCAGCCCCGGACTTTTCCCGAGGTATTTCCCAGCACCATCTATAATTTCTACGGTCTGGTGGTTAACAGCCAACAGGTGCTGATTCTGGTGGTTTCGTTGCTGCTGATGGTGCTTCTGACCTATGTGGTGCAACGGACCAAAATCGGCAAGGCGATGCGGGCCACTTCCTTTGATACCGATGCGGCCCGCTTGATGGGCATTGACGTGGATCGCGTCATTTCCTTTACATTCGGGATTGGTTCCGCTCTGGCGGCCGCCGCCGGCATGATGGTGGGTATTTATTACAACTCGATTGATCCGTTGATGGGCATCATGCCCGGCCTGAAAGCGTTTGTCGCCGCCGTTCTGGGCGGAATCGGCGTGATTCCCGGCGCGATGCTGGGGGGCTTGATCATGGGTGTGGTTGAAGCCATGGTCAGCGGTTTTTGGTCGTCCACCTTCCGCGATGCGGCGGCGTTCGGTATTCTGATCGTAATTTTGCTGTTTAGACCGGCAGGTATTCTCGGCAAAAATATACGTGAGAAAGTGTAGGTGACAATGATGGCATTAACGACGAAATCAAAGCACGATCTAATGTCCTTTGGCGCCTGCCTGGTGATCTACGCGGTGGTGCAAGCGCTGATTGAAATGGATGTTATTGGTCCATTTTGGGTACTGAATATTGTTTTGGTGGGTATTAATATTATTCTGGCGGTCAGCCTGAACCTGATCAACGGTTTTACCGGCCAGTTTTCCATCGGTCATGCCGGCTTTATGGCGGTGGGTGCTTATATGAGCGCGGTGGTGACGATGAAATTTCAGCAGCCGTTTCTGGTAGGTATTCTCGCCGGTGCGGCGGGGGCTGGCTTTCTGGGCTTTGTGATCGGATTGCCAACGCTACGGCTGCGCGGTGACTATCTGGCCATTGCCACGCTGGGGCTGGGGGAAATCATCCGAATTTTCATCCTGAACATTCCTTACGTGGGCGGTGCCTCCGGCTTTATGGGCATTTCCCGTTACACTACCTTTACCTGGATCTTTTTCGCCACGCTGATCACCGTGTTTGTGATCAAGAATTTTATTGATTCCACGCATGGACGCGCCTGCATTTCCATTCGGGAGAATGAAATCGCCGCGGAAGCCATGGGGATTGATACCACCAAATACAAGGTGATGGCGTTTACCATCGGTGCGGCGTTTGCCGGTGTTGCCGGCGGGCTGTTCTCGCATTACTTCTACATTGCCCATCCGGCGTCATTTACCTTTATGAAATCGTTTGACATTTTGACCATGGTGGTGCTGGGCGGCCTGGGGAGTATCACCGGTTCCATTACCGCCGCGGTTTTGCTGACGTTTATTTCGGCTTGGCTGGCCAGTTACCCGGAATGGCGGATGGTTATTTATTCCCTGTTGCTGATTGTGCTGATGCTGTATCGGCCACAGGGCTTGTTCGGCAACAAAGAATTGAGCCTGAAAATGTTCAGCCGGCTGTTCAAAGGGGGTGCGCGGGATGGCGCTGCTTAGAGCAAAAAAACTATCGAAAGTGTTTGGCGGCTTGCGGGCGGTATCGAATTTTGACGTGGAAATCGCCGAAGGCGAGCTGGTGGGACTGATCGGTCCCAACGGCGCCGGCAAAACCACGGCGTTTAACCTGTTGACCGGGGTGTATGAGCCGACCGAAGGCGATATTCAGTTCGACGGCGACAGCCTGGTGGGATTGAAACCGTATCAGATCACCCAGCGGGGCATTGCCCGGACCTTCCAGAACATCCGGCTGTTTGCCGATTTATCGGTTCTGGACAATGTAAAAATTGCGTATCATTTTCATGTGAAATACGGTGTACTGGAAGGGATGTTCCATCTGGGCCGCTATCATAAAGAGGAAGCGGAAATTGAACACCGGGCCATTCAGTTCCTGAAGATTTTCGGTTTGGCGGAAAAAAAGGACGAAATCGCCAAAAATCTGCCCTATGGCGAACAGCGGCGGCTGGAAATCGCCCGGGCGCTGGCGGCGCAGCCCAAACTGTTGTTGCTGGATGAACCGGCCGCGGGAATGAATCCGCAGGAAACCCAGAAACTGATGGAAATGATTCGCTGGATTCGAAAAGAGTTTAACCTGACCATTTTGCTGATTGAGCATGATATGAGCCTGGTTATGGGTGTATGCGAGCGGATTTATGTACTGGACTACGGCAGTATTATCGCCCAGGGAACGCCGCAGGAGATCAAAAATGACCCGCGGGTTATCGAGGCGTACCTCGGCGAGGAGGTTTAGGCATGTTAAAAATTGATAATATTAATGTCTATTATGGTGCGATTCATGCGTTGAAGGGAATCAGCGTCGATGTCAGCGTCGGCCAGATTGTTACCTTGATTGGCGCCAACGGCGCCGGTAAAAGTACAATTTTGAGAACCATTTCCGGTTTGTTGAAGCCCAAAACCGGTCAGATTGTCTTTGAAGGGGAAAACATTGCCGGCACCGTGGCCCAGAACATCGTCAAAAAAGGCATTTCTCAGGTACCGGAAGGCCGGCGGATTTTCGCCCATATGACCGTACTGGAGAATCTGGAACTGGGAGCTTATATCCGTAAAGACAGCAAAGAAATTAAGGCGGATATGGACACCGTATTTGGCCGCTTTCCCCGGTTGGCGGAGCGCAAATCCCAGTTGGCAGGAACCTTGTCCGGCGGGGAACAGCAAATGCTGGCCATGGGCCGGGCGTTGATGAGCCGGCCGCGGCTGCTGTTGCTGGACGAACCCTCCATGGGCCTGGCGCCGTTGCTGGTAAAAGAGATTTTTTCCATTATCCGAGATATCAATGAAACGGGAACGACGATTCTGTTGGTGGAGCAGAATGCGCATATGGCATTGTCCATCGCTCATAACGCGTATGTGCTGGAAACGGGGCGAATCATCCTGTCCGGCAGCGCGGCGGAACTGGCTGCCAGCGAAGAAGTCCGCAAAGCGTATCTGGGCGGCTAAAACGCCGGAACGCAAGGGCAAAATTATTGGAGGGGCATAACAATAGCGGGAAGCGCGGCCATACATTTTGCTGCTAATTTCAAAAAATATGTCATAAAGGAGAGGGTTATATGTTCGTAAATAAGAAAATGACCAAGAATCCGGTGACGATCCCTTCCACCACTACGGTGGCCGATGCTTTTGATCTGATGCGGACGAAAAAATTTCGCCGCGTTCCGGTAGTGGACAATGGCAAACTGGTGGGTATTGTCACCGATCGTGACCTGCGTCAGGTAACGGCGTCTCCGGCCACGTCCTTATCCATCTTTGAATTGAATTACCTGTTGGCGAAAATGCAGGTAAAAGAAGTGATGACCAAAAACGTAGTGACCATTAACGTCGAGGCCACGGTGGAGGAAGCGGCGCTGCTGATGTCCACTCATAAAATCGGCGGATTGGTGGTAGTGGATACCCAACAGACCGTAGTGGGTATCATTACCGAAACGGATATTTTTAAATGTTTGATTGATGTCATGGGATTGGCTGAAGGCAAGACCCGCATTAGTTTGGCGGTACTTGACCGGGTAGGCGTAGTGGCGGAAATCAGCGGCATTTTCAGAGATCTGGGCATTAATATCGGCAGTATGGTTATGTATCCGGTGGAGGGTGGTCAGAGCGAACTGGTTATCCGGGCCGATGTCGCTGATACCCAGGTGTTGCGGGAGAAACTGGCAGCGGCCGGCTTCGAGATTCAGCATATTGTTCAGATTCAGCCACCTCAATAACTCTGTGGCGGGAAAAACGCGAAATTCACCGGTTTGAGCCCGTTTTGACGAATTTTGTTTTACAAGCGATTTGCTACTGTGATAAAATGGTAGCGAGGATCAGGCGACCGGCAGCAACCGGTGCGGCCGGGCGTATTGCAGCAGGTGAAATAGACCTGTGGGACCGTATAAATACGGGGCCCGCAGGTCTATTTTTGCGTGTATGGTGTGGTGCATCAGAAAAATGAACGCAGAATCTCAAACAACACTCTGCAGGAAAAGAGCAGACATTTTGGGGGCGGGTTGCAATAGGTTAAGGAGGTTGTGGCATGACAATTGACCATAATCAGTTAAAAAAGAATACGGCCCGTTTATCGATTATCTCCAATACGTCGCTGGTGATACTAAAATTGGTGGTAGGGGTCTATTCCGGCTCGGTCAGTATCGTGTCGGAAGCCGCGCACTCCGGAGTCGACCTGTTGGCGGCGATGGTGGCTTTTTATGCGGTGCGCAAGGCCGGGAAGCCGCCGGACGAACAGCATGCGTACGGGCATGGTAAAATTGAAAATTTATCGGCGGTCATTGAGGCGGTGTTGATCATTGTCGCCGCATTATGGATCGTTTACGAAGCGCTGGAAAAACTGACCCAGGCGACAAAACCCGAATATCTGGAATGGGGCATCGTCGTGATGTTTATTTCTGTTATTGTCAATTACTGGGTTTCCGGGCAACTTTACAAAGTGGCCCGCCAGACCGAGTCAGCGGCGCTGGAGGCCGATGCGTTACACCTGCGGGCCGATATCTGGACCAGTATTGGTGTACTGGGAGGACTGGCCGTGATCAAACTGACCGGCTTGTACTGGCTGGACCCGGCGATCGCCTTAGCAGTGGCGGTGGTGGTGTTCAAAGCCGGTTTTGAAATGACCAAAAAAGGCATGTACGAACTAACCGATGTTTGCTGGCCGGCAGAAGAGGAAACGGAATTGCGGGAGATTGTTCTTCAAAATCCCGATACCATTTCGGTCCACAACGTCCGGACCCGTCGCTCCGGCAGCTGGCGGCTGGTGGACATGCATGTCACGCTGAAAAAAAACATGCAGTTGGAGCAGGCGCATGGCGTATGTGATCAGTTGGAGGCGGCCATCAAGGAGCGTTTTGGCCGTTGCGACGTGGTCATTCATTTAGAGCCCTGTGATCATCATGGCAAATGTATCGAATGTCCGGCGGCGCCACAACAGTGCAAGGAGCGTGAACAGGAACCGGAGCATTCGTAGCAAATGATTATTGTCACGTGAACTTATTCTGAAGGATTAATCTCAATACTGCGATCTGCTATTTTTTGCATTTTTGCCGGTAATCCGGACATATGCGTAACCTTACTATGGATTTTATTGACCGGCGATGATAAAATGAACACGAGAACAGACCCGGGAAAAAGCGGCAGTGATGCCGCTTTTTCGACAACGACGGGCACTAACAATACATAGGAGGAGGAATGGATCAAGATGAGGAAAAAAGTCTGGGTTTATCTACTGGTTCTGGTTTTTGCCGCCGGTGCGCTGGCTGGTTGCGGCAGCAGTGGCGGTGGTAAAACGCCTAACAAGACGCTGCGGATTACCACGGGCGCCGAGCCGGAAACCCTGGATCCCCGGAAAGCGATCGGTGTCCCGGAAGGCAATGTGATGAAGCAAATTTTTGAAGGTCTGTGTAACGTTGACGCTAAAGGATCTATTGTTCCCGGCGTGGCGGAACGCTGGGAGGTTGCTCCGGACGCGATGAAATTCACTTTTTACTTGCGGGCCAACGCCAAATGGTCTAATGGTGATCCGGTGACGGCGCAGGATTTCGAATACGCCTGGAAAACGCTGCTCAGTCCGGAATTGGGCAGCCGTTATGCCGAACAGTTGTTCTGCATCAAGAATGCCCAGCAGTATAATAAGGGCGAGACCAGCGCCGATCAGGTGGGGATCAGGGCGCTGAATGACCGGACGTTGGAAGTGGTGCTGGAAAAGCCCACTACCTACTTTCTGTCACTGACCACGTTCTGGACTTACTACCCGCTCTGTAAAAAAGTGGTGGAAAGCAACGACAAGTGGAACACCGATGTGAACACGCTGATTGGCAACGGCCCGTTCAAAGCGGCGGAATGGGTTCACAACAGTAAGATTACGCTGGTGAAAAATGAAAACTACTGGCAAAAAGATGTGGTCAAACTGGACAAAGTGGAATTTTATCTGGTAGAAAACCAAAAAACCATATTGGATATGTTTGAAAACAATCAGCTGGATGTGTCACAGGTACCGCCGCCGCTGGCGGAAATGCCTCGCTTGCAGAAGGAGAATAAGTTGAAGATTCTGCCGGAAGTGGGCGTGTACCACTATATGTTCAATGTAACCAAACCACCTTTTGACAACGTAAAGGTGCGTAAAGCGATGGCTCTGGCTATTGATCGCACCAAGATCATCGATACCATTACCAAAGGCGGCGAAAAAGCGGCCTTAGCCTGGGCGCCGCTGGGTCTGCCCGATGTAAAGGCCGGTGAGGATTTCCGCAAGGTTGGCGGCGACTTCTTCAAGGATAACGACGTGGAAACGGCAAAAAAACTGTTGGCGGAAGCCGGTTATCCCGATGGCAAAGGACTGCCGCCCATTACTATGTTATACAATACCAGCGATATCCATAAAGTCATCGCCGAGGCGCTGCAGGAAATGTGGAAAAAAAATCTGGGTATTACCGTATCCCTGGTGAACCAGGAATGGAAAGTATATCTGCAGGCCCGCTACCAGGGTGACTTTATGATGGCCCGCCGGGGCTGGCTGGGCGATTACCTGGATCCGATGACCGCGATGGAAACGATGCTGGGGGACAACAAAAACAACAACACCCGCTGGAAGAACCCCGAGTACGACAAATTAATCCGGCAGGCACAGGTTACGCTGGAACCGGCGCAGCGAATGAAGCTGATGCACGATGCGGAAAAAATCCTGATGGAAGAAATGCCGTTTGTGCCTATTTATTTCAGTACCACCAAACTGTATGAGCGCCCCAACGTCAAAGGAATCATCCGGGACGCGATGAGTTCGGTATATTTGCGGGAAGCGAGCGTCGAATAAGGCAAAATCAGGTAAAAAACTCCGGATGCGGAATAGCGTCCGGAGTTTTTTACCTGATCCGAACAGGATAGGTCTTGCGAAGAACAGGGAGGCCGCATTTTTTTCAAACAGCATCCTTTGCAGCGCCGAAAAGATCCGGGTGACAAACGGCAGGTTGGACTCCGGCGGGTAAATACGTTATAATATAGGCCAGAACCAAGGTCAAAACCCCGAACGGAATCCAGCGAAAGGGGGTGGCGGTGATGACCAGGCAGGCACAACAGCCGGTTAGATTGACAGAATATACCCAACGGGGCGGCTGAGCCGCTAAAATAGGGCCGGGGGACCTGGCTCATGTTTTGGCAACGTTGCCGCGAACGACGGACTCACGGGTGCTGGTGGGGCCGGAAACCTCCGATGACGCCGGTGTGTTTTTATTAAATGAAACGACGGCATTGATTCAGACGGTGGATTTCTTTACGCCGATTGTTGACGATCCCTATCTGTTTGGCCAAATCGCCGCCGCCAACAGTTTGAGCGACGTTTACGCCATGGGTGGACAGCCGTTGACGGCAATGAATCTGGTAGCGTTTCCCATAGGATGTCTGCCGGATACAGTGCTGGCGGATATTTTACGGGGCGGCGCGGATAAGATCCGGGAAGCCGGCGCCGTGCTTGTTGGCGGCCATACGGTGGAAGATTCCGAACCGAAGTATGGACTCAGCGTCACCGGTCTGGCGGATCCGCGGCGGATTTGGACCAATGCCGGCGCATTGCCCGGTGATCAGCTGATTTTAACCAAGCCGCTGGGAACGGGCATCCTGGCCACGGCGGCCCGGGCCGGTCTGTGTCGCGAGGCTGCCGCCGCCGCCGCGCAGAGCATGGCGGTATTAAATGCGGCGGCGGCGCAGGCGGCAAAGGATCAACCGGTGCATGCCTGCACCGATATCACCGGATTTGGGCTGCTGGGGCATTTACATGAAGTGGCTGCCGCCAGCGGTGTGACGTTGGAAATTGACAGCGCGGCTCTGCCGTTGCTACCGGAAGCGGCGATGGCGGCTACAATGGGAATGGTTCCGGCCGGAGCCTACGCCAACCGCAACTATTTGACTATGATCCGCTTTGCCGAGTCGGTACCGGAAGCTTTACGGGATATTTGTTTTGATCCGCAGACTTCAGGCGGTCTGCTGTTCAGTTTGCCGGAACCGGCGGCGGTCGTTTTGCTGGCGGCGCTTCAGGCGCTTGGAATAACGGCGGCGCTGATTGGCCGGGTGACTGGACCCCAAAAAGAGGAGGAATGTGAAATTTATGTCCGATAAATTGATTTTGGACTGCCGGGGGCTGCCTTGCCCCCAGCCGGTGATTGCAACGAAGAAAGCACTGGAACGGGGTGAACATGACTTTGTGGTGGTGGTGGACAACACGGCTGCCCGGGAAAATGTCAGCAAGTTTGCCGTGTCTCAGGGCTGCGGCGTACAGGTGGAAACCGAGGGAATGATTTCCCGGATTGTGGTGACGACAGCGGCCGGCAGCGCACCGGAGTTTCCGGCGGCTCCGCCGGCGACAGTGGGCGCCGGCGGGAACTTGCGCTACTTGCTGACCCAGGAGACGCTGGGTCACGGTTCGGGGGAATTGGGCGCGGTGCTGGTCAAATCCTTTCTGGTGGCATTGAAGGAAAAAACACCATTGCCGACAACTCTGATGCTGATCAACGGTGGCGTGAAACTGGCCTGCACCGGTTCGGCGGTATTGGAACATTTGCTGGAACTGTCCCGGCAAGGTGTCGAAATTCTGGCTTGCGGCACCTGCCTTGATTATTATGGGTTAAAAGAGGAATTGAAAGTGGGTTCCGTAACCAATATGTACACACTGGTTGATTTGATGACGGAAGGGAAACTGGTTACCCTGTAATGAACAGGACGACGCATGTATTACTGGATCGGTTACTGGCCATTTCTTCGGTTCAGCATGCCATTAAGGCGGAAAAATTGTTGCAGTCCGCCGGTATCAAGGTGGAAATGATTCCTACCCCCCGGCAACTTTCACGCAGCTGCGGCCAGTGCCTGCTGTTTGCCTCCGGCCGGCAGAAAGAATGTCTGCAGCTTTTGACGGAGGGGAACATTCACTGGATGGCATTGTACCGGCGGGACCGTATCGCCATTAATGGATGGGATTATGAAAAACTGGCCGAGAGGATGGAAGAAACATCGTGACCAGCTGGCTCAATGAATTATTGACCAAAGACTTGTGGATGATGGTGACCACTCGGGCCATTCATATCGCCGTCATTTTTCTAGGGGCGTTTTTGGCGTTGCGGGGGTTGCGGCTGCTGATAAGCCAGATTATTGCACCACTGACTGCCGGCAAAGCGCTGGCGGGCAAACGGGCCATGACGCTGGGAACGTTGCTGCAAAGCCTGATCCGTTACACGGTATATGCCGTTGTGGTGATGATGCTGCTGAAGGAGTTGCAGATTGATACTACCTCCATTATTGCCGGTGCCGGGTTTCTCGGCCTGGCGGTGGGTGTTGGTGCTCAGAGCCTGATTAAAGATATGGTTACCGGATTTTTTATCATTTTTGAAGACCAGTTTGGTGTGGGAGATTACATTGCCTGTGGTGAAATGTCTGGGACTGTGGTGGATATCGGCTTTCGCGTCACGAGGTTGCGGGACGCCAATGGGGTCCTGCATATTATCCCCAACGGCGCCATTTTGAAAGTCAGCAACTATACCCGGGGCCATATGCAGGCGGTGGTGGATGTGGCGGTTCCCGTCAGTTCTGAATTTGAACAGATCATGTTGTTGTTGGAACAGCATTGTCGGGAATTGGATATAGAGCTGGAAGATCAACTGGCGGGATCGATCAAGGTGCTGGGTGTGGTGGCGATGAACACCACCGTGGTCACGATACGCCTGCTGGCGGATACGCCGCCGCTGGCACAGTTTGGTGTGGAGCGGGCGATCCGCCGTAAAATTATTGTTGCGCTGTCGGCAGCCGGAATCCTTCCGCCGCCGGTGGTGGCGGAAGGAGGGGCGTCATGCGGGGACGCTACGCAGTAGGCGATGTGGTAAAAATGAAAAAAGAGCACCCCTGCGGTTCGGACCGCTGGCAGATCACCCGGACGGGCATTGATTTTGGTATTAAATGTCTGAAATGCGGACGCCATGTGATGCTGCCGCGACCTCAGTTTGAAAAGTCGGTTAAGGCCGTCATCACGCCGGCGTCGCCGCCGGTGGAAGAAATATAAAAAAAGTAAAGTAAGGTAAGGTGGAATTTCATACATGAGCACAAACCTGGAAGTGGGCATTGTCGGATTGCCCAATGTCGGCAAAAGTACATTGTTTAATGCGATCACCAAGGCGGGCGCCGAAGCCGCCAACTATCCCTTTTGTACCATTGAACCCAATGTGGGCGTGGTGGAAGTTCCGGACGAACGGCTGGAGCGGCTGACCCAGATTTGCAAACCGAAAAAAACCGTCCCGGCAGCCATGCGCTTTGTCGATATTGCCGGGTTGGTCAAAGGCGCCGCCCAGGGCGAAGGACTGGGCAACAAGTTTTTGGCCCACATTCGTCAGGTGGATGCTGTGGCCCAGGTGGTCCGCTGCTTTGCCGACGACAACATTACCCATGTGGCTGGCAGCATTGATCCGCTGCGGGACATCGAGATCATCAACACCGAATTGTGTCTGGCCGACCTGGAAACGGTGGACAAGCGCATCGACCGGGCGCAAAAAATGCTCAAGAGCGGCGACAAAAAAATCCAGCAGGAGCTGGATGTGCTGAAAATAGTGCGGGCGGGTCTGGAAGACGCGCAGCCGGCCCGGCGGACCGTTCAGGATGAAGAGGCGGCAACCTGGGTGCGGGATCTGTTCCTGCTGACGATGAAGCCGGTGCTGTTTGTAGCCAATGTCAGTGAAGAAGAGGTTAGCGATCCTGACAACAATGAGTATGTCCAAAAAGTACGGGAATATGCCGCTCATGAAGGGGCAGAAGTGATTGTCATTTCCGCTAAAGTAGAATCAGAAATTGCCGAATTGGACGATGAGGAAGCCCGGGAGTTTTTAAAAGACCTGGGACTCAGTGAATCCGGTCTGACCAAACTGATCAAGGCCAGCTATAAACTGTTGGGCCTCATTACCTATCTGACTGCCGGCGAACAGGAAGTCCGGGCCTGGACCATTGTCCGGGGCACCAAGGCGCCGCAGGCGGCGGGTAAAATCCACAGTGATATTGAACGGGGCTTTATCCGGGCGGAAATTGTTTCCTTTGAAGATTTGAGCGCCTGCGGTTCGCAGACGGCAGCCAAGGAAAAGGGCCTGGTGCGTTTGGAGGGCAAGGAATACGTGATGCAGGACGGTGACGTGACCTTTTTCCGGTTTAACGTATAAAACATAACTTATAAAACATAAAACAGCCATGAACGCGGCGCGATGCGCGGTTCGTGGCTGTTTTCTTCTTAGGGAAGCACAGATTATTTCACAGCGAATCCGTGCATCCTTAGTTTCCGTTAGTAGTGCCACCATCGGGAAACTGATCACGAATTTGTAGAATCGCGTCCAGATTTTCCAGGAACAGATCCACCAAAACCGGATCAAACTGACGGCCACGTTCTTTTTTCAGCACCTTGAGAATTTCATCCATTTCCCAGGCTTTTTTGTATACCCGGCGGCTGCCCAGGGCGTCAAACACATCGGTCAGGGCGACAATCCGGCTGTAAATATGAATTTCCTGGCCTTTCAGGCCGTGAGGATAGCCGCTGCCGTCGTAGCGTTCGTGATGCTGATGAGCGATCAGTGCGCCGGCCTGGATAATTGAACGTTTGGATTTATTCAGCATTTCATAGCCAATGGTCGAGTGGAGCTTGATCAGCTCAAACTCGTCAAGCGTCAGTTTTCCCGGTTTGTTCAAAACGGCGTCGGCAATGGCCATTTTTCCAATATCATGCAATGGGGACGCCATCCTCAACAGTTCAGCCTCTTCCGGAGGCAGGCCGTATTTCAGTCCCAGCAGTCTGGAATATTCTGCTACCCGTTTTACATGAAAGCCGGTTTCCTGAGAGCGCACTTCGGTAATTTCACCCAGCGTGAAAATGATTTCCCGTTGGGTTTCTTCAATCTCCTGGTTTAAGATAATATTGTCAAAAGCAATGGAGACATTCATGCAAAAAATTTCGATCAGATTGCGGTCCCAGTCGTTCAAATCATATAGTCCGTCCAGGTAGATCAGATTGTCAGAACCCCGTTTACTGCGAAAATACATAACAAAGCGGTCAGGAAAATACTGACTTTCCCGTTTTTGCAAAGTGGAACTGAAGTCTTCCCAGACACGGGAAGGAACCGTTTCCTGCACCAGCTGATCCGTGGCTTTTTCGTAGTCGCCGCTGCCGGCCAGCACCAGAAATTCGTCACTGCGGCTGCTGTTGGTGGCGGCAAAGCCAGAGGCATGGCAATAGAGTGCGTTGCGGTTCAAACGCAGCAGCATCGTCAGCTGACTTAACACCGCCGAGGCAAAGGTGCGCATGGACTGCAATTCGAAGATGCTGGCGGAAGCTTCAATAATTTTACTGAGGCTGCGGCGGTTGACTTCAATGATGGACAAATCCCGGAAGGAACGCAGCGAGGTAACCAAAGTGGAAATGAGCTTGGGGGCGGTTAGTTCCGTTTTTTCCTTATAATCGTTAATGTCGTAGTCCATAATGACGCTTTGCTCCGGGGCCTGGCCCGGCTGACCGGTGCGCAGAATAATTCTTACCAGGGAGTTATTTAATTCAGTACGGATATATTTAACCATCTTCAGGCCGGAATCTTCTTCTTCCATGACCACATCCAGTAAAATGACGGCGGTGTCCGGATGCTGCTGCAGCAGTTCCCGAGCCTGACCTGCGGAATAAGCGCTGATAAATTCCAGGGACCGATTTTCAAAAGTCAGGCGGCGCAGAGCCAGTTTGGTTACCATATGAACTTCTTCCTGGTCGTCAATGATCATGACTTTCCAGGGAGCCAGCAGAACTTGGGGCTGCTCCGACTGTGGTGTGGTGATGGGATCGCCATCATCAATAAATAACAGTTGATCGTCGTTATTCATACGCATAACGAAACCTCCTTACCATCAGACAATTCTGTATTCGACGCTGGATAGTTTTTGTCCTGCCCCCGCCAGCGATTTTAGCGGTTGAAAAAATCCCGGAAACAGGGTGCAGCGG
>DATMYQ010000354.1:0-3403 GCA_035560935.1 Patescibacteria group bacterium | reverse complement strand
ATGTAAAAAAAATCACGATTACCGCAAAAATATCTTTGACAAGCGGTAAAAGATTTGCTATATTAATCTTGATAATTCCTATCGTATTAGTCGGAAAAGCTTCGGGAGTACCAAACATGGGAAAACGGGAGAGATGACTGTGAAATTGTCGACCAAAGGAAGATATGGTGTGGCAGCCATGTACGATCTGGCGCTGCAATATGGAAAAGGACCAGTGTCACTAAAAAGCGTGGCCCAGCGTCAGGCGATTTCAGAACATTATCTGGAACAGCTGATGGGGGTGCTGCGCAAAGCGGGGTATGTAAAAAGTGTTCGCGGAGCTCAGGGTGGATATGAATTAACGCATCCTCCGGCTGAGGTTTCCGTAGGTGACATTGTTCGTATAATGGAAGGTCCTATTGCTTTGTCGGACTGCCAGCTTGATGCCAATGCTGGCGGCAGCCCTTGTAAACGCCGCAGCATATGCGTGACCCGGGATGTCTGGGCCAAGGTGCGAGACAGCATCAGTTCCGTTCTGGATTCAATCTCACTGGCTGATTTATGCCGGGAAGAAAAAAACAAGGAGATGGAATAGGTTATGACGAATACTGCTAATGGATCCGAAAAGAGACGCATTTATTTTGATCATTCGGCTACAACTCCGGTGGATAAAGAAGTGGCCAACGCCATGCTGGAATACATGACGGAGAAATTCGGCAATGCATCCAGCGTCCACGCGTTTGGACGGGAAGCCAGAAAAGCGCTGGAAGAAGCGAGGGAAAAGGTGGCGGCGCTTTTGAACGCCGAACCCAAAGAAATTATTTTTACCAGTGGCGGTACGGAATCGGATAATATGCTGATTAAAGGGATTGCTTACGCGAACCGGAAAAAAGGCAATCATATCATCACCAGCGCCATTGAACATCATGCGGTTCTTCACACTTGCGAGTATCTGGAAAAACATGGTTACAAAGTAACCTATTTGCCAGTTGACGAAAATGCAATGATCAATATAGAAGACCTGAAACAAGCAATTACGGCGGAAACCATTTTGGTGACCATCATGTTTGCCAATAATGAAGTAGGCACGATTCAGCCGATTAAGGAAATTGGTCAGCTGACCCGGGAAAAAGGAATTATTTTTCATACGGACGCGGTTCAGGTGGCAGGAAATTATCCCATTGATGTAAAAGAACTGAACATTGACGCGTTGTCTTTGTCCGGCCATAAATTTTATGCCAGTAAAGGCGTGGGCGCTTCCTTCCTGCGAAAAGGCATCCGGATCGAGGCCAGCCAGCTGGGTGGTTCTCATGAACGCAACCTGCGGGCGGGAACCGAGAATGTCCCGGGTATAGTCGGTTTGGGTAAAGCGGCTGAAATCGCTAGGCGCGATATGGCGACGAAAGTGGCCTCGATTACGGCGCTGCGCGATAAGCTGATCGACGGTATTTTCAAGATAATCCCCCATGTGCAGCTCAACGGACATCCCACGCAGCGGATGCCGGGAAATGTGAATTTCAGTTTCCATTATGTCGAAGGTGAATCGCTGCTTTTGAATCTTGATATGAGAGGGATTGCCGCTTCCAGCGGTTCTGCCTGCACTTCCGGTTCATTAGATCCTTCCCACGTGTTACTGGCGATGGGATTAACTCATGAAATCGCCCACGGGTCGCTGAGAATCAGCCTGGGCCGGATCAATACGGAAGCGGATATCGACTACTGCCTGGAAGTTTTGCCGGAAATTTTGGAACGGCTGCGCAGCATGTCGCCGTTATACGGCGCGAATCGCGGCGTCAGTGAATGTAATCCCTGCAGTAAATGCAGAATGTAAAAATGCGACTGTTGCTGTTACAACAGAAAGGAGAATTATTATGTATAACGATAAAGTGATGGACCACTTCTCCAATCCCCGCAATGTTGGTGAAATTGAAAATGCCAGCGGCGTGGGCGAAGTGGGTAACGCCAAATGCGGCGATATCATGCGGATCTACCTGAACGTTGAGAACGACATCATCACGGATGTCAAATTTAAAACTTTTGGCTGCGGCGCCGCTATTGCCACCAGCAGTATGGTGACGGAAATGGTCAAGGGGAAAACTCTGGATGAGGCCCTGGTAATTTCCAACCAGGCTGTGGCCGAGGCCCTGGGCGGGCTGCCGCCGGCAAAAATGCACTGTTCCAACTTGGCTGCCGATGCTTTGCACGAAGCCATAAAAAATTATATTGCAAACAAAGGAAAGTGATCGATTCATGAACTGCAACCAACGTGTGGTTGTAGCCATGAGCGGGGGGGTGGACAGTTCTTTAACTGCCGCCCTTCTTGTGCGTCAAGGCTACGACGTTATCGGCGCCACAATGCAAATCTGGGAAAAAGAAAAAAGTGAAGTGGTGGAGAGCGGTGAAGACCGGGGCTGCTGTTCCCTGTCGGCGGTACATGACGCCCGGCGGGTGGCGGATAAGCTGGGGATTCCCTACTATGTTCTCAATTTCCGCGATCTGTTCCAGGAAACGGTTGTGGACTACTTTATCCGGGAATACGCGGCGGGACGGACGCCCAACCCTTGTATCGCCTGCAACCGGCATTTGAAATTCGAAGCCTTTCTGAAAAAAGCCCAGGCACTGGGCGCTCAGTACGTGGCGACGGGTCATTATGCCCAGATTCGCCGCGCTGCTTCCGGGGAGCGTTTGCTGCTCTGCAAAGGGATTGACGCCTCCAAGGACCAATCGTATGCTTTGTATCATCTGACGCAAAATACGCTGCAGCATTTTCTGTTCCCCTTGGGCGGTTATACCAAGGTTCAGACCCGGGAAATGGCCCGCGAATGGGGGCTGGCGGTGGCCGACAAGCCGGACAGTCAGGAAATTTGCTTTATTCCTGACGACGATTATAAAGGCTTTTTAAAAGAGCGGGTTCCCGAAGCGATGGTTCCCGGAAATATTGTGGATTTACGGGGACAGGTGCTGGGACGGCATCAGGGTTTGCCGTTATACACGGTGGGACAGCGCAAAGGCCTGGGACTGGCGGCGGGGCATCCCTTATATGTGATTGCCCTGAACACCGAACGCAACGAACTGGTGGTCGGCGGCAACGAAGAAGTGTTTGCGGAGGGCCTGATCGCCGGAGACTTGAACTTCATTACCATGGACCGGCTGACAGAGGCGATGCCGGTACTGGCCAAGATCCGTTACAGCGCACCTCCTGCGCCCGCGATGTTGAACCCCCTGCCCGATGGCCGGGTCAGCGTTCTTTTTTCCAGTCCGCAGCGGGCCGTTACACCGGGACAGTCGGTGGTATTTTACGACGACGATATTGTGATCGGCGGCGGAATTATTGTCAAGGGGCTGACGGACGCCCCGCGTTGACGGGAAAGCGGCTGTAAGGGTAAAATATAGTTGTGCCGCGCCTTTGTTGCAGGTATAATAT
>DATMYQ010000353.1:0-7736 GCA_035560935.1 Patescibacteria group bacterium | reverse complement strand
CAGTTCTGGCCAACCGGTACAGGTTGGCCATTTTTTTTATGATATGACTTGTGCTTTAGCGATAAGTGATGATATAATGTCTACCATGCATAGATAATCATCCGCACTAGCGGTACTGAGGGAGGGATACCATGTCAATAGGGCAGATTGGGCAAAAAGCAGTATTTTATCTTGTACGTGAGGAAATTTTACCAGAAGCAATAAAAAAAACCATTAAGGTCAAAGAACTGTTAAAGCGTGGCGAAGCCAGGACGATCAACGAGGCAGTGGAAAAAATGGAATTAAGCCGCAGTGCATATTATAAATATAAAGATTATGTTTTTCCGTTTTACGAAGCCAGTAAAGAAAAAATTGTTACTTTAGCATTGTTATTGGAACATAAACCGGGCGTATTATCCCGTGTTTTGAATACCATGGCCAATGAACGGGGCAGTGTTTTGACTATCAATCAAGGCATCCCTCTTCAGGGAGTGGCCAATGCTACTATTTCTCTAGAGACAGCGGACCTGGTTATTGACTTAGAAGCACTACTGGATAAATTGCGACTGGTTGACGGTGTGAAACGTTTGGAAGTATTGGGCCATGCCTGACCGCTGAAAGGGGCAATTCGCCATGAGTAAAGAAATCAGAGTGGGGATGCTGGGGTTCGGGACTGTCGGAGCTGGTGTGGTAAAAGTGCTGACTGATAATGCCCGCAGTATTGAACAAAAAGTAGGTGTCCCCGTTGTTATAAAAAAAATTTTGGTGCGTAATCCGGATAAAATTCGTAAGATAGCCTTTAACGGCGAAATAACGACACAGATTGAAGATATTTTTCAGGATCCAGATATTGATATCGTTGTAGAAGTTATCGGGGGAGAGGAACCCGCTAAAAACTATCAGCTCCAAGCACTCAGAAGCGGCAAACATGTGGTAACGGCCAATAAAGACGTTATCGCCCGATATGGTCGGGAGCTGTTTGCTGCAGCAGAGGAAAATAACGTGGATCTGATGTTTGAAGCCAGCGTAGGTGGCGGAATTCCGATCATTCGGCCGTTAAAGCAGTGCTTGGCGGGTAATACCATTAGTAAAGTAATGGGTATCGTAAATGGTACCACTAACTATATGTTGACAAAAATGAGCAACGAACATATGGATTTTGCCACAGTGCTGGCCGAAGCTCAAGCCAAAGGATATGCAGAGGCGGATCCGACGGCCGATGTGGGCGGCTTTGATGCAGCTCGCAAAATCGCTATTTTAGCTTCGATTGCGTTTGGTGCCCGGGTAACAATCGATGATGTTTATGTGGAAGGTATCACGCAAATCAACGTGAAGGACATTGACTATGCCCGTGAACTGGGATACGTTATCAAGTTATTGGCGGTTGCTACGCAAACTGAAGAATCCATTACCGTTCGCGTTCATCCGACATTGCTACCTGTATCTCATCCTCTGGCTGCAGTAGGAGATGTGTTTAATGCAATTTTCGTTCAGGGCGATGCAGTGGGAGAAACGATGTTCTATGGACGGGGTGCAGGTTCTTTGCCCACAGCCAGTGCCATTGTCGGGGACATTATTGATGTGGCCAGGGATATTGTCCACCATTCGGGTAGTCGGATTCTCTGTACCTGCTTTAATCATAAACCTATAGCGCCCATAGACGTGACGGAATCACCTTATTATATTCGTCTGTTGGTTGAAGATAAGCCAGGGGTATTAGCGTCTATTGCCGGCGCTTTTGGTGACCAACACGTTAGCCTGCACTCGGTTATTCAAAAACGAAAGGTAGATTCCGGAACCGAACTGGTATTGGTTACGTATAAGGTTTTGGATGCCAACCTGCGGCTGGCAGTTAATACGCTTTTAAGTATGCCTGTGGTAATGAAAGTGGATAACGTTATCCGGGTCGAGTCAGAAGACTTCGACTAACTCTCGCAAAGGTGGAGATCTGTGTGCCAGATACTATAAAAATACGAGTTCCTGGAACTACAGCGAACTGTGGTCCAGGATTCGACACAATAGGAGTAGCCTGTAGTATATATAATGATTTGGAAATTTCCTGGGCCGAAGCCGGGCAACTGAATATTGAAATTACCGGTGAAGGTGCGGGACATATTCCTGTGACTGCTGACAATGTGGTCATTAAGGCGATTAAGCAAGTTTTTAGGCGGCTGGGTAAAAAAAATTGGGGACTCACCATAAAAATGCATAATCAGATTCCATTGTCCCGGGGGTTGGGCAGCAGTGCCGCCGCTATTGTGGCTGGATTGTTTGCGGCTAACGAGATTACGGGACGCCAACTAAGCGGTGATGACTTGCTACTGATGGCAACGGTAATGGAAGGACATCCGGATAATGTTGCACCAGCCTTGTTTGGTGGCATTACTGTTAGTATTATGGAAGGCGACTTGGTGCGTTGCTTGCGATTTATTCCACCACAGCCGCTATCGATGATTGTGGCCGTTCCGGATTTTCATCTGTCGACTAGATCTGCCCGTCAAGTGCTCCCGAAAACGGTGCCCTTTGCCAATGCAGTGTATAATGTTAGTCGTACTGCGTTGTTGGTTGGTGCTCTTTGCCAGGGGGACATGACGCTGCTAGAGTATGCATTAAAAGATAAACTTCACCAACCATATCGTGAAAAACTCATTCCCGGTATGATGGATGTTTTAAATGCCGCCACAGAGGCCGGAGCCTGGGGGGCCGCGTTAAGCGGTGCCGGTCCATGCCTCATTGCTTTTACCAGCCAGAATCAAGTCGCCATCGGTGAGGCGATGGTTAATGCGTTTGCATCACACCGAATCCGGTCACGCTATCTAGTGCTGGCAATGGATACCGCTGGTGCGGTTGTTCTGTAAATAAGCTGGACGTTTGAATACATATAAAACCAGTTGACTTCTTTTCGAAAAAGAAGTATAATAGTCTTTGTCAGTCGGGGCGTAGCTCAGTTTGGTAGAGCGCTACCTTGGGGTGGTAGAGGCCGCACGTTCAAATCGTGTCGCTCCGACCAATTAAAAAAGTTTCCGGAGTTTTCAGAACTCCGGATTTTTTTGCGTCTTGGCGGAATAAAAACACCTGATGCACTTTTATTGAGTTGGTGCGCTACTGACAAACACTGCCCTCATATATTCGGACGGAAAAACCAAGTAATCGCCCGATCGTACAAATTCATAACCCGGCTACATAAAACCATCCACACATTCTCTCTTCGAACGTTTTCATCTGAATCCAGCCTTAATTTTATTGTACCACGCGTTCTGCGTGTCCCACACAGTCAGCCTTGATTTACAATATAGAACGTGGTATACTGTAAAAAATTAAAATAAGCACAAAATGGAGGGCACCACCAAAAGGGTGTCGATTCCATTTTGTGCTTTTTATTTTGCGCCAAGTAAAAGGAGGTTAAGTAATGAAGTTAAACGGAAAAACGGTTGTGTTGAAAAAAGAGCAGACTTTATTTGAGTTTTTAACCGTTGAGCAGTTTGATTGCACAACTATTGCCGTGGAGAAAAATGGTGTTATTGTCTCCAAAACCGAATATGAAAACGTCTGGCTTTCGGACGAAGACACATTGGAAATTGTTCGATTTGTAGGTGGGGGTTAAGAAATGGAAATTGAAGTGAATGGAAAAAAAAGAACCATTGGTTGTCGTACTGCTTTTGAATTAAGGGCGCAGCTTGGAAGCGAAAGCGATATTGTTATTTTAAATGGTTTTCAGATCGACAATGATTGTTCCTTGTCAGAAAATGATACTTTGACAATCATTCGCAAAGGCGTCATGCCAGATCAAGAGGAACTTGAGAGCATGATGACGGCGAGGCATACTCCGGCAGTACATAAAAAATTGAAATTAGGTCGTGTAGCTATTGCCGGACTTGGCGGGCTTGGTTCCAACATTGCGGTAATGCTGGCAAGAATCGGGGTGGGGCGGCTGTTGTTGGTCGATTTTGACATCGTCGAGCCCAGCAATTTAAACCGGCAAAGCTATTACATTCGCCACCTGGGAATGCCCAAAACGACGGCGTTGCAAAATCAATTAGAAGAAATTAATCCCTTTATTCAGATTGAAATACGGACTGTGCGCGTGGAATCAGGAAATGTGGCGGAACTTTTTGCAAACTATGAAATTCTTTGCGAGGCCTTCGACAAGCCTGCCGCCAAGGCCATGCTAGTGAATACGGCCCTGGAAAAAATTCCGCATATTAAAATCGTTGCCGCTTCCGGGATGGCAGGGTTTTCAAGTTCTAATTCGATCAAGACCGCAAGGCCGATGGAACGCTTGTATGTATGTGGTGACCTTGAAAACGGAGCGGGAATAGGAACGGGGCTGATGGCTCCGCGAGTGCAGATTTGCGCTGGGCATCAGGCTAACATGATTTTGAGACTTTTGGTCGGAAGGGAAGAAATATGAGGAAGGTGCTTAGTATGAGCGATTCGCTTGTGATTGGGGGACATGAATTTCAGTCCCGGTTGATTTTGGGTTCAGGGAAATTTTCCCTTGAAATGACGCAGGCCGTAATTAAATATGGTGAAGTGGAAATGGTGACGCTTGCATTACGTCGTGCCAATGTGGGCGGGCATGAAAATATCTTGGAGTACGTTCCTAAGAATATCACGCTTTTACCTAATACTTCCGGTGCAAGAAATGCGGAAGAGGCGGTCCGTATTGCCCGGTTGGCCCGGGAAATAGGCTGTGGAGATTTTATTAAATTGGAGGTTATTCACGATTCCAAATACCTGCTGCCGGATAATTATGAAACCGTTAAAGCTACAGAGATATTGGCCCAAGAAGGCTTTATCGTCATGCCTTACATGTATCCTGATCTGAATGTAGCCCGGGCGTTAGTCAATGCGGGAGCGGCTTGTGTCATGCCCCTGGGAGCGCCGATCGGCAGCAACAAGGGATTGTGTACCAAAGACTTCATTCGCATTATGGTGGAAGAGATTGATTTGCCGATTATTGTGGATGCGGGGATCGGTCGTCCGTCACAAGCGTGCGAAGCGATGGAAATGGGAGTGGCTGCAGTGATGTGCAATACGGCTATCGCGACTGCCGGCAATGTGGCGCAAATGGCAGGCGCTTTTAAACAGGCGGTTGAGGCTGGCCGGGCGGCCTATCTGTCCGGACTGGGACGCGTTTTGGAGGCACGGGCTGAGGCATCCAGTCCTTTGACCGGTTTTTTGGAGGAATGCTGATGATAATTCAGGAAAACCACATGACGTATAGAGATGGGATGGAATCTATTGACAGTGATTCGCTGGAAAAAGTCAAGGTGCTGATGGACGCCTATGACTATCGGAAATATACCGTCGATGATGTAAAGAGAGTCCTTGGGAAAGAACGGTTTTCTATCGAAGACTATGGAGTAGTCTTGTCGCCGGCGGCAGAGGATACTCTCGAGCTGTTTGCTTCCAAAGCCATTGCCGAGACGCAGCGGCATTTTGGCAATTCAATTCAGCTGTTTACGCCGCTTTATATTTCGAATTATTGTGAAAATCATTGCGTTTACTGCGGTTTTAACTGTCAGAACCGTATCCAGCGGGGAAAACTGTCCCGGGAGGAAATCAAAGAGGAATTAAAAGAAATCGCCGCAACAGGACTGAAAGAAATTTTGCTTCTCACCGGAGAATCCCGGCATCATTCGGGGGTGGAATATATCGGAGACGCCGTCAAATTAGCTGCCCAGTATTTCTCCACGGTCGGGATCGAAATTTATCCGCTTAATAGCGGGGAATATGCATTTTTGCATGAACGCGGCGCTGACTTTGTGAGCGTTTATCAGGAAACGTACAATACAGACAAGTATGAGCAGGTGCATTTGCGTGGACCGAAACGCAGTTATCCCTATCGCTTTCATGCCCAGGAACGCGCTTTACTGGGCGGAATGAGGGGCGTATCCTTTGGGGCTCTTTTGGGGTTGGACGATTTTCGGAAAGACGCTTTTGCCGTGGGTCTGCATGCTTATTTTCTTCAGCAAAAATATCCTCATGCGGAGATTTCTTTTTCGACGCCCCGTTTGCGGCCATATATAAACAATGGGAAGAATAACGCTAAGGACGTTCAAGAAAAACAACTATTGCAGGTTATGCTGGCTTATCGCCTGTTTATGCCTTTTGCGGGAATTACGATCTCAACCCGGGAACGGGCGGGTTTTCGCGATCATGTCATCGGCATGGCGGCTACCAAAATATCCGCCGGAGTTCGTGTTGGCGTCGGTGGGCATAAAGGGAAGGAAAAGGGCGATGAACAATTTGAAATTGCCGATTCGCGCAGTGTAGAACAAGTCCATCAGATGATTTTGGGCAGAGGACTCCAACCGGTTTATACCGACTATTTGAGGGTATAGAACTGATATGCTGATTTGTGTGACGCAGCGCAAGCTTTGCAAAGAAGATTTTCTGCAACGAATTCATCAATTGGTTCAGACAAGGCCTTATGCGGTAATGCTGCGGGAAAAAGATCTGGATTTGCCGGCGTATGAACGTTTGGCCCGGAAAGTGAAAGAGATCTGCGACCGTCACGGGGTATTGCTGATTATCCATCGGCGCACTGCGGTTGCCGAGCAATTGAAGCTTACCCATCTTCAGTTGTCGATGCCGGATTTACGTGTCTATAAAAAAGGGGATCACGCCCTACTTGTCGGCGCGTCTGTTCACTCGGTTGAGGAAGCCGAAGAGGCTCAGGCGTTGGGCGCTGCCTATATCGTTGCCGGGCATATTTATGCCACGGACTGCAAAAAAGATCTTCCGTCTAAAGGATTGTCTTACTTGCGGCAAGTTTGCCAAGCGGTTACCTTGCCGGTTTTTGCCATTGGCGGTGTAACCGGAAATAACGCAAAAGAGATATTAGAAAGCGGGGCGAAGGGATTTTGCGTCATGTCAGAAGCTATGACCTGCCAGGATCCGGAGAAGCTGGTGCGAACGTTTACAGAGGTGAAATTCCTTGGAAGTCAGGTGACGGTTCTCTGATTCATTAGTTACTGAAAACTTTTCTGATTTGTTAATCTCTGCTGTTCATGTTGATGAGTCGGCGAAAAATAACCAATTTGTAAAATAAAGTTGAGTACCTGAAAAAAAGTCCATGGTGAGCACAGCTGCTCTTTAGCTGCTTGTGTGGGCCATGCAGACGGATAAGTTACTCGATAAAACCCAGGATGTTGGAAAAAAAGCAGCCGGTTAAGGCTGCTTTTTTTCTGAGAGGGCATTTGAGGATGCGGTTTTATTGAGTGGTGGTATTGGTAGGGGCCGCGTTATTGGGTGGTTGTTGATTCGATTTTTCAACAGAAGTCCAATCGGGATAATCGTATGTTTCGAGATATTCTTTTAGTTTTATACTTTTTAGGTTTTTATCGCTATTGGGATTCGCCCAAAACACTTTTATTTCATCCCACAGTGCTAAATCCTTTGTTGAAGTATCGCGGGCATCTGATTCTATTTTTGACAAATCTTCATTGCTTACTTTAGGTCCAAGCTTTGGTTTGGGAGCCATTGCGGTTATTAGCCGTTTGACAGGTAAAATTCCTTTACCGTGACTAGGGGGATCTTGCGTTAGTATTTTTTCGGCGTATGTTACAAAATCCTTAGTGTCAGCGATAGCCAGTTTTTGACATTCTATATATTGCGGGTCGTCGGTATTATCTGATGCCGCCCCGTCAATTTCAGCATATTTTTTTAAATCTTTAAATCTTGATTCCGCCTTGCCGTATTTATTCTGTGCTTCTGAATAGACGGAAAGAGAAGTACAATCTTTATATCTT
>DATMYQ010000352.1:0-14024 GCA_035560935.1 Patescibacteria group bacterium | reverse complement strand
GCTTTAGTTTGTTTTAGTTTGCTATTTTTGATCCTGTCATTTCGCTATTTTCTCCTGTCAATCAATCTTTTAAAACCAAAACGCCTACCCTTTCTGGTAGGCGTTCGCGCGCAGGAGCCGTTCTCGATTACAAGCCGCATTTTCATGTTCCCACTCGCATGAGCGTTATTTTCGACTCACAGTCCGCTACGCCGGATCGTCAAACAAAATCTCACTACAACCATGGCAGGGCCTCAATTCGCTCACCATCCCGCAGTGAATTGCGCAGAGCGGACATTTTTTCATCCATATCCACCAACTGTCGCAAACAGTTTCTTTCTGCCGGTGATGGTTCAAGCACTTGCTCGATGCCGCCGTTTTTAATGACCAGCCGTTTGTCCCCCATCAACGCCAGAATGGGATCATGAGTGGCCATCAGTACAATTTTCTGTTTGTTGACCAACAGCCGCAACGCCGCCTGTCGGTCAATCCCGGCATTTTCGATTTCGTCGATCAATACAATAGGCGATGAACTCAGATATGCGGTATCGGCAATCATCAATGCCCGGGACTGTCCGCCGCTTAATGCGGTAACCGGATCATCCGGTGCGAAACTTTCACCGGCCAGTTGATTCGCCCTGGCAATGATATCACCGGTCAAAGCTGAAACATTTTCCACCATCCGGCTTTCCGCATGCATGCCAATGAATTCCCGCACACTCAGGTCCACCACAAAATTCATGTTCTGCGACAGTTGCGCCACCAGTTTGTGTTCTGGAGAAAAGCGGTATTTGGTATCAGGAATTCGTCCATTGATCAATATTTGCCGTCCGGTCGGCGTATCCTGCTGGGCCATCCATTCGATATCCGCCAGCAGGCGGCTCTTGCCAGACCCGGTCGCACCGACGATCGTCACAATTTCCCCGGCGCATATCGTCAGGCGGATATTTTCTATCCGGCCTCTTTTGTTGTGCCCGCCGAGGATAGTGATGGACTCAACAGGCTCTTTTTCTGCCTGCAGTTGTTCCATCAGCTCCAGGAAAAATCCAAAGCGTTCCTGAAGTTGTTGGCGGCTTACCCCCTGATCCTGCAGTTGTTCTTCGGACAGGTTGTCAAAATACCGCTGCACTGAACAGGCAGCGGCATCTCTGACGGGCGGCAAGGCGGCAAAAAAATCGGCGGTGTGAGGATAATTAGCCAGCAACTGCTCCATTGTCATATCCCAATACATCGTTTCCTCCTGACGGCAAGTTAACGAAAGTTCATTTTTCGCACATTGCCCATTTGAAAATTTTCGCCAATACGGGTTTGTCCCAGGCAATAGGAACAGGTGGCCGCCGGCATGGAAAACCGCAAATGGCAGCCGGCCAGAGATTGTGCATCCAACAGCGGCGCCGCTGCAAACCGCCGTGCCGCCTCCCAGGCGCCCTGCCCGTTAATTCCGTTGACGTGCATGATCAGCGCTCCCGGATTGTTTTGCCGGACCCGAAAAGAAAACACTTCCCTTTCCGCCTGGGAAACGATGTCACTTTTCGTAATCAGCACAAGATCCGCCATCTTCAGCATGGGGCCGATCTTTCCCGGCGTGTTTACGCCGCTGAGATTATCCACCACACAAACAGCCAGTGCCTCGTGAATATGCGGTGAGCACCGGTTGCACAGACCGGCGCTTTCTGTAATCAGTAGGGAAAACCCGTTATTTTCCGCCCACTCCAGGCAATCCTGGACATTGCTGACAAAAAAGTGATCCGGGCAGAGATTGCCGGAGAGCCCGGTAACGGCTTCAATCCCTTTCTTCCGGTATATTTCCTGGTCCGCTGTGGACAGACAATCAAATTTCACCACTCCGGCCCGAATTTTTTCCGGTTTCAATGCATCAATGATCTTGATAATGGCCGAAGTCTTTCCCGCCGACGGCGGTCCGGCCACGGTGATTAGCCGCATCCGCCACCACTTCCTTCCCGGTAAGAGGCAAGAAACAGGTTATTGACCGTCTCCAGCAATTCTTCCATGTCATAGTTTTGAATATAATCCCAACCCAGCCATTTGAAACGGGCCGTGTCGGGCACCCGCAGCGGCACATCAGGATGCAGCGCCGGAAAATAGGCGCCGGCGCAAATGTCCGCGATGCGGGGTCCGGTCAAAAACTCGACCAGCTCCCGCAATTTTTGCATTTTATCCGCTTTAACCAGCACCGATACCGGATAGGCCAAAGCTCCTTCCTCCGGCCAGATCGCCACCACCTCCGGTCGTTCCCGCATCGTCTTGTAGAAAAAATAGGGCATGATATGGATGGGTGGCACGTCCTGCCGGCCGCTATTTAATTCTTTCACCATTTGTGCCGGATGCAAACCGTAACACACCGCCCGCGCCAGCTTTTCCACACCCTCGGTGCCATGGTCTTTGTAATAATTCATCTGGACAATATCGCAAAAATATCCGTCATGCCCCCGGATCACCACCTTTTGACGGTATTCGGGTCTCAACAAGTCATCCCATGCAGCCGGCAGAGGTAGATCTCCCAGACGCCGGCGGTCCACCACCATCACCAGGACATTGACCGCGATCACGGCAACGCATCCTGCCGGATCGACAAGACCGGCCGCCGCCAAACTCGGATTTACTGGTCGTTCCGGAAGATCGGCAAAGACTCCCTGACGGATAAACCGTTCAACGAAATTTTTGTACAAAAAGCTGTAGCCGGCAGTCATCAGCACGTCGGGAATCTCGTCCGCGGTTTCAAAGCATTGCAGATAATCTTCAAAATTCACATGCTGGTTAAAAAACGCCTCAATACAGCAATTCAGGGACAAGTTTTTTTCTTCCCGTAAATATTCCACGAAAGATATCAATTCTTTTTGCATGGGCACCATCAGCGGACACGGTAACAACGACAGCAGATTCACCGGCTGCTGGCCAGCGTCATCCCGGGCGGCCAGTTTCCGGAACGTTTTCGTCGTTTCAATCCGTTCCCGTAAGATTCTGATAAACATTTCCGGGTTGATTTGTTTGCTGCGCAACGCCGTTTTCAATTTCAGCATGCCACCAAACTGCCGGGCCACCTGCTCGTCGGTAAACAGTTCAAATCCGTACTGAATAAAGAGCTCTTTGCTTTCGGGATAGAGCTCCATAATCTCTCCCACCGACATGTCTGAATGTATCAGTACCAAAACGCTTACACCTCCTTTGAGCATTTACCGGTATCCACCGGCTGCGAAGCGCCCACAAGCCTGACGTCTGCTTTATTCGCCTCCGGTACCGCTTGTTCATACAAAGCAAAAAGCAACGAGACAGGAAGACAGGCTTCCTGTTCGTTGCTACATCGTTGTATCGGGACCCGCTGTTCGGCAAGGCCTCTTTACAAAACATTATAATACGATTGCCCCTATCTGTAAACTGCCACCGGGTCATAGCCGGTCATGGGGAACAGCAATCAGTGCCTGCCTCGCTTCAACAACGCTTCTACTTCCTGGTCGCTGAGCCGGTAATGGTAAAACAATTCGTAAAATCGTTTGACCTCCGCCGGCATGTCGTAAGAATACAAGTCCGGATACAGAAGGTTTGCCATCCATTTTACACCGATGATCCGGTTGACCGACGGCGGCCGATCAACCCAGTTAAACGGCGCATTAGGCACCTCATATACGCGCCGCGCCCGAACGGCTGTTAAATTTTTCCATTTTTCCTCATTCAGGATATTTTCGTAACTGCTGCTCTCTCCTTCGGGAAAATAAGCCACGATGAGCAGCTCCGGTTTCCAGTTCATTACCTGTTCCATCGAAACCTGCGAACGTCCCGTAGGTCCGCCTTTGCCCAATCCGGTATCGGCCACGTTGACGCCGAGCAGTTCGATAACTTCCGTATGCATCGATCCCTGCGGCTCGGTTTCCAATCCTTTGATCCCCTCGGCATAATATACGCGCAGCGGCACTGGTATCTGGGACCGCTGCTTTTCAATATCCGCCATGGTTTCCCGGCAGTAATTCCCCAGCGCGCCGGCGCGTTCTTCCCGCTGCAACAGTCGTCCCAGAAATTCATACGCTTTCTCCATCTCGGTAAATGGCGCGTCCATTACCACTACCGGAATGTTCAAACGCTTTTGGATATCATCAGCCAGCACCTTATCCATCTGTCCCGGCAAGCGGGTATACAGGATCACGTCGGGATTCAGCTTGATGATTTCCTCCACGTTGCCAAAGTTATTACTGCCCAGCCAGCCGTTGATTACCGGCAAGTTCCGATATTCCGGCAAAATGAAGGTTGATTCCCGCACCGGCATAAAATAATTCCAGGAGGCCAGTTTATCCGGCGCCAGCGTATAGACAAAAATAGTGCCCACCGGGCTGGTAGCGTATACCTTGTTAATCTGGGCCGGCAATTTTACCGTTCGCCCCGCCATATCGGTGATCGTCCGTCCGGCTGGTTTATCGTTTTCCGATGCCGGTTGCGGCGGTTTGCAACCAGTCGCCGTTAAAAGGCAACCCAGAGCCAGCAGCATACAAAGGATGATCGTTGGCCGTCTCCGTTGAAATATCCTGTTCATCATTTCCGTCCTTTCGCCCGATCCGGTTTCAGTCCGGCAGAGGAATGCAAAACCGCAGCCGCGAATGTTCCCCGTCGCTCAGGTTTGCCACTTTGACATTAATTCCGTATACCCGCCGCAAATTGTCTTCCGTCAGTATACTGTCCGGCGTACCATGATCCATTCGCCCATCGCGGCCCAATAGCATCACCTGATTGGCATGCAAAAAAGCATGACTGGGATGATGCGAAGACATGATCACCGCCATGCCCTGTTCCGCCAGACGGCAAACCCGCTCCAGCACCAGATACTGATTACTGAAATCCAGACTGGAGGTTGGCTCGTCCATCACCAGCAGGCGCGGTTCCTGCGCCAGCGCCCGGGCCACCAGAACCATCTGCCGTTCACCGCCGCTCAGTTCAGTAAACACTTTTTGGCGCAGATGAACAATATTCAGACGCTCCAGAGCGGTTTGCGCCAGTTCCCGGTCGTGTGGTGACGGTGTGGCAAAAGTGTCAATATGCGCCGTTCTTCCCATCAATACCACTTCCTGCACGCTAAATGCGAATGGCAGGGTGCTGGACTGGGGAATATAGGCAATGGCCCGGGCCCGCCGTCGTTGTGACCACCGGCTCAAATCCTCGCCGGCAAAACGTACTTCTCCCTGCAGCGGCGGCAGCAAACCCAACAAAGTTTTAAACAGAGTGGTTTTCCCGGAGCCGTTGGGTCCCAACAGGCAGAGCACTTTGGAGCCTTCCACGGTGAAAGAAATGTTTTTCAACACCGGTTGTCTTGAATAACCACAGACCAGACCACTGACTTCCAGCATTATATCCACCCTCCCCGCAGCCGCATCATCAGGTAGACCATAAACGGAGCACCCAACAGAGCCGTAAGAACCCCCAACGGAATTTCCACGCTGAAAAGAACCCGGGCCAGACAATCCACCAGCAACAAATAGATACTGCCCAGCAAAAAACTGGCCGGCAACAGCACCTGATAATCATGGCCCACAAGAAATCGGGCCATATGCGGGATCACCAACCCCACCCATCCGATCATACCACAAGTGCCCACCGCCGCCGCCGTCATCAGCGTAGCACAGGCGATGACCACCGGTCGCATCCGGGACGTATTGAGCCCCAACGCCTGCGCTTCCTCATCGTCCAGCGACAGCACGTTTAGCCGCCACCGCAGCAGCAACAGCGGCACAAAACCCACCGCCACCGGCACGGCCATCAGCATCGCTTCCCGGCCCGTCACCGATGCCAGACTGCCCATCAGCCAAAAGGTGATGGCTGGCATTTTATCGTAGGGATCGGCCAGATATTTGATTAAATAAATTCCCGCCGAAAAGCAGGTGCCGATAATAATACCACCCAACACCATCACCAAAATCGACTCCCGGCGAATCATCCGGCTGATTTTGTAAGCCAGAAACACCGCCGTCAAGCCGCCGGCAAACGCCGCCAGCTGGATACCCATCAAGCTGGCTGAACAATTAATCGCCAGTGCCGCGCCAAATCCGGCGCCCATCGTGGCTCCCAAAATATCCGGTGACACCAACGGATTTTTAAACATCCCCTGATATGCGGCACCGGCACCCGCCAGCGCCGCACCCGCCAGCGCCGCCGCCAAAATCCGGGGAAAGCGCACTTCCAAAACCACTGTCGTCAGCGCGCCGGGCAAACCCAGGTCCAGCGCCAACAGCCGGTCAGCCAGCACCCAGAACACCTGGCCCGGTGAAACAGGATAACGCCCGGCGGAAAAGGAAAACAGAAAAACGATAACCAGCAGAACGCTTAGTCCCCACACAATCCGCCGCTTTTTAACCTGCTCAACGGAATTTATAGTTAACTCCAAACATCACGCTTCGACCCGCTGCCGTATAAAACAGTTCATCATAGTACTGCCGGTCAAACAGATTATTCACCATTACATACCATTCCTGCCGGTCGCTGACTTTACGGCTGACCTTAATGTCCAGTACATTATAACTGCCGACATAATCGTAAACCGGTGTCTGTCCATTGACTTTGCTGCGGGTGTCGCCACTGCCGGTATCGCCGGTATAACGTCTGCTGACCCAGTGTCCGGTAACACTCACCGTATAGCCTTTACCGGCCCGATACGTCACACCATAGTTAAAATGATGCCGGGGAGTATAGGTAAGTTCGGTCGTCGTCCCATTGGGTTGTACCGCCTGGGTGTCCAAATATGTGTAGTTGACAAAACCTTTCAGGCGTTCGCTAAATTTCTGTTCCAGTTCCAGTTCGATCCCTTTAATTGTCGCCGAAGCCAGATTGTAATTTTTCTTGGTTACCGGATCCACATCAATCTTGTCTTGTATATCGCTCTGGAAAAAGGCGATATCGCCGCTGACTTTTTCACTAAACTTGTGCTTAAAACCGACTTCATAGTTGTTGGCCATTTCCGGTTTTAAATTTTGGTTCCCCTTGGCAGAACTGAATAATTGCTCAACACTGGGAAAGCTGATCGTTTGCCCAAAGGAAGCCCGGGCCGCCGTCCGCGAATCCATTTGGTACAAAATATTGACACTGGGTTTTGTCGCCGTGACCACGTTCGTGGTATTATCCGTACTGGTTACTTCGTTCCGGTCATTTCTGACCCCCAAAGTAATTGTCCATTTTTCATTGGGAACAATATTATCCTGTAAATAATAGCCATAACGCTTATTATTGTAATTTAACCATTTATAACTATTCGGATTGTAAGGATCATTCACCGGGTCGATGGACGCGGAATTTTTCCAGTCAATGTCATTGTAGAGCATGCCAAACGTCAACGTGTGCACTTTATTCAGTTTCCAATTGCTTTGCAGTTCCACTCCGTTCAGCGAGCTTTCCCACGAGCTGCGATTCCAGCGGCGGATACTGTAACCCATATCGCTGGCATTGCCATTGACAATTCCTTTGGCATTAGGCGTCACTGCGCTGCTGCTGTAGTTGGCCCCGTTGCCCCATAATTCCTGCGTTTCCGTGAAGCGGTACACCTTTACCGTATAATCCAGTTTATCGTTCACTTTTTTGGAATAGTTCAAGGACAAATTGGTTTTCTCCCAGTCCCGGAATTCCCAACTGTTCATCCCGGCCCAAAATCCATTTTTGGAACTGATAGTATGACCATCCACCGGATCGGTTCCATTCAGGCAATTCTTATCCGTCAGCGAGTAACCGCCAGTAAAAGTCAGTGACTCATTATCCTGCAGCCGCCAGTTCATTTTTACGTTAAAGTATTTGCTTTTGCGGGCATCATTTATGTAGCCGTCCGTCTGCTCCCCGCCGGCGTTCAAATAATAGTTGAACTTATTATCACCACCGCCGTAGGAAACACTGCCGTTCAAAGTGTTCCAGGACCCACGGACAATCGAAAGCTCGCCGCCGGCATTCGTCTTGCCGTTTTTCGTGGTAATCCAGATCACGCCGCCTTTGGCGTCAATACCATAAGTCACCGGCGCCGGCCCTTTAATAATCTCAATTTTAGCAATATTATCCGTAGGAATCATGGTAATATCCACTGCCGAAGAACTGGTCATTTTGGCCAACGGATTCACCAGGACGCCATCAATAAATATTTTGGTATCCGATGAGGTTTCCCCCCGAATATCCAACGACGTATTATTTTTCTTACCACGGTGAATATTGAGGCCGGGAACGTCCTCCAGCGCCTCTGCCAGATTTTTGGCCCCTTTCGCCGCAATGTCCTCAGCCGTAATCACACTGGTGGTTAATAAATATTTTTCTAACGGAATCGCCGTGACCACCACTTCATCAAGTTTCGTCACTTCTTCCGTAGCCGCCTTCTTTTCCTCGGTCGCCGGCTGCTTTGCCTCCGCTGCCATTCCTATGGCCGGCAACAGTAAAATACAGTGAGCCACCGCCAACGTGCGAAGCATTTTTTTACATTTGCGCATATTTACCCTCCTTGGTTCTTAGTCTAAATAAACCCCTCAGCCGCGAGCACAGGCAACACAGGCAATTTTCCCCTCCTTCATTCGGACCCAGGGTTCCATCATCTGCTCGCCGCAAAAGGCACACTGACAGGAATTAAAAACCATTTCCCGTTCCGGCAGTTTCATATTCACCGGCTGAACCTCCAAAATTTCACTGTCAGCGGCGCTGAGCAACTCGGCCACGCGTTGTTCCCGGGCCGCCTTATAAACCTGATATTCTTCGTTGGACGCTTTGCCGCTCATTACTTTTTGTGTCAGCGCATTGCTTTCCGGCGTGTACTGGAACGCCTCATTTCGGGTAACGACCCGGACGGCTTTGCCGCTGCGGCGGCAGCCCACGGTAAATGCCTGTTTGCCGCTGTTTTCAACGAACAGTTTTCCTTTCCCCACCGTACACCCCAAAACCACCTGAAACGCATCAATGGTGCAACGATCGGTTTCCGCCACCGTAACCAGGTCTCCCTGTTCCGGATTCTCCAGACCCAATGCCGCCAGTGCCGCCTTGGCCAAACGGTAGCCGCTCACCAAACCGGGGCAGACATGTCCGTGGAATTTCATGACCTCCAGAAAATCTTCCGGATACTGAACCACAATTATCACCTCCTTTTTTCCTCATTGCAGCCGGAAAGCCACCGGCTTGACAAACCAGGTGGCCACTGGCTGACCGTCCACATATTTGGGACTGAACCGCCAGCCCCGTACACAGCGCAAGGCGGCGTTGTCCAGACTGCGGTAACCGGAGCTGCTGACAATATACACTTCCGCGACTTCCCCGTTTTCCGCCACTAGCATTTTCACCTCCACTCTTCCTTCCCAGCGATTCGACCTCGCCTCCTCCGGATATTCCGGCGCCGGCCCGCTGATCACATACGCCGCTTTGTTGATTCCTCCGGCAGGCTTGCCGCCGGAACCCTGACCGGTACCCAAATTGCCTCCCGTTCCAGTTTCACCACCGGCGCCGGTTCCGGCCGCCGGCAAAGGCGCTCCCGGTTCCGCAGTACCGCCAAATTCTGTTGGCGGTGCCGCTGCCGGCCTCCGTTCGCTACTGGTATTCGTCCCAGCAAATACCGGTTCCGGTTTTTGTTGTGTTGTTTCTCCCCCCGGGGGCGAAGAAAGGGGTAAGCTGGCAGCAGCCAGCGGCGGCGCCGGTGTGAGTTCGACCATAATACTCCGAGGTTCCGCCGCCACTTCCTTGATAAAATCACCGGACAGCCCGCCACAATACGCCAGTACGGCGAAAATTGTTATATGCACCGTAATCGATAGTCCCCAAGAAAGCGCCCAGCCCCTGTTCATTTCAGCGGACCACCGTCTTCCACCGCGATGGAAATTTTGACAATACCCGCTTTACGGATCAGATCCATGGCCTCCACCACCTGCCCATGGCGGGCTTCTTTATCGGCTTTGATGCTAACCACCGCTGTTTTCCCTACTGACATCGCCGAAAGTTTTTCGACCAGTTCCGGTTTCGTCACAACCTGCCCATCGACAGCCATACGGCCTTCCTTATCGACCGCGACCGTCACTGCCGCCAGCGCCGGTTTGGCCGCCGCTGCCTCCGGTAAATTGATCGCCAAACCCATATCATCCACGATAAATACCGTGGACATCATAAAAAAAATCACCAACAGCATCATCACGTCCACCATTGGTGTCATATCAATGTGCACGCTTGCCTGCCGCCCCAGTATTTTATTCAGCATTCCCTCACCTCCGTAACAGAACTTCGCTGATTGCATCGGCCCGCAGCAGGAGCAGGCGCAGGCGGCGTTCAATACGGCTACGGTAGTGGTTGTGACAAACGGCACAGAAAATAGTCACACTAAGACCCGCCGCCGTATTATATAAGGCTTCGGAAATGCCCTCCGCCAGCAGTCCCGAATGCTGCACCCCGTTAAGTGAAGCCGCATGGAAGGTTTTAATCATACCCATCACCGTGCCTAACAATCCCAATAATGGCGCGATGGTGGCAATGGTGGCCAATATGTAGATGTTTCTTTCCATTTGCAGCGTCTCCGCCAACAGCATGGTTTCCAGTTCTGTCTTCTCCACCGGTTTTTGTCCGGCCCGGACCCGTTCCCAAATTTTGGCCAGAACACCGCTGTCATCCGGCATCTTATCCAGATTTTTCTTTTCACTGTCCTGCGGCAGCGATTCCATAAAGCGCCCGTCCCGCTGTTCGCTACGCCTGATAAAGAACCACCGTTCCACCGCAATCGTCACCGCCAGCAGCGAACAGGCCACAATCATTAACATGACATAACCGCCTTTGGCAAAAAACTCCGCCAACTTTCATCATCCCCTCTCGATACAACCAGCCATCTTTCAACCGTTAAAGCCGTGATTCAACTAACCGTTACCACAAATAATTCCTCATCGGCCACTTCAAATATTGCCTGCTCTAATGCATTGCTTTTCACGGCCATATGTACATTCCGCTCAGCCTGCGTCCAGTGAACCTCCACATGATCACGCTCTCCCAGGTAGACAAAACGGGGTGGATTGGCCAACCGCGACCGGGTCAGCCCCTGCAGTACGTCCGCCAGACAAGCCGGGCCACTGACTGTCAGCCGTAGCCGGTCGTCCTGTAAATGCCCGCAATAATCTTCGGCCAGAATGGTCATACGGACACCCAGACGTAAGCAGGCACAATCCTCGCCGTGGTAGTTCAGTGCCGCCTGAGTATACATTTCACGCCGCCGCTCCCGGTCCGACGCCCGCAAATAAGGAACCCGGGCGCTGAAAATAACATCGGAGGAAAAATACGGTTTTATGTCCAGTACCAGCGTACCGTCAATGGCGTCCAGTCCCGAAACATACAGCAAATTTCCCGCCACTTTCTCCAGTTTAACCGCCGTCAGGCTGATCGGATTGGGGCGGACCGGGCAGCGCAGGGCAAACACGCCGTATTCCGGTAGCGTGGCATCCATACGTCCGGGTTTTACTCGGAACAGATTCCGTTGACTTTCGTGGAACCAGCACAAAACCCATAAATGACTGGATTCCTCAATACGGTGTAGGGCCGGTTCATATTGAGGCTGCACCCGGATCACCGCCGGCCAGCCGCTGTTCATTTTCGGCGCGGTATGCTTCAGATCACATTCCACCCGTCCCACAAACTGCATTTGAATGTCCTTCGCCAGGGGCAAAAGTCGTTCACTGCTGCCGGACCCGGTGGCGGTTTGTTCGGTTTGTGTATGGCATGACATTCGTATTCACTTCCTTAGCACCGTTTCTTCTGTTTTTTAATCCATCATAGCGCTGGGATGAACCACTCCCATACAGCCCTGGTTGTTCAGGTTGCGGGCAAAACATTCAATGGCGATATCCGCACCGGTCAGCGTGTGGATGAACATGCTCCGGTTGCCCACGGCAATACTTTTACCGGCAAAACGTTTGCCGATCGTCTGCTCCGGAATGGCGTTAAAATAGCCGGAAAAAGGGTATTCGTCGCTATCCTCCAGATAATCCCGGTAGCCGGGACAATAATCAAACATTTGGTGCCGTCCCTGTGAGACAGCTAAAAACTGTGCTTCCCCCGGTTCGTAAAAAAACCAGTCCACGCTATTTTGGCAGGGGGTGAATTCGAGGCGGAAATCCTTCATCCCGACGCCTTCCACCATAATCAACGCCGTGGGACGCTGACGCAGCTGTTCCAGAACTGCCGCGCCGATGTCCGTCACGGTTTTTGCCGTTCCTGATGGCAGTGATAACGGTATACAGTAATTACCGGCCGGAATCATGCAGGGACGCCGCAACGCCGGCGTCTTAAAGCAATAGCCTTCCCGGGCCACCACTAAATGTTCCGGCAGTCGCTGTTCATCCCCACTTTTACCGTCAAATTGCCGTATGAATTCCGTTCTGTCCACCAGCCGTTCAATCGTATCCAATTTTTTTATGTATTCCAGATCCCGTTCGCTGGCATTATACAGTCCGGCATAATGGGTCGACCAATGGCTGGAAACCGCCAACCCGTCGAGCCGGCTCAGATCAATGCGTCCGGCAACCGCTACCATGTCACCGGAACCGATAATCACCGGATTAAAGCCGGAGACCTGAACAAACCGGTCAATCTCCGCAAACACGTTATCGATCATGGTCTGACGTTCCGCTTCCGGCATCGGCAAAAAACGGCTGGAAAAATATTGTTGGGAGTAGGTCAGAAAAACAAACCGGGGATCATATTTCTCCGCCAACTCCAGCGCCGTGTCCGTGACCCAAGCATTGCTGCCCGGATCGGTGTCGCCGGGAAAGGGATGGTGCTTCAACACACCTTTCAACATATTGACGGTCGCACGGTCATCACTAATTTTTCGGCCGCTTTTCAAATCCAGCGTATTTTGCCATTCCCGCACATCCACCACCGCTACGCTCATCACAGCACCTCCCGGGAATTCCACTCGGTGCGCTGACCGCACAGATAAATCTCCTGCCCGCAGGCGGGGCAAAGATTGGTTTCGCAATGACAGGCGTCCAAAATATCGCCGCCACACCCTAGGCTCAACCGTTCAATCACACTGGTGCCACAACGGGGACACAGCGTATTCACCCAATCAGAACCGATAAAATTATGAAAGTAGACATAGGGCAGCATTTTGCGGATTTTGCCCAATGCACCGTTGATTTTTTCCACACTGGGATACGCGGAATCTTTCATCTGGCGTTCCGGTTGCAAACGGAAAACATGCCAGGGGATGTTCCGGTTAACGCCGGCAATAAATTCCGCCATTTCTTCCATCTCATCGTCGTTGACATCCTCAATGACCGGCGTGGTAATTTCCAGGTGGTTGGTCCGGGCCAAGCGCCGGATATTGCGCAGCACCGCCGCGCCATCGGCGATTCCCACATACTCCCGGTAAAAATCCGGGGACAAACCTTTCAGGCTGATGTTTATAAAGGAAAAAATCTCCGCCAGTTGTTCGGTGGCCGCCTCCGTGGTATATGCATTGGTCAGGCAGCCCATAGGAATCCCTTCCCGCTGTGCCAATTGATACACCTTGGTCAGCGTGGGCAGCGACATGGTTGGTTCATTGGTATTGAAAACAATATTGTGGCAGCCCAGTTTCTTTACGATTCCCATCAGCTCCGTCGCGGTCAATTCATACATTTCCGGCAGAATATCCCGTGGGTCTCCCTTGACCACATAGGCATTAATACAATAACGGCAGTCAAAATTGCAGCCGGTGGTGCCCACCGCCAAACTCCGGCTGCCCGGATACGCGTGATAAAAAGGTAACGCCTCAATCTGAGTAAGTCCATAGGTATACCACCGGTCAGGAAAACGTTCCGCCACCTGTCCTTCGCTCAAATGATACATCTTGCAAACGCCCGGTGTTGTTTCCGTCAACTCACAATGCCACTCGCAGTAATTGCACTTCATGCGCATCCTCTCCTGACTTTTCATCATTACCGGCACAAGGTTCCGCCGGTTGGAGCCGCATACAAAAAAATCAACCCCCAGGTGAAAGCTTCCACCCAGGTGATGATACTTTCTTTGTATCCTTATTTTGTGAAACATCGACCAATCACAACACGAAAATACTATATAAC
>DATMYQ010000351.1:0-18159 GCA_035560935.1 Patescibacteria group bacterium | reverse complement strand
ATATTATATACCGCAACGAATAAAAATATTCCTGTACAGCTACAAACTGCCAGGAATATTTTACTGACGGCATCATCCCGCTTCACACTCTTCCATACACATCATCAAATCTCACAATGTCATCTTCTTCCAGATAGCTGCCGTTCTGCACCTCGATGATTTCCAGGGGCATCCTGCCTGGATTCTCTAAACGATGCTTGGTGGAGGGTGGAATATAAACACTCTCATTGACGTGTACCATCTGTTCCTGTTCACCAATCGTCACCTTGGCAGTACCGCCAATAACGATCCAGTGCTCACTGCGGTGATAATGCAATTGCAAGCTAAGCTTTTGCCCGGGTGTTACAACAATCTTTTTCATCTTATAACCGGGTCCTTCGCCCAACAGAGAATAGCTGCCCCAAGGGCGGTACATCGTGGTGTGCAAATCAACTTCCCGCCGACCGCGGCTCTTCAATTCCCCTACCAAATCCTTCACTTTTTGCGATTCACCGCGTTTCGCCACCAAAATTACGTCATCCGTTTCAACCACCAGCAGGTCTTCCAGACCAATACCGGCGATCAGACGGCTGCGGCCCAACACCAGCGAATTGACACAATTCAGCGTCAGGCAGTCACCAGTCACAGCATTGCCGTTCTGGTCCTTGTCCAGTATCTCATAAATGGCATCCCAGGAACCGATGTCGTTCCAATGAGGTGCTAACGGGATCATCACTACCCGCTTCGACTTTTCCGCCACCGCATAGTCAATGGAAACGTTCGGCATTTCCTCAAATCGCTCATTTATTTCTTCCAAACTGCCGTTGGCCAGCGCTGCGACGTCCGGTTGATGTGCCTGCAGTTCATCCATCAAACACGGCACCGTCAAAGCGTACATGCCCGAATTCCAAAAATAATTGCCCGCCGCCACATAACGGGCAGCAGTGGTTTCATCCGGCTTCTCCCGGAAAGACTCCACCTTGAAGCCATATTTACAGGCCACACCGGCTTGAATATAACCATAACCAGTTTCCGGTTTTGACGGCTGGATGCCAAAAGTTACGATTTTTCCCTGTTTTGCCAATTCCGCCGCCTGCCGGACATTTTCCTGAAACGCATAATCCGGAGCGATCACATGATCGGCCGGCGAGACAAACAGCACCTCCTGTTCCACCTGCAATCTCTCCTGGCAAAAGCGGGCCGCCAGAACAATCGCAGGTGCCGTATTCCGGGCTGCAGGTTCCAGCAAAATATGAGTTCCCGCGGCACCACAGGCGGCCAGTTCCGCCTGTACGTGGTGTTCATAGTCAGCGTTAGTGACAATCACAATATCTTCCGCCCGGACAATCGCCAAAAATCGTTTTACCGCCTGCGCCAGCAACGATAAATCCTGTCCGAGCGTCAAAAACTGTTTGGGAAAACAGGTCCGGGATAAAGGAAACAGCCGGGTTCCTCCGCCGCCAGCCAAAATAATCACTTTCATAACAGGTTCAGCCTCCTTTTCATTAAACGCCGCTTCCAGCCGCCCGAAACACGGCGGCATACTTTGATGCCATTTCCCGGTAATCGTTGATTCGGTCCAGCACTGGCAGGCTGCAAGCCACCATCCGGCTCCGCAGAGCGTCGTCCGTCACCACTGTCGTAATCTGCCGGGCCAAAGCGCCTGAATCTCCCGGCGAATAAAACAACGCGTTACCGTGCTCCTCCACCTGTTCAACCACACCATGCACCGGCGTGGTAACCACCGGCAGTTGGCAGGCCATCGCCTCCAGAATGACCCGGGGAAAACTCTCATTTCGGCTGCAAAAAACAAACAGGTCCGCCGCCGCATAATAGCAGGCCGGATCACGGGTTTCCGTCACCAATCGCACCGCATCCAGTCGCCGGTTTTCCGCCTGTCGCCGACGGATCTGACGGCTGTATTCATTGTCCGTACCTCCCACTAAGAAAAAGCGGGTTCGGTCCAGCACCGCGTCCTCCAGTTGCTCCACTGCATCCAGCAAATCCATTTGGCCTTTACGTTCACAAACGGTACCAACGGTTACCGCCGCCAGTTGTCCCGGCAACAGTCCCAGCGCCTGCCGAGCCTTTTCCCGGGGCCAGGGCTGCAAATTACGATACAAACGTCCCCGGTCCAGTCCATTATGTATTACCATAAAATTTTTCTGGGTGTTCAGTTCCTCAAACAAACAGGCCGTGGCCTGGGACACAAAAATCACTCGATGCGGATATTCATAACAACGATAGGCCCGTTCCGCAACCGAGCTACCGTACGTGGCATATTCCCGTTTCCAATCGATACTGTCGCGCAGATTCCAAACGGACGGCAGGCTTTCCCGGTGCGCGGCTTCAATAACCCCAAACAAGGGCCAGGTATTCGCATATACCAGTTCCGTTGCTATTCGTCGCATTTCCTGCCGCAGCCAGGCCACATCGTCTTCGTAGCCAGCCAAATCCGTTGGTCGGCACCCACGGGTCGGCCATAACGTCACCTTCAGCCCCAATTCCTCATACAAGGCCCTCAACGGCCCATCTTCCGCCGCGTAAACAGCGGGTTCAATCACCCGTTGTTTACAAAGCACCTTCGTCAACTCATATTGGCTGAATGCAGCGCCTTCCAAATTCAAATTCGCCGCAACCAACAAAGTTTTAATCGACCGATCGCTACCTACCGCATCCCTGCCATCATAATCCTTCACAGTTCCCCTCCTCCCGGTACCAGTCAACAAACCGTTGAATACCTTCCGGCAAGGAAACCCGGGGCGCGAATCTCAACAGACGCTCAGCCCGGGAAATATCCGCACAAGTAAATTTCATATCGCCCGCCTGCGCCGGTCGGATATCCAGCTTTGCTGTTTTACCCAACGACCGTTCCAACAAATGGATCACTTCCCGCAGTGAGACCGTAGCCGAATTTCCCAAGTTAAAAATCTCGTACCGACTGTCATCATAAGCCAGTGCGGCCAGTAACCCGGCGACAATATCGTCAATATAAGTAAAATCTCGTCTTTGCTCACCGTCGCCAAACATCGGCAGCGGCTGCTCCCGGTCAATCAAGCGGGCAAATTTATGAATCGCCATATCCGGTCGTTGCCGTGGGCCGTATACCGTAAAGAAACGCAGGCACAAAATCTGCATCCCGTATAAATAGCTGTAAGTATGGCAAAGCAATTCTCCCGCGGCCTTGGTGGCAGCATATGGGCTGAGCGGTCGAGCCACCGGATCATCCTCAGAAAACGGAACTTGTTCATTCCCACCGTATACGGAACTGGAAGATGCAAACAATAACTTGCCAATACCGTATTGCCGACAACCTTCCAACACATTTTGCAAACCGGTCACATTCACTTCCTGATACAATACCGGTTCGGCCAACGATTGCCGAACACCAGCCCTGGCCGCCAAATGGATGACCGCATCGCAACCGCTCGCACCCAATGCCCTCGTCAAGGTCTGCCGGTCACGAATATCGCCTCGAAACAGCCGGTAACGGGGATGGTCCAAAAAAGCGCGCACATTGCGTTCCTTGCGCTGTGGAGAATAAAAATCATTAAAATCGTCAAAAACCGTCACCTGACAGCCTTGTCCCAGCAAAGCGGCCGTAAGATGACTGCCGATAAACCCAGCCCCACCGGTAAGAAAAATCCGGACATCTCTCACACTCATTGCTGGCCGCCCGCAAGCGTCAAGCGTTGTCGAAAATATGCCACCGTTCGCTGTAGACCTTCCGGCAGATCGATTGTTGGCTGCCAAGCAAGTTCCCTCTCCGCCAAACTAATATCTGGCCGGCGCTGCTTTGGGTCGTCTGGCGGCAATGAACAATAACACAGCTTTGAACTACTGCCGGTAAGGGACAACACCTGCTCCGCCAATTCCCGAATGGTGAACTCGCTAGGATTCCCTAAATTCACTGGACCGGTAAACTCCCGTTGGCTCTCCATCATTTGAACCAGTCCCATCACCAGGTCATCCACATAGCAAAACGAGCGGGTCTGGTTTCCTTGACCATATATTGTGATATCCTGTCCTTGCAGCGCCTGGACAATAAAATTACTGACCACCCGGCCATCCTGCGGATGCATATGGGGACCATAAGTATTAAATATCCTCACCACTTTGATGTCAACACCGTTCTGACGATGGTAGTCAAAGAATAAAGTTTCCGCACAGCGTTTGCCCTCATCGTAGCAACTCCGAATGCCGATGGGATTGACATTTCCCCAATATTCTTCCGGCTGCGGATGAATGGCCGGATCACCGTACACTTCCGAAGTGGACGCCTGCAGAATCCGGGCTTTGACCCGTTTGGCCAGGCCTAACGCATTCATCGCTCCCAGTACGCTGGTCTTAATCGTTTTCACCGGATTATATTGATAATGAACTGGCGAAGCCGGACACGCCAAATTATAAATTTCATCCACTTCAAAGAAAAAGGGCTGCGTGACATCATGCCGAATCAACTCAAATCGTTGATGATGCAATAAATCCCAAACATTATTCTTGCTACCCGTGAAATAATTGTCCAGACAAAGTACTTCATGTCCGTTCGCCAGCAAGCGCCGGCAAAGATGTGAGCCAATAAAGCCCGCACCACCGGTAACTAATATCCTTTTATTTGCCACGGTTGTTTCTCCCTATGCAATAGTATTCAAAACCCTGCGCCTTCATTTCCAGCGGATCATACTGATTCCGCCCATCAAAAAGCACAGGTGTCCGCATCAATTCTTTCATTTCAGAAAAATCGGGTCGGCGAAACTGCCGCCATTCCGTCATCAAGACCAGCGCGTCCGCATCCTGCAGTACCATCATCATATCTTCCCCATACGTCAGACATCCGTTCGGCGGTAAAATTCGCTGTGCCTGCGCCTCAGCTGCCGGATCATAAGCAGCCACTATCGCGCCCCCGGCAAGTAATGCCTCAATTACCACTTTTGATGGCGCTTCTCTCATATCATCGGTTTGTGGCTTAAACGCCAATCCCCAAATAGCAAAGTGTTTTCCGGCAATATCATTCTCATAACGAATATTAATCAGATCCACCAGATATTGTTTCTGTCGCTCATTCACTACATCCACTGCTTTTACCAGCGCCATATCGACGTCAAACCGCTGTCCCGCCTGTATTAATTCTTTAACATCCTTAGGAAAGCAGGAACCACCATAACCCGCTCCTGCATATAAGAAGGGCATGCCGATCCGCTTGTCCGTTCCGATTCCCACACGTACTTTGTTCACATCTGCTCCGACCTGATCACACAAACGGGCCACTTCATTCATAAAACTAATCCGGGTTGCCAGCATCGCGTTGGCCGCATATTTCGTCAGTTCTGCGGACGAAAGGTCCATCACGATCAGCGGATTCTCGTTTCTTACAAACGGGTCGTACAATTGTTTCATCAGCTCCGCAGTTCTTACATTGTCAACACCGATCACCACCCGGTCCGGACGCATGAAATCCTCAATGGCCGCGCCTTCTTTCAAAAACTCTGGATTGGAAACCACGTCAAATTCCAGCTCCGACAACCCTCGGTCGGTCAATTCCTTTCTGATCGTTGCTTGTACCTTGACTGCTGTTCCCACCGGCACCGTTGACTTATTGACCACAATCATATATTTATTGATATTCCGTCCAATATCCCGGGCAACTCCAAGCACATGAGTCAGGTCGGCAGAGCCATCTTCACCCGGCGGCGTTCCCACGGCAATAAATACGTATAGCGCTTTCTCGATTCCTTCCGCCAAATCAGTAGTAAACATCAGTCGTTTTTCCTTCACGTTGGCCCTTACCAATTCCTCTAAACCCGGTTCATAAATTGGAATGACTCCTCGTCGTAGTTTGTCGATCTTTTGTTGGTCCACATCTACGCACCAAACTTTATTACCCATCTCCGCCAAGCAGGTACCGGTCACCAGTCCCACATATCCAGACCCAATCACACAAATTTTCATTACTCGTTACCCTCCCGTCACAGGCAAAGCAGTGTTTGAAATGTGCCCATCAAACATTTTTATTAAGTTCCCGCTGTTCTCTTAAATATTCCTCGTCTTTTGCCAGCGACTTTTGGTACCCAGCATTAATAATAATATGCCGATTCAAATCCAGCACCTCCGGGTTTCGGCGTATGAAAGCGCAAATATCTGCAAACCCAAAATCCGATTTTACAGGACATAATGCAGCAAAAATCCGGCTGACTAAATCAAAATCTTCCGGCTCATCCACCGACCAGCGCCAATGTCCCAACTTTTCCGTGTGATGCACTACGCCCAGTAGATAACGTTCCGGATGATTGAACATATAGCTGGTCACATGCTCCCGCTCCGACGGTAATACAGCTTCCTGCCAAGTTCGGGCCAGCGCTGCAAAAGTCACCACGGACACGTCCATTCCGTCAGGAAAGGTATCACAAGCGCCAGAGCAGGAAATATCATAACTGCCGTCCAAATGCAAAGCAATTACCTGATCCAGCAACGCCGGGTCCAGTAGCGGACAATCCGCGGTGAGACGCACAATATGGTCCGCCCGATATTGCAGCGCCGCCTGATAAAACCGGTCCAGCACGTCATCCAGACTGCCGCGAAAACACTCTATTCCCTTGTCCTGACAATATTCCGCCAGCGGATTATCACTCTCTTCCCGACTTGTCGCCAGCACCAGTTGGTCAATATTTCGGGAGCGTTTCACCCGTTCAATCATCCAATCCAACATCGGCCGACCCAAAATCGGTTGCAAAACCTTTCCCGGCAAACGGCTGGAACTCATCCGCGCCTGAATCACCGCGACTACATTGCTTTTATTACTCCGTTCCATTTTGCGGCGCATCGCCACGCCTCCGTTCCCTTGCCATTCGCCCCACTTGTTCACCGGCCTCTAGCATATCATCCAAATCCCGATGCAGCATTTCGCGGAAATGCGGATTAATGCTAGTATCCACATACTGCAACACCATACTATCTCCCCAGACCCGCCGTGACTGAATCCATTGCCGTTTGGGACGCATTAGGGGGATATTGAGCAGAAAATCCCGAACCGCCCGTATTTCGAAATAATTTTCAAAGGCCAAACCACCGGCACCGCCATTTTTCCAGACATTATTGCAGCCGAGTTGCATTTTTATCAACAATCCGACACTCATAAATCGGTTTAAATTTTCCTCCGAATAGTTTTTATACATCGTATACAACATATTCCGCGCGTTATAATACAATCGGTCTGAGTGGTCCAAAAACGCGGATCCACTATGACGTCTATGAAAAGTGAAGGCCGTTGGCGATAAGAATACGGGATAACCGCACAACCAAAGCCGCCAGCCTAAATCTACATCCTCAGCATAGGCAAAATAATCCTCGTCAAAACCACCAATTTCAAGAAAAACATCACGCCGGATCAATAAATTACCGCCGCAAGCAAAAGAAATCGGCCGCATTTTTGCGTACCCGTCTAATTGTTGCACCGACATCTCTATGCCCTGTTGCTGAGCCACGCCAAAACAATGAAGCTGCGCGCCGGCAAAATCAATATTTTGACCCTCCCAATCTAAAATCATTCCACCCACACAAACAGCTCCGCTTTTTTGACAGGTATCCACCAATGATGCCAGCCAATCCTCCCGAGCCCGCATATCATTATTGATCAGCGCCAGGTACTCTCCCTGGGCTACAGATGCCGCTTGATTATTAGCTTTAGCAAATCCTTCGTTTATTTTATTCGCAACAACGCGTATTTGCGGAAACTGTTCCCGCAAATACGCTGCAGTTCCATCCGTAGACGCATTATCCACCACGAGAATTTCCCATTTGCCCTGATACTCCTGACGAACTAGCGAAGGAAGACAATTTTTCAAGTGATGCAACCCATTGCAAGAAGGGATCACAATACTGACTGTCGGTTTCAGTTGCAAGCCACAAACCTCCTCATTTTACTTTCCAAACATTAGGTGACTATAAACAATAGTTATTCGGCGCTTAGCAACAAACCCCTGTTTTTCAGCACTATATTATCCTGTCGCACGAAGTTTTCTTTCATTTATTTATCCAACTCAAGCGAATTAACATGGGTGGGCAATTCCCTGTGCAGCCCCGCCAAAAATCAATAACGCCCCACAAACGGGCCAGCCATATTCGCCATTTTTTCCACTGACCGGTATATAATTCCAGCCAAATTTCCCGCAATAAACGCCCGTACCGTGCCGACCAGCTTAACTCAGGAAAATGCAGTTTCTGCCAGAGCAATCGACTGCGTTCATCAAAATACCACCACAGCGGTGTCACACCACCAGAAGCGCGACTGACTTTATGCCAGACCCTGGCACCGGGGACGAAAAGAGTCTGCCAGCCACCGGCCTGGATCCGCAACGACCAGTCCACGTCTTCATATTTCAAAAAGTATCGTTCATCCAATGGTCCTATCTGACGAATCATTGCCGTCCGCACAAAAAAAGCGCAGCCGTTAACGCTGGAGATCGCACTTACCTGATCATATTGTCCCCTATCTTGTTCTCCCTGTCCGATATGCATTGGTGCCATCCAGGGCGTGGGACTTTTAGCACCGGCAAACCAAAATACATCCGGCGAATCGTAATAATAAATCTTCGCGGCCAAAGCTCCCGCCTGCGGTTCCGCTGCCGCCACTTTCAAAAATGCATCAAGCAGATCCGGCGCTACCACTGTATCATTATTCAACAACAATATATATTCGGCGCCTCTCTCCATCAAATAGCTGATACCAAGATTGTTTCCGGCAGAAAATCCCCGATTGATACCAGCTGCAATGAAAGCCACTTCCGGCCGCAAACATGCCATCATTTCTTCCGGCGAGTGATCGGTTGAACCGTTATCAACTAACACCACTGCCGTATTAGGATACTGCAGCGCCGCCAGTGACTTCAGACACTCGCAGGTATCCTGCCAACCATTCCAGTTCAAAACAACAATCCCAATCAATGGATGTTTCATTATTCATTCTCCCGCATCCTCGCTTCTAGATTCATTCATCAATCTTCTGAGTAAATTCTTCCCGTTATATGCGCGAGGTCACGTTGTGGCACCCAGTCACCCTGTCCGTCTCTGGCACTTTTTAACACATTTCACTCTTAGCGCCACCTTAAAATCCTTATTTTTTCCATCAAATGGACATGATTATCCGTTAAACAATAGGCATATAGAAAACAAACTTTATCAGACTTCATCAGCATACAAGATATCAAAACCATCCTCAGTGTCAACATTATTTGTTCAACACGGGTCTTCAGTTTTGAGGCTTATTGTTATTTCTCCGTTCGGAAACAGGAGTCCTGCAAAAACGTGTTTTACCCAAAATACCGGGCAATATCTAAAAACATTTGCAACATACGCCACTCTAATTCACAATAACAAGCAAGTTCCTGTCTGCTTCCAGTACATCCAGTTTTTCTATCAGCAAACTCACTACACTATTCTTTCCAACATTCCCGCAAATCAGGCAATCGCAACGAAAAATCCGTTTTTTCCCGGGTAAGATGCGGACTATAAAAAGGGTCCTCTCGTAACGTACGGTCCCAACGCTCATGCATTAACCGCTCCTCCTGCCGAGCCTGAGCCAATTTTTCCGAAGTATCATTCGGCCCGCGACTTTTCGATTCATAATGATATAACCGCACAAAAGGCAATACCACATTGTACAAACCAAGATCGCGCAACTTCAAGCAAAAATCCACATCATTATATGATATCGCCAACTGTTCATCCATCCCAGCCACTGCCAGATACCGTTCCTTGCTTACCATTAAACAAGCTCCGGTCACCGCCGAATAATTGGTCACTGTTTGCAGACGCCCAAAATAGCCACTGACATCCGCAGCAAACCCACGAAATGCATGATCCGCCACCGCGCCCACCCCAATAATCACTCCTGCGTGTTGTACTGTACCATCTTCATAAAGCAACATCGCTCCCACAGCTCCAATATCTTGTTGTATGGCATAACCAGCCATATCCTGCAGCCACTCGGGGGTGATGACTCTAGTATCGTTATTCAGTAACAAAATCAGCTCACCTCGTGCCTCGGTCACGCCAAGATTATTAAGACGAGCATAATTAAACGGTTCCGCCACCCGCACTACCCGCAAACGTTCCGGTTCTTCTGCCTGCCACCGCGTCAACAGTTCTAGTGTTTTCTGTTCCCGGCTCTCATTATCAATCACTAACACTTCGAAATGTTGATAAGATGATAGCGTAAAAATCGATTCCAAACAACTTGCCAGATAATCCGCCCGGTCCCGTGCCGGAATCAAAATTGAAATCAACGGCTTACCCTGCAAACGGTAATGCTTACCGTTCCCCATAGCCGGCACAGGCAATCCAGTATCAGTTCCCTTGTGCACTAATACTCGGGATATATGTCCGACGCGTTCGGTTCGCAAGTACGCTGCAAAACCAAGTTCCTGGCCAAGCACAGCCCGTTGCCATTTTGTTCCTTCGGTAGCTAACCAATTTGCCTGAACACAAACGCCGCGCCAACCGATATAATCATAAGATTGAACAGTATGTGGCGACCAATCGGGTTTGAAAAATGGTTCTATTCTGTTACCCACTTCGTCCAGACGGTCTTCATCACTATAGATTACCGTTGGATAATCAGCCGTTTCCGCATACCGCGCCAACACCCACAACGCTTCCGGTGCTAATCGGTCCGCAAAATGCAGACCAAGAAAATAGCCTTTTTTAGCGTCTCGACACATCCATCCCAACTCCTCCGTGTTCAACAACCTGATTCTCTCATCCGTTGAAAAAAAACGGATACGATCAGCAACCCCGTCGACAACAAAAAACAACCGCCACCAAGGATAAAGCTGTTCTCCTCTAAATCGTCGGGCCACCAGCTCCATCTCCGCTCTCTGATCAACACCGATTGCGATAACGATTGAAAATACTGTGTTATCCATACAACGCTGCATCAACACAGATTGGGCCATCGCCTGCTTTTCCCGTATACTGACCCGATGCCAACGCTGCCACTGATGATAATCCACAGCCGCAGACAAAAGCGCCGAATTATCACTCGTATCGCTAACGCACGGAATATAGCGATTTGCAGTAGCCCATTGCAAGTCCTGCAGCAATTCATCTGGCACAGATTCCCTGTCTTCTCCCGCATATATCCAGATTAAATCTCTCAGATGTTTATAGAGCTGATAACCATTTCCATAATCTCTACGGGGAATCATAGAGTATCCGTTCAACTGACCAGCCATACTGGCTACATATTCCGTGGCAATCAACACATACGTATTCTCAAATTGAGAATCTGCCAGACAATCTGGCGATAGAACCGGCCGTCCCGCCAGTTCGGTTCCCCAACGTTGTTGGTTGTTGTCCAAAAATCCACAAATCGCTAATGCCTTCCCGTCGATTCTAAATGACGAAAAAAATTGATATAAAAAAAGGCCCACTGATCCTGCCCCAAAAAGCAGCAACCCACGCCGTTGGCATGGGCTTAAAATCTCAATAATATCTGTAGCTAAAGCATCTTGCTGTAAAAACAACAAACGTTGGTACGATAATGGTAAAACTAAATTGTCTTGTTCGACAAGCATATAATCGCCCTCCAGATATATGTTATCTTTTATGGTCTTTATTCGAACACACAAATCCATTTCTCTCAAACGTAAGTTTTTTTCACTACGCCGGTATGATACACGGACTCTAATACTTCTTGTGTAAACCCAATTAAAAACAAAATGAAAACCAGAAGTTGGCTAATTCATTATTTTAGCATGAACCCCGCCCATGACTTTTTAATCACTCCATCCCAGTCGAAAACGCATACCAGTAGGTGTCGGAACAATAAACCGATTCACCGGCGATTACCGGAATATTTCCGGTCAAATAAATAACTGTTTTTCTTTTCAGGAGCGGCGCGCCCACCGCCACCTGCAACCATTCCGCTTCCTGCTCACTGGCTGCCACCGCTCCCAACAAGGACTCTGTGTGTTCCACAGTAACCCCCATATGAGAAGATACTAGCGAAAACAGCGATTCAACCATCACCATTTCTTGCGTTAATGCCCCCGCATACTTCGACACCACATAGCGGTAATCAATCGCTACCGGTATCCGGTCACGCCAGCGCCGGCGGATGATGTAGAGTGCCAGATCCCCCTTTTCCAACCGCAAACACCCACTCCACTCTGCCGGTACGGGTAATCTCTGAAATGCCAAAACCTCTTTCCGTTCCGTGCCCGGCACCGTCTTATCCCAGCGTCTCGTCAAATGCGCCGTATCAGGCGACGGACTTGCCCCTGAAGCAATAAAAGTTCCTACCCCGCGTACTTTATAGAGGCGCCCTTCATCCACCAATTCCTGAAGTGCCTGGCGAACCGTCATCCGACTAACTTCATACAGTTCCGCTAACTGCTCCTCAGAAGCAATCCGCCGGGCAGGTCCCTCACTACCTTGTTCAGCCTTAATCTGAATCAACAATTGTTCCTTGATTTGCACATATAATGGAATGGAGGCTGCTTTGTTTAACCTGCCCATGGCCTGTCCTCCTATATTCCCAGCTTTTTCTTGACACCGTTCCTTTGTATCCATTATCATAACATCATCCGTTATTCCAGTCTAGACGTCTAGTCTGTCAGAGGAGGAATCCCGCACATGTCGTTGCTTTTTCAGTCCATCTCGAAAAATTTTCCCACCGTTGGCGGCAACCCGGTCACAGCCATCAAAGCTATCGACTTGTCCGTCGTTAAGAGTGAATTCACCGTCCTTTTGGGACCTTCCGGTTGCGGCAAATCTACCTTATTGCATTTAGCTGCCGGTCTGGACGTACCCTGCACTGGTCAAATCCTGTTCAATGGGCAACCCTGTCACATGCCTGGCCCGGATCGAGCAATAGTTTTTCAGGAAGCCGCGCTGTTTCCCTGGCTGACCGTGCTGGAAAATATCATGTTTGCCATTCTCGGTGTATCAAAAACAGTCAAGCGTTCCCGGGCTTGTGAGTACCTGGAAAAAGTCCACTTGACAAACTTCGCAAACGCCTATCCCCATCAACTATCCGGCGGCATGAAGCAACGAGTGTCTATCGCCCGCGCACTGGCAACCGAATCAGAAGTCCTACTGATGGACGAACCATTCGCCGCACTGGATGAACAGACCCGGCTGGAACTGCACGAGGAACTGCTCCGCATTTGGGAAGATACCGGTAAAACCATCTTGTTCGTCACTCACAACATCCGCGAGTCCCTTCGTCTGGCGGATCGCATCATACTGCTCAGCGCCCGCCCCGCGCAAATCATCCGTGAAATCCGCCTCGATCTGCCCCGGCCCCGTCCCGTGGCCTCCATCCACTACGTGGAACTGGAAGAGGAAATCCTGACCCATCTGAAACGTGAAATATTCAAAGGAGGTCATGACCATCCGTATACCTACGCTGTATCTGAAACGCCTGTTGACCCTGCTCCTGCTGACAACGATCTGGGCCTGCGCCTGTAATCTGGAAATCTGGCCAGCTTTTTTGTTCCCGCCTCCTATCGCAGTGACCCAAACTCTGATCAGCGGTTTTAACGACACTTCCTTGCCGATTGCGGTCACTGCCAGCCTCAAGCGCCTACTGGTCGGCTATTTGACTGCGCTGATACTCGGCAGCCTATTGGGCATCGCACTGGCCAAAAGCCGTCTGCTGGAAGAATCCATCGGTTTTCTCATTCTCAGTCTGCAGACCGTACCCAGCATTGTCTGGTTACCACTGGCTATCCTCTGGTTCGGGCTCAGCGACACCGCCGTCATCTTTGTCGTCATTATTGGTGCTTTGTGGACCATGGTTATCACCGTCAAATCCGCCGTACAAAACGTTCCTCCCCTATTGCTGCGCGCTGCCCGCACCCTGGGTTACCGCAGCTGGCGTCTCTTCTTTCAGGTGGTCCTCCCAGCCAGTTTGCCAGAATTGATCACTGGTCTGCGCCTTTCCTGGGCGTTCGCCTGGCGTTCACTAATGGCCGGTGAACTTTTGGGCAGCGGCACCGGCTTAGGTCAGGTGCTGATGATAGGCCGCAATCTCGGCGATATGAGCCTAGTGCTGTCGGTAATGATCATCATCAGCCTGCTCGGCGCACTGATTGATTTATTGTTTTTTCGCCGTCTGGAAATAGGAGTCCTGCAAAAACGGGGTCTCACAACGCAAACGCAATAATAGAAAAGAGGTTGTCCGATGCAAAAAAAACTGCTTCGTTTGCCCACATGCTTGCTACTTGTTAACCTGCTCTTACTAACCTTGCTGCTGGTCACCGGCTGTCAAAAGCAATCCGCCGCGCCGCAAATTCTCCGTCTCGGATTTTTTCCCAATCTCACCCACGCTCCCGCTCTGATAGGCGTGGATCAAGGCTTCTTCCAACAGCAACTGGGTTCCGTCACTTTGGAAATCAAAACTTTCAACGCCGGTCCGGAACTGATGGAAGCGTTGGCCGCCGGTCAACTGGACATAGCTTACGTCGGTCCCGGTCCGGCGCTGACCGGCTTCGCCCGCGGCCTGCCCGTGGAAATCATCGCTGGCGCCAACGACGCCGGCGCCGTGCTGGTCGCCGCTCCGAACAGTCCCATTCAAAGCGTGAAAGATCTGGACGGCAAGAAAGTAGCCATTCCCCAGCTCGGTAATACCCAGGATATCTCGCTGCGTCACCTGCTGCGGGCTAATCAACTGCAGGATAAAGCCAAAGGCGGTACCGTCACCATCCACCAGGCCGCCCCGGCTGATGTACTGACCTTGTTCACTCAGGGCCAAATCGACGCCGCGCTGGTTCCCGAACCATGGGGTGTCATTCTGGAACAGAAAGGCAACGCCCGCCTGATCCTGAACGAAAATCAGATCTGGAAGGACGGCCATTATCCAACCACCGTCTTTATTACCACCCGTAGTTACGGGGAACAGCACAAAGACCTGGTGCAAAAAATGCTCCAGGCCCATCAACAATCCGTACAATTTATTCAAACCAATCCTCATGCGGCCCTAGCCGCGGTCAATCGCCAGCTGCTGCGTTTTACCAACAAAGAAATACCGATTGCCATCCTGGAAACAGCACTGTCCCGTACCAAAGCCATTACTACGCTGGACCCCGCCACACTGCAGGAATACGCCGATATCTCCGTGGAAGCTGGTTATATCAAAAACCCCATCCAGGTTAACAATCTGCTAAAAACCGCGAAATATCTTCCTTAAGCAGCTGTATCTTCAAAAAGCCTTTATGGTATACTATAAAGGCGAAGCCCAAATTGCCCGCGGGGAGTAGATTTCCTTTAATGAACTCAAACGACAATAAGTCCAATATCGCTTGCGGGTTGGCAAATACCGTGTAATTTTCACCGTAGATCATGGTATATTGTTGATTACAGTAATCGATATCGCCTCACGTGGAGATGTATATAAATAACTAATCTTTAACGAGTATGACCTGGATCGGATCCAGGCCATACTCGTTATTATTCTATTTTAGTCAAAATATCCATTACACATTCATCAAGCGAACAGTTCTCCGTACTTACGACCAACTCTGGCTTAAGCGGCGATTCATACACGTCCCCAACCCCGGTAAAATCCTTGATGCCGCCGGCCCGGGCCTGCTGATAGAAACCTTTGGTATCGCGGCTTTCACAGACCGACAACGGACATTGCACAAAGGTTTCATAAAACTCGCCCGGCGCAAATAGCGACCGGACCGCATCCCGGTCCCGCTGATACGGAGAAATAAACGCGGTGATCACAATGTAACCAGCATCCACGAACAGTTTTGCTACTTCACCGATCCGCCGGATATTTTCCTGACGGCCTAACGCTGAAAAATCCAGATCCCGGTTCAGACCACCGCGAATATTATCACCGTCCAATACATACACCTGGCGTCCCGCAGCAAACAACCGCTGTTCCAGTTCCCTGGCCAGCGTGGATTTACCGGAGCCAGACAGTCCTGTTAGCCATACCACAAACGAGCGATGCCCATTGCGTTCCTGCCGTTGCTGTTTGGAAATATAGCCTGCGGTGGGAACCAACTGGCGTGGCCGGCGAGACGACCCTGAGTCCCGCTGAATTCGCGTGAATGCCTGTCTTTCCTCATCCGTCACCGGCTGGAGAACAATACCGCCGCCGGCGATCTGGTAATTATCGACCAGCACAAAGCGGCCCAACGCTGGATCCACGGCAAACGGCTCGAATACCACCGGCTGGTCCGTGCAAATAATCCCTTCCGCCGCATAGCCGGCGGCCACTTCACCAGTGGTCACATCCTGCAATTCACCAATATCCATAATCCGATCGAAACGTTCAATAGCCGCCCCCATTTCCTGCAATCCCAGTTTCAGTTTATACCGTTGCCCGGCCTGCAGCGGTTGCTTGCCCAGCCAAACAATTCGTACGTGAAAGTAACGTCCCATCAACGGCGCCACCTGTCCAACCACCGTTAACAGCATACCCCGTTCCACGAATAGCGGGTCAGCCAGTTCAACCGCCACACAATGTCCGGCCGTCACCTGATCGGTCTGCGTATCCGGCCAACATTCAATCTGCTTCACTGACGACTGTTCCTCCGTCGGCCACAGCATCACCTGTTGGCCCGCCTGCAGGATACCTGCCTCCAACCGACCGGCCAGCAAGCGCCGCTGTCCAAAGCGATATACATCCTGCACCGGTAACCGCAACGGTCGATTTTCTTCCGCCTCCAATACAAATCCGTCCAGTTGCTCCATCACAAGCGGTCCCTGATACCAAGGCGACTGCCTCGAGCGCACCAACACATTATCCCCAGTATAAGCTGCCGCTGGAATAAATGCCTGAGCTTTGAGTCCGATCGTATGTAAAAACTCACTATATTCCTGGCGGATTTCTTCGTACACTGCCTGTGACCAGTCCACTCGGTCCATTTTGTTCACCACCACCGCCAGTTGCCGGATACCCAATAGTGAAAGAATATAGCCATGACGGCGAGATTGCTCTCGCACCCCTTCCTCCGCGTCAATCAGCAATAACGCCGCATCAGCACGGCTGGCACCGCTCATCATATTTTTTAAAAATTCCCGGTGCCCCGGCGCGTCGGCGATGATGTACTCGCGCTGCGCGGTATGAAAACGGGTCTGGGTAAAATCAATGGTGATCCCCTGGACCTGTTCCTCCTCCAGTCCGTCCAGCAAAAAAGCAAATTCTAAATCCCGTCCCTGGGCCGCCGATCGTTGTCGGGCAAAATCTACCTTGTCCGCATTAACCTGACCGCTGTCATAAAGCAATCTCCCGACCAGCGTCGACTTACCATGATCCACATGACCGACAATCACTACCGTCATTTCCTGCTGCATGATCACATATACCCCTTCGCCCGTAGTTTTTGCATCGCGTACGCATCAGCCTGATCCTGAGCCCGCCCGGCCCGTTCCGACTTGCCGATCGTTCGCAGTTCCGCGACAATCTCGGGAATAGTCACCGCGTCTGAATCAATCGGATGGGTACAGGGCCAGCAACCTAGGCTGCGGTAGCGCTGCCCGTCTCGCGCGTAATATAACGTAACTACCGGAATATTCTCGCGTTCAATATATTCCCAGATATCGATCTCGGACCAAGCCAGGATCGGATGCACCCGTACGTGAGATCCCGGTGGGAAATCGGTATTATACTGATCCCAGATCTCCGGTGGTTGCTCCTTATAGCGCCAGGAAAACTGGGCATCCCGCACGCTGAAAATTCGTTCCTTCGAGCGGGATTTTTCCTCGTCGTGACGAATCCCCAGCAAAATTGCATCATAGCCGTGTTCTTCCACCGTCTGGCGAAAGGCTTCCGTCTTTAACGCGGAACAACACTCCAACCGCCCCTGATCAGGATGAATGCCCTCGGTTAACGCGTCGGCATTCTTACCCACCACCAACTCCAAATCCCAGTCCCGGACGATCCGATCGCGATGGGCGATCATTTCCGGAATTTTAAAAGTGGTATCGATATGTATCAGAGGCAACGGACAATCGCCTACAAACGCTTTACGGGCCAACCAGAGTAAGACCGTGGAATCCTTACCGATCGACCAGAGGATACCAGGATTTTTAAACTTGGCATATGCTTCACGAATGATATAGATACTATTTTGTTCCAATTGATCCAATCGAGATAGAGCCATGAGTATTTCCTCCACACGAAAATTACCAAACTTCTTTTTACAATATATCATGGAATAGAGC
>DATMYQ010000350.1:0-20945 GCA_035560935.1 Patescibacteria group bacterium | reverse complement strand
AATATAGATAGGATGATGTTGTTGAATCGGCGATTTCATTTTTCCGGCTGGCTGCTGCCAGTATGCGGAATCATATTTTGTTGCTTGCTGACTTTGGGAAAAGCCGGAGCGGCGCCGCTGACGATGCCGGTGGAAGAAATCCGTCCGGGAATGCAGGGTGTGGCCCGGACCGTGGTTTCCGGCAGCCAGATTGAAGAGTTTTCGATAGAGGTTCTGGGAATATTGAAACAAAAAGGACCTTCCGGTGATTTGATTTTGATTCGCGCCGCCGGAGATGTGGTTGACCGGACCGGCGGGATTGCCCAAGGCATGAGCGGCAGTCCGGTATATATCGACGGACGACTGGTGGGTGCGATTGGTTATGGATGGCCGTTTACTGATCACAAAACCGGGATGGTAACTCCGATTGCCGATATGCTGAAACTTTGGGAACTGCCGTTGGGAAAGCCGCCGGCGGTATCTATGAATCCACCGCCGGCCGATGATTTGCGGCCGGATGAAAACATTCCGGAAGAAAAACTGAATACGCCGTTGCTGGTGGCCGGTTTTGGCGACAAAGCACTGGCGTTGTTGCGCGATCGTTTGCGCCCCTATAACCTGGTTCCTTATTCGGCCGGCGGCGAAGCGGATGGAATGCTGGGCGCCTCACTGGAACCGGGAAGTCCGATCGGCGTGCAATTGGTTCGCGGCGATGTCAGTGTGGGAGCGATGGGGACAGTAACATATGTGGAAGATGGCCGCGTACTGGCGTTTGGTCATCCGTTTCTCAAACGGGGCGCCGCCGGCTACTTTATGACGGCAGCACAGGTTCTGACCACCATGAGCGGATTGGAAAATTCGTTCAAAGTCGGTTTAACCGGTCAACCAATCGGTGTCATTGATCAGGACCGGGGCGCCGGCATCAGTGGCCGCATTGGCGTATTTCCGCCGGTTATTCCTATTTCGGTCACGGTGACGGACCAAAATTTGCGACAAATACGGGAAATGAATGCTCAAATGGTTAACGATGATGAATTGTCACCCATTCTGGGCATTGCCACGATTTTCAATGCCATCGAAAAAACCTGTGACCGGATCGGATCCGGCACGGCCAGAGTGAAAATGGAAATTACATCACCGGATATTACCGGAGAATCCTTGAAACGGGATAATATGTTTTACAGTCCGGCGAATATTGGTGAAGCCGCGTTAGCGGAAATCTTTGAAGGGATGGCGATTTTGGCGGGAAATCCTTTCAAAGCCGTGGATATTACCGGCTTGACCGTCAACGTGGAAATCGACGCGGCGCGCCGAACTGCTTCAATTCAGGAAGCAAAACCGGCGGTAACAAAGGTTAAGGCGGGTGACCGGGTACCGATCAATGTCAAACTGAAACCGTTTCGTGGAGAAGAAATAACCCGCCAGATTTTTTTCGTTGTTCCTAAAGACCAGCCGAGCGGCCCGATGACGCTGATTGTTCGTGGCGGCGGTATGGTGCCGTTGGTGCAAATGCTGGCCAGGCAACAAGCAAACGGCGAGGAAGATGCCGTAAAGCTTTGGGTGAAAAACAAACCTAAGAACCTCGATGACGCTGTCAGGGAATTAAGTGAGCGTGACCGGAATAATGATCTGGTGGTGGAAGTCATGAATCTTGAATATCCCGGGAATATGGGTGAGACAGAAGAACCGAAAGGTTCCGTGAAATCCGAAAAACCGCAAAAACCGCAAAAACCACAACCGCCGCAGGAGGATCATGCTGCCATGAGCGCCAAAGCACCGGCAAAATCAGTGCCGGGCCAAAGTGCCGAAGAACCGAAAGAAAAACGGGCGGACGGAAGTAATAAGAAATTCCATTTAACCACGGATTATATTATTGACAACGTGACGCAAATGGTCATTGACGTGAAGGGAATGGAGCCGCGGACGTCGAATTGACCGTTGGGGCATGGGGAGGCGAGGCGGAGCCATGGTTAAAGAGGTGCTGGAACGGCTGGGGGCACAAGTCATTGTTTTCGTGGATCAGGTGGGACAAATCGTTACCCTCGCGGCGGAAACGGTGACTCATTTGCCGGAACTGCGCTGGCGGGGACTGGTACGACAGATGGCGCATCTGGGAGTGGATTCCCTGCCCATCGTCCTGCTGACCATCCTGTTTACCGGCATGGTGATTACTGTTCAAACGGCCAACGAGTTTGTCAAATATGGGGCTCAATCCACGGTGGGAGGTATTGTGGCCATTGCGATGGGGCGGGAATTGTCACCGGTGCTGACCGGCGTGGTGGTGGCCGGACGTTGTGGGGCAGCGATCACAGCGGAATTAGGGTCGATGAAAGTGACGGAACAGATTGACGCCTTACGGGTGATGGCGGTAAACCCCATCGCCTATCTGGTGGTCCCGCGGCTCTTGGCCTGTATGCTCATGGTGCCGTTACTGGTGATTTTTGCCGACGTGATTGGAACCATTGGCAGCTATATGGTGGCAACGGCCTATGCCGGCATTTCCAGCCATACGTTTATGCATTCCATTACCACTTTTGCCGTACCCAACGACGTGACCGGTGGTCTGGTCAAAGCCATGGTCTTCGGTGCTATCGTAGCCATCGTCGGTTGTCACAAAGGGTTGACCACTAGGGAAGGCGCCGAAGGCGTGGGGCAGGCAACCACCGGTTCCGTGGTCATGTCGATTATTTTAATTTTTATCAGTAATTATTTTTTGTCGTTGATGTTGTACCGTTAGCCTTGTCAGACGTCATTTGTCAAAAAAATGAACGGGATCCGGAGGTGAAACATGATTCGCCTGGACCATGTCAGTGCACAAGTGCAGGGGAAAGAGATATTGAAAGATATCAACCTGGAAATACATACAGGTGAGATTATGGTGATTATCGGCCCCAGCGGCTCCGGAAAAAGCACCTTGTTGCGGCTAATGATCGGACTGATGAAGCCGGCTGCCGGGGAAGTTTGGATTGACGGACAGGAAATTTCCCGGATGAACGAGGATCAGTTGAACGAAGTGCGGCTGCGAATGGGAATGGTGTTTCAATATTCGGCGCTGTTTGATTCGATGAACGTCGGCGAAAATGTGGCGTTTGGCCTGCGGGAGCATAGTCAACTGAGCGAGGTCGAAATTCGCCGGCAGGTAAGACGAAAATTGCGTATGGTGGGACTTTCCGGACAGGAAGCGACGATGCCTAATGCCCTTTCCGGCGGTATGAAAAAACGGGTCAGCCTGGCCCGGGCGATTGCCGTGGATCCCCGCATTGTACTTTATGATGAACCTACCTCCGGATTGGATCCCATTATGTCAGGAACCATTGACCGGTTGATTGCCAGCACGCGCCGGATGCTGGGCGTTACCTCCGTGGTCGTCACGCATGACATGGCCAGCGCTTTTAACATTGCTGACCGGCTGGCGATGATTCATCAGGGGCAGATCATTGAAACCGGCGGCGTGGAAGATATCCGGCATTCCGTCAATCCATTGGTACAGCGCTTTATTCGCAGCGAGAATGCCAAAATCAACGCCAGGAAGGAGAAACAAAATGAATAACGAAGTCAAGGTCGGCGCCGCCACATTGGCCGGTTTTTTGCTGCTCGCTTTCATGTTGTTTCAACTGAAAGGATTTACGTTCAACGACTCGGGATATTTGTTGGGGGCAAAGTTTAATCAGGTGAATGGGCTGCGGGTGGGTCATAATGTCCGCTACGCCGGAGTGGATGTGGGTACCGTGCAAAACATCGATATCACTCCCCGGGGGGTATCGGTTTGGTTAAAAATGCGCAACGGAGCGCACATTCCGGAAAAATCCCGTTTTACTATTGGCAGTGAAGGGCTGATGGGCGAGAAATATGTGAGCATTTTTCCTCCGGATGAAGCTTCCGGAGTGGAGGGCGTCCCGGTCTCCTTCCTGCAGCCGGGCGTTTTGGTGCAGGGCGAAGACCCGCAGGGAATTGAGCAGATGATGCATTCTTTCAATAATGTTTTGGCGGATACTCAGCGACTGGTCAATTCGCTGAATGAAGTATTGGGCGACGAAAAAGTACGGGTGGCCCTGAAGGAAACGGCTTTAAACGCCCGTGAAATGACGGCCAATCTGGTGACCCTTAGTGCGACGCTGGCGCAGTTGGCTCAAAATAATCAGCAGGATATTAACACCATGGTCGGCAATTTCCGATTGATGTCGGAAAGCCTCCGGGATGTGGCCCGCCGGACCGATGGCATGCTGAACGGTTTGGATAACAATGGACAGACGGTGGCGGACATCCGCGAGACCATGAAGAATATTAGGACCGCCAGTGAGCGGATTGATAAATCGCTGGCCGCGCTGGAACGTATTGCCGTAGATCCGGAAACAAGCAAGAACATTCGTGAAACCTTGAAAAATACCCGGGAGGCGTCAGCTAAAGCGAATCAAATTTTAGGAAAAATATCCAATGTGAAAGTGGATGGCGGTGCGGAAGTGCTTTATAATTCCACGGCCGGTAAGTACCGGACCAGTGCTGACCTGCGCGTGGGCGGCAATCCGGGCACATTTGCGCTGATCGGCGGCAGTAATGAGGGAGACAGCAGTAAACTGAACTTGCAGATTGGCCATCGGGATGAACATGGGGCTCAACGGGCCGGGATCATTGACAGCAAACCGGGAGTGGGGTTTGATTCGCAGCTTGGCGACCGGCTGCAGATGTCGCTGGATGTCTATGACCCCAATGACGTCCGGGTTAAGTTGCGGGCGCAACTGAAAGTGGCGCCGGATGTGCAATTGGTGGGGGAAGCCGACGGCATCAACAAGCGGGATGAACGCAATAATTATTTCGGGATTCGCCGCTCGTTTTGACCGAGCTCTTCAGTTGACACTTTATGGATTAAGCAATATAATTAACGAGTAATTGACTCTTCAGTCCAATCAGAACTTGCAGGGAGGGTATTGATATATGAAAAAAAATAATTGGACCCGGCGCTTCATGGCGGCGCTGCTGACGGCGGGTCTGTTGTCGACCGGCGCGGTGGCGATGGCCGCGACGCCGGCACCGGTGGAAATGACGCTGGCGAATACGATTTCCATGGCATTTAAAAACAACTGGGATACCCGGATGGCGGAAGCCGACCAAACCAAAGCGTTTTGGGCGTTGCGGGAAGCCCGGGCGGGATTGCTCAATCCCAATCTGTCGTTTACCCATACGGCGAGCCGTTACCGGACCGCGCCCAGTTCGGTACTGGGGATCGTTACGCAAGACAATCAGTTTGACAACCAGTTGACGCTGAAAATTCCGCTGTATACCGGCGGCGCCGTGGAAGGCGCCATTGATAAAGCAAAATTGGGAATTGAGTATTATCAATATAATAATCAAAATGCCCGCCAACAGCTGAAACTGGATGCCACCAGTGCATATTTTAACGTTTTGGCCAGTCGGAATCTGGTGGCCCTGGATGAGGAATCCGTGAATCAACTGGATGCTCATCTGCAAAACGTGCGGGCGCAATACGACGCCGGCGTCGTTGCTAAATCCGACGTGCTGCGTTCGGATGTGCAGAAAGCCACGGCGGTGCAAACACTGATCAAAGGACAAAACACGTATGACCTGGCGATGGCCAATTTATGCAACTTTGTTGGCTTGCCGTTAGATACGCCGATTGTGATTAAAGATGAGCTGCGACACGATCTGTATGGACGGACGATAGAGGACTGCATCGCCGAGGGACTGGCCAAACGGATGGATGTGGCCATGTACAAGAAAGCCGTGGAAATGGCGCAGCAGGACGTAAGAATTGCGGCAGCCGGTAAAAAAATCACGTTGAACCTGACCGCGGGAGCCGACTGGTATGACAGTGAATTTGTCGGTGCGAACAACAATAACTGGCAGGTTGCGCTGACGATGGGAATTAACCTGTTGGATTCGGGTTTGACCGACGCCAAAGTGAAAGAGGCGCTGGCCGCTTTGAATAAGGCGCAGGAACAAAGCCGGAAAACCACAGATGCGGCCCGGGTGGATATCCGCAAAGCCTATTTGAACATGCGGGAAGCGGAAAAGCGGATTGAAACCAGTGCCGTGGCCGTGGGACAGGCGGAAGAAGATTTTAAAATTGCCCAGGTTCGTTATGCGGCTGGCGTAGGTACCAATATTGACGTGATTGATGCCCAGCAGGCGCTGACTTCGGCCAAGAACGACAACTTACAAGCCTTGTATGATTATAATACTGGTTTGGCGACCTTGGACAAAGCGATGGGTATTGAAGTAAAGTAGATAAGTAAATGACGAAGAAACCGGAGAAGAAATCTCCGGTTTCTTTCTTTTAGCTGCACTTATCGTGCTGTTATCGGGACGAATCATTGCTGTATGCCGAAATAGTCATTGCCGGGCAGGAAGGAGGATGGCATACGTCGAATAAAATAACGTTCTAAGTTATCTGGGTCTGACAGTATGCAGATATTATCGGATAGAGCAGGAGGCGGAGAATTGAAAGTTTTTAATAAACTGCAGATCTTCTTGACGGGGCTGATTTTTTTCGTCGCTGCCACCTGTTTATGGCTGTATTTTAACCCGTTACTTACCGACACGGTACGGGAGACGCTGATTAGTGAAGTTTCCCGCAGCCTGGGCTGCCGGGTGGAAATAGGCGACATGGAATTTGATGGCCCGACGGCCATATTGGCCCGCCATGTCCGGATTTTTGACAAGCAGGGAGAGACATTGCTGGATGGAGAGCAGGTACGAATTTCCTACCAGTTGAATGATTTGCTATGGGGGAAGGCTTCCATAGCCTCCATTCGCCACGTTGATGTAAAAACGCCCCGGTTGTTTTTGCGCCAGCGGTCAGGGCAGCATTGGAATATTGAAGATTTGGAGCAAGCGACGACTGGCGACCAGGGACGATTTACCGGAACGGTAAAAGTTACCGACGCATTTTTAAACGTGCAAATGGAACAGGAAACATTGTTTTTTGAGCAGGGAAGCGCGGAAGCGGATTTTTCAGCGGTGTCAGCGGTCCTGTTTCGGGCGGATTGGCGGCACCAGGGGGCGTTAGTGCAGGGTGAGGGACAAATTTCCGTTCGTGACGGCGAAAAGGAAACGGTCAGAGTGCGAGCGGAAGAGATACAGCCGGCCCGTTATCAGGCGTTGATTGCTGCCGCGCTGGGTACCGGCACGGTGAAATGGCAATTAGTGGAGGGAACGGCCCGAAATCTTGACGTGACTGCCCGGCGTGACCGGGAGAAGTGGCAATATAGCGGTGAAGTGACTCTGGATGGACTGGGGCTGGATGTGGACGGTTTGGCGTTACGTCAGTTCCAGGGAGATATTGCTTTCGATAACCGGTATTTTTATGTCAAACGCTTACAGGGAAAGGCGGCAGGGCAGCCGGTTTCCCTGCAGGGGCGCCTAGCCATGGGAACAGTGGACCCGGCGGCGCGGCTAACGCTGTCTTCGCAGGCTTTCCATCCGGCGGCAGTCATTTCCGGATGCCCATTATCTGATCCCATAGCATTTCAGTTGCAACTGGCGTATGCGGACCGGCAGCTGTATTTGCAGGAAGGCGTTGTTCGTCTGCTGGATGGTGAAATGCATGGAACGGGTCAGTTGAACCTGGATGACGGTAATTATCGGTTAAAACTGAACGGCAAGCAAATAAACCTGGGGAAAGTACCGCAATTGCCGTTGCCAATAACCGGGAAAACGGAGTTTGAGCTGACTGCGGTAGGTATAGCCAACTCCTGGCCGGCCAGCGAAGTGGTTGGCAGCCTGAAAGCGTCCGGGGGGGACTTATCCGGCGTGCCATACCGCAGCATAACGGCAGCGGGGCGGATCCGAAACGGCCAGGCGGCTCTGGAATATGGTATTTTACAATTGGAGCAGGGCGTGGTCACAGCATTCGGAACGTTGGAAAATGACCAAATACAAGGGCAAGTGACGGGGCAGGGGATGGAACTGGCTGCCTTGGCGCCAATGTGGGGTAATGCGTTGCCGGGGCTTACCGGTAAAATTGATTTTAGCGGTCCGGTGCATGGTCCGGTTTCCCATCCGGAGGCAACTTTGGAGCTGACGGTAACGGACGGACGTCTGCAGGAGCAGGCGTGGGGCCGGCTAAAGGGAACGCTGGACATTACGCCGGAACAAATAACGGTAAGGCAGATGCTGGTGGAAGGCTCCGTTGCCCGGCATACCGTGACGGGGAAAATTCAACTGGACAGTGCCAATACTCTGGATTTGAAGATCAGCAGCCACAAAGCCCGGGCGGAACTGTTTATGAAAATACTGGCACCGGATCAGCCGTTAACCGGTTACGTAGACAACGAGCTGGAAATCCGCGGCCCGATGGCCAATTGTACGATCAAAGGCCAGGTGCGTCTGAGCGCAGGAAGCTATGGTGGCCACTTGATTGAAGAAATTCGGGGAACCTACTGGCGGGAACAGGGAAAAACTTTTTTGCGGGATTTTACGCTGAAGACCATGAATGCCACGGTTCGGTTCGGGGGTGAGGTGGCGGCAGACAATAGTTTGAATATGGTGGTGGTGGCGCGAAATTTCACGCTGGATCAGTTCCCGGCTCAGTTGAAACTGCCCTTTGCCCTGCGCGGCCGTGCGGATTTCAATGGCACTGTGGCGGGGACGCTGGACAACCCCAGCATTATTGGCGATCTTGCGGCTTCGCGGTTGTTTCTCAACGGACAGGAAATTAGCGTCTTACAGGCGAATTTCTCGCTGCAGAACCGGCAACTAAGCATTTCCCAGTTTGACTTTGCCGAGGGTGTGGGCAGCTACTCTTTTACCGGCGGCGGTGATCTGGACACCGGTACGCTGTTTGGTAAACTAAAAGTGACCAATGGGTCACTGCTGGGGCTGATGGGCATCGCGAAAATTCAGGAGAAACGCATCCAGGGACAAATTAACGGTGAAATGGTGCTGGAGGGGACGGTACAAAATCCGGCAGTCCGCTTTACGGGACAGATTGACGGCACAAAAGTGCGAAATTATTCTTTAAATATAGTAAATTTTGATCTGGAATTGCGTGACCGGACAGTGACGGTTCATGAATTTGTTGCCCGGCAGCCGGGAGACGGTATTGTTGCCGCCCGGGGTACGGCGATGTTGGATGGGAAAATCGATCTGGAAGTCGGTGGCCGCGATGTTGACGCCAGTCTGTTTAATGTCGTTGTCGATTCCGCCCTGGAAGCGAAAGGGAAAATTTCGTTTACGATCCAGGCTAGCGGTGAAACCAGCAATCCGCATATTGCCACCTCGTTGGCCATTCATGGCGGAAGTCTCGGCAGCGCCAGCTTTGACGATCTGTTTGGATTGTTCGTGTTACATGATAATATTATTAACGTGAATCAATTATATCTGTCCAAAGGGGAGTATAAAGCCAGCGCATACGGCACGGTGCCGCTGCGGGCGCTGAATCCTCAGGGGCGTCAGCAGGCGGGACCGGCGGACACCATGAACTTAACATTGCTGCTGGATCATGCCAATCTGAGTATTTTACCGTTATTGACCGACCAGGTGGATTGGGCGGTGGGGCCGACCACTGGTGAAGTGCAGGTGACCGGTACGGTACTGAAACCTTTGTTCGAAGGAAAATTCACCGTGGACAACGGGACGGTGAAGCTGCATATGCTGCCGGATCCGGTGGAAAAAATGAGTGTGGATGTACGGTTTGAAAGAGATACGGTGACAATCCGCTCCTGTGAGGGGAAACTGGGTGGCGGGACCTATACTCTTAACGGTTCGCTGCAGTTGGACGGGTTGGCTTTTTCCCGTTACGATCTGAAACTGGTAGCCAATAAACTGGGAATTCGCCATAAATACCTGGCCGGCCCGGTCGATGGAATCTTAACCCTGACCGGTTCGGGCGACCGCCCGGTTTTGGGAGGGAAAATTTCCATAGAGAACACGGTGATTGACATACCGGGAATTCCTGACTCGCCAGATACTGCATTGAACGTGGGATTGGATCTGGAACTGACGATCGGGAAAAAAGTCCGTTTTTACAATCCGTATTTTTATGATTTCATAGCGGAGGGAAAAATAAAGCTGAGCGGCACCACCCAGGATCCCAAGGGATCCGGCCGGGTGGAAGTGGTCCGGGGGAATATCCGGTACTTGACCAATCGCTTTAACATAGTAAGCGGCCGGCTGGAATTTTCCCGATATGACTTTATCAAACCGGTTATTCAGCTCACCGCTGAAACCAGGGTGGGACAGACCATCGTGGAGCTCAATGCCAGCGGGCCGGTGGATCAGCTGGATCTGAAACTGACATCATCACCGTCCATGAGTCAACAGGATATTATGATGCTGTTGACCACCCGCAACAGCAACGGTGGTTTGGCCGGTGTCGGCATGGACTTTGGCCGGGAGAAAATGTTGGGTTTGTTGAACAGCGGCTTGCAGCTGCGGATCGTGTCCCAGATGGAAAATTCACTGCGGGATGTCCTGGGGGTGGATGAAGTGAGATTCACCCGCACCGGATCTTCTTTCTTTGACAGCCGTCTGCGGCAGAACACGACAAAGAACAGCGACGTCATCGACACGGGTTATCGCATGGAAATTGTAAAATATTTGTCGGATCGCATGTCGATAATGTATACGCGGGGCCTGGATCAGGGGTATAATATAATTGATTTTCGTTATGAGCTGAATAAAAATATCAGTATCGGCGGCAGTTTTATAAGTAATGGAGACAATACGGTTGGCAGCGGTTCCCGGGGGATGTTTACCATTGAAACCCGGCGCCGCTTCTAAAGGATGATGATGAAATGCAGTTAAATGAATATTTACAGGAACTGAAAAATGTCGTTTTGCTGACCCTGGAGGAAGAGCGGACATTGTGGGCCGGCTACAAAGAAACCGGGGACCTGCAGTGCCGCCGCCGGATTATAGAAAGTTATCAGCCGTTGGTTTTTAAAGTGGCCATGAAATGGCGTCTGGAAGAAGGCGTATTAATGGACGTCATCCAGGAAGGCACAGTCGGGCTGATTGAGGCGGTGGAAGGCTTTGACTACAAACGGGGTGTGGCGTTCAGTCTGTTTGCTTCCCACCGGATTCGAGGGCGTATGCTCAATTTTCTGGAACGGGAAGGGGCGCAGATTTTGCGTAAAGATCAGCGGGATGACGCCGACCGCCTGGCGGAATGCCTGATTGACGCCGATGCGGAAATTACCGGGCAGGTGGAACACAGTTTCCTGATGGAACAGATCCAAACAGCGCTGCAGCGTTTGCCCCGTAACGAACAGCTGATCCTGAACGGCGTTTTTGTTAAAGAGTGCGAACCCAAAGAATTGGCGGCCGAACTGGATGTGAGCCTGTCCCACATTTACCGGTTGCAGAAAAAAGGGATCCGGCGTTTGCGGGGGATGCTGTCGAAATTAATCGGAAACTGGTAATGTTTTTGGCGAAAGCAGGCGGGTTTGCGAGGATATATGGCTATAAACAAGAAAAATCAGCGGATTTAGGAAGATACACCTATTTTTCGCAGGTCATAAATTATCCTCTTTCCATGACTATAAGATTGCGTATATAATAGGGGTGGTGAATTATGGCGGAAAGCAAACAATATTGCATTGGCAGGCATCTTCGGTCGGCTCATCAGTGGCTGATTCGAGCGGAACAGTCGTTTGTCCGCGATAAAGGTGTCCGGGGGGAACTAGACCTGTTTCTGGCTCAGGCGGAATTGCAGCATGCGCAGGAAATCAATCGCGCCAGCCGTCCTCATTACCGTTATTCTTTGCTATATCAAGCGATGGCTGTTGCGATGGCTGTGGTTTTTTGTCTGGCGGGCTGGGGTGGGTATCACTTATGGCAGGGCATGCCTGCGGATAAAAGTGTATCTGCCGGCACCGTCAGTGAGACCGGGGCGACCATGACGGCGCAAAGCGCGGTGGTGCAAGAAGGAGTGACGGTATTACCGCCGGCACCGGTAGCACCTGGTGAGCGGGCGACAGTCCACGAAGAACCGGTTGCGGCGAATCCAGCGGCTGAACAAGAGAAACAGTCACCGGCTCCAAGAATGGAGACGCCGGCGGCAGCTGTGCCGGCAGCGGTGGCGAGTCAGGAAGTACGCCTGTCACCGGAAGAAATGCAAAAACTGGTCCGCACTGCCGGCAAGTCTTTGCGAGGGAATTAAGGGAAGCGTAATGGCGCACAAAAGATCACTTTTAGTAGGAGGGAATCCATGAGGAGAATGCAAAGCAGCAGTGTAAGACTGCGTTTGTGGGTTATCTTTGCCGGAATGCTGGCGTGCCTGCAGTTGGTGGGCGGATTACCGGCGCAGGCCGCCGACCTTTCGGGTAAGACCGTTACCGCGGTAGAGGTAGCCGGGCAATCGCAAATCTCGGACAGTACGGTGATGGCGGTGATAAAAACCGTTCCCGGCGACAAGCTGGAGGCCGACCGGATCAAAAAAGATATGCAGGCGATATATGACCTGGGATATTTTTATGACGTGACGGCAAACTTCACCGAAGTGCCGGAAGGAGTCAAGGTTCTCTTTAAAGTGGTGGAGAACCCGCGCCTGACCGGTATTGTGGTGAAAGGTGCCACCAAGGTGCCGGAAGCCAAAATCAAAAGTATGGTGACAACGAAGCCGGGAGCAATTTTAAATTCGCGTACGCTCAGTACTAATTCGCGCGCGATTGAAGAGTATTATCATGAACAGGGTTACATATTAACCAAAGTCAGCGATGTGAACATGAGTCCGCAGGGCGTGCTGACGTTAACAATCAATGAAGGAATGCTGGAAGGCATTAAAGTATCCGGCAACGAAAAAACAAAAACGAAGGTCATCACCCGGGAAATGAATTTAAAGACCGGCGAAGTGTTTGATTCCAAAAAAGCCAAACGGGCCATGCAAAATGTCTATAATCTGGGTTACTTTGAAGATGTGGATATGAAGCTGAATCCTGGCAAGGAACCCAATGCCGTGGTGATGGAAGCCAAGGTAACAGAGCAGAAAACAGGTTCGTTTGCCGTCGGCGGCGGTTATAACGGCAATGACGGTTTTGTCGGCATCTTTGAAGTGGCCGACAATAATTTCCGCGGTACCGGTGACAAGGCCAAGTTTCACTGGGAATTTGGCGGTGTCAGCAAAAAGAATTATGAAATTAGCTACACGAAGCCCTGGCTGGACGATAAACATACCTCACTGGGCATTACGTTTTACAGTATGACAAACCAGATCACCGATTACTATAATGGCGGCGATGAGCGCTCGACGTATGACCGGAAACGGGTTGGCATCGAAATGGTAGTCAGTCGTCCCGCCGGTGAGTTTATCAGAAACTACGTGGGCCTGAAGGTGCGGCGGGATGAATATGTGGAATATGTGTCCGGTCCCGAAGATTATGCTAACGATCCTCAGTATCTGCAGGATAATTTTGGGACGACCCGCAGTCTGATGCTATCCCGGGTATTTGACAGCCGGGATAATGTTTACAATCCCACGAAAGGGAAACGTTACGCGATCACGGCGGAAATTGCCGGTTTTGGCGGCGACTTTAAATTCAACAAATTTACGCTGGAAGGCCGCCAGTATATCAAAGTGGGTCGTACCCAGGTGCTGGCCACACGGCTGACCGCCGGCTATGCAACCGGTTCGATGCCGGAGTCGCAGCAGTTTACCGTCGGTGGCACCGAGACGCTGCGCGGTTACGAGGATGAAGAATATAAAGGAACCAAGCTGTTTTCCGCATCTGTGGAATATCGTTTTCCGATGATGTCGAAGATGGACGGTGTCCTTTTCACGGATGTGGGCAAAGCCTGGTCCGACGGCGGCTATAGTCTGAGCGGTCTGAAGCACAGCGTTGGCGCCGGTATCCGGTTTAACTCGCCGCTGGGACCGATCAAACTCGATTACGGTAAAGGCGATGAAGGGGGCAGATTCCACTTCAGCTTTGGCGGACAATTTTAACATCAGGAAGTCAGGCCAGTTACTGGCCTGACTCTGTCTATACAGGGGAGCGTGTGTAATGGCAGGAAAAGGACGGCTGGTCATCCTGTTGCTCATGTTGACCATATATTTTCCGGGGGCCGGCTCTACGGTTGCCGCCGCGGCTGCGGCGACAACCGTAGAGCGTGTGGAGGTTACGGTAACTGCCGCCGCGGCAACGCCGACACGGGTCATAACGAGAATGACGGCGAGCGTAACCGCGGTGGGGGAACAAATGTTAACCGGGCGTCAGGTGGCGGCTGTAGACGCCGGGCGGGATTCTTATGCGCGTTTGATCCGGGAAATTTTTGACCGGGTCCTGGTGGGCTACTCGGTGGAAGACGTGCAAATCATCGCCGGACCGGCCACTCGTATTGAAGTCAGCGTTGTGCCCTGGGGGGATGTTGTGCAGGATGTGGCCGTGGAAACCACTTGGAGCGGCATGGCACCGGATGTGGTGGAACTGGTACGGAAAGACATGGGCGGAGTTGAGGAGCAAATCCGACAGTCACTGATCGCTTTGCCGGTGGAGGCCGTGGATTGGGCCGGTGGCGTGTCGAAGGGGATTATCCGGGAAATTTTAATGGGACAATTGTCGGATTTTTATCCAAGCATTGATATTTCCGGCGGCACTCATACCGTGGTCAGAATTGCCATGGTTCCTGCGGGACCGCTGATTCATGAGGTGAATGTCGAACTGCGTTCCCGCTCTTTCCCCAATCTGCTGCTGCATTCGTTGCGGCCGGCGGTGGAAGAAACAGCGGGAGGCATGCGGGGACTGCCGGTGTCTTTTATTGAACGGAATCGGGAGTTTTTTGCCAATCGCTTGCTGGCACGGGCTGAGCAAACGGGCATGACCCGGCATTATTCCCTGCAATACGCGGCGGAGATTCATACCGGTACGGTGACGGAAGTCATTTTCAAGGCGGAAACGGCGCGGTTGAATATTACCCTGGAAGGCTGGCTGGATATGGGCCGGACCAAAGACAATACCACCGTTAAACTGCATGCAGGCCAGTATCTGGATAAACAGAACGAATTGTTTATGGAAGTGAAATTTGTTCCCAGTTCCGTCAGCTGGAGCTTTGAACCCGGTTGGGCGCATAAGCTGACGCCGACGACCCAGGCGGGAGTCCGGTATAATTTATCGGAACAGCACAGCAAACTCTGGCTTCATCAGTATTTGGGCAACCGGTGGCTGCTGCGCCTGGAACGGGATACGGCAACGGGCTACAATGAATTTGCCATACGCTATAAATTGCATGAACTGCTCAGCGCGGAGTATGTATTTACGACCGATGAGAAATGGCTGCGATTGATTGGCAACCTGTAAAAGTGCCAGGAAAAATTCTTGAACAAGCGAACACTCCCTGCTATAATAATGAAGTACGGAAAATCAAAATGCCGCTAATGGCAAGAAGGAAGGGTTAACAAGTGTTTAAAGACAAGAAAACTGCAAAAATTGTGGCGATCGCCATTGTGGCAATGTTCGTGGCGGGTATTGTCGGTATCGCCGTATCGTCTCAAAATGGCAAAGGCTATGCCGCCGGTGCGGGATCTTCCTCCAACGTGGGAAAGGTAAACTATCAGATGCTGGTTTCTCAGCATCCGGACCTGGCTAAGGTTGATGAAGTGATGAAGAACGAATCCAGTCAGGCCCAGAAGGACTTTGATGAAAAATCCAAAACCATGACGGATCAGCAGAAACAGGAATATTTTATGCAGACCAAACAGCGTTTGGATCTGAAAGAAAAAGAACTGGTCACACCGATTATTGACAAAGTCAACGCGGCCATTAAAGATGTGGCGGATGCCAAAGGACTGGCCGTGGTCATGGATCAAGGCAGTGTAGTATACGGTGGGCAGGATTTGACGGAAGAAGTGTCGAAGAAACTGTACGGTAAATAAAAAGCAAGAGCCGAGCCGGTTAGCGCTGTGCTCGGCTTTTGTACTGAATGCGGCAACCGGGGGTTGGCGGAAGACCCGTTTAAACGGACGCTACAAATGTAAAGTGAGGGACAGACCGTGCGAAATAAGCTTTTCCGGCTGATGAGCCTCGTGATAGTGGTGGGAATGGTTGGTTTGCTTGCCGGCTGTTCCGGTAGCGGACAAAAGCAACCCCAGAAAACGGCGGGGTTGGGTGTGATCGATGTGGAAAAAACGATGCTGGCTCACCCGAAACAACAGGAACTGGAAAGGTTGCGGCAGCAATATCAGGCGTTGGAAGAACAGTTGTTGCTGATGCGGGAACAGGCGATGCAGCAGTCCGCCAGCGTGTCTGCTCCGGATGGAAGCAGCGCGGAGGAACAGGAATTTAATGCCAGGATGTCGGTCCGACAGCAGGAACTGCAAACAAGCTTTGATAAAAAACTTAATGCGGAAATGGTTCAGGCCAACGAACGCTTGCAGGCGTATGGCGATCAGTTGGAAAAGGAATTGCAACCGGAAATGTTCAGCCTGCAGTTAAAAATGAATACATTGCAGAATTCTTCAACGGAGGCTACCCAGCTGACCGGACGGATGGATGCATTAAAAAAGGAATATCAGGATAAAATGTCTGCCCGGCAGGCGCAGCTGAGCGCAGAGATTGATCAGGCCATGCTGCCGGAAAAACAAGCAGTGGAAAAAGAACTCAACGTGTACGCGGCGCAACTGCATCAGGAACTACAAGCCCGGATAGCGGCGCAGCGAAACGCGTCGGAACGGGTGAACACTCTGCCGGAGGGTCCGGCGGCGGAAGTGCAGCGTTCTTTGGGTCTGAAACGCCAGGAAGTGGAAACACTGCAGGATTTTATTGTGAACGATGTGCGCAGTAAGGCGGCCAAAGTGGCGGCGGAAAAGGACTTAGAAGTGCTGCTGGCCGGTTATCGGGTCAACGTGACGGCGGTAGATTTGACCAGCGCCGTTATTGCCGAGATTAAGAAGTAATCAATGATTTATGATACAAGGAGGCATTACGATTATGAATAACAGTCAAAGAGATATAAGTAGAGTAGCCTACGCCCGGCGCAGCAAGCCGGTTTTGCTGCTGGCAGCCATGTTGCTGCTGGCATTTCTGATGGCCGGCTGCGGATCGAATACCGCGCCGGTGGGAGTTTTGGATCCGGCAAAAGTGATGACGGAAAGTGCAAAAGTAAAGCAGTTTCAGGAACAACTTAACAGCAAAGGCCGGGAATTGAGCGAAAACCTGGATAAAGAGAAAGCGGCACTGACGCCGGAAGAATTCCAGAAAAAGCAGGAAGCGGCTTACGGTGAGTTTCTGAAGATCAAACAAGATATGGAAAGTCAGGTCGATACACAGATGAAACAGAGTATTGAGCAAGTGGCGAAGGACAAAAATCTGGGCGTCGTTCTTTATAAAAACGGTGTCGCTCAGGGTGGCGTCGACATTACCGAAGAAGTGCTCAAGAAAATGCAGTAGGGGCAGGGGAGGATATTGAAAAAAAGTTTAAGGGAACTGGCGGAGGTCCTTGGCGGCGAGGTGCTGGGAGACGCGGATCTGATTGTGAGTGGAGTCACAAACATTGAAGACGCGGGGCCGGGCGATATAACGTTTGCGGTGGAACAACATTTGCCGAAGGCGGCGGCCTCGCAAGCTGTGGCGGTGATTGTTCCGCCAGGCGTCAATGATTTTTCCAAACCGGCAATCAGGGTACCGAATCCCCGGGCGGCTTTTAGCGAACTGCTGACACTTTTTACACCGGTCGTGGAAGTCGAGAGGGGAATTCATCCCACGGCGATCATTGCGGCGGATGCGGTGCTGGGAGCGGACGTTGCGGTGATGGCTTATGTGGTGATTGACGCGGGGACCGTCATCGGTGATCGTACTGTGATTTATCCGCATAGTTACATTGGCCGCAACGCGATGATTGGCAGCGACGTGTTGCTGCACGCCGGGGTGACGGTATATGAGGGCTGCCGGATTGGTGACCGGTCGATCCTGCACAGCGGAGCCGTGGTAGGCAGTGACGGCTTTGGTTTTGTTACGGTGGCCGGACGCCATCGAAAAGTCCCTCAGGTCGGCAATGTCGTAGTGGGCGAAGAGGTGGAAATCGGTGCCCATTCTGCCATTGACCGGGCGACTACCGGGAGTACCCTGGTGGGAAACGGGACCAAAATTGATAACTTTGTCCATCTCGCCCACAATGTGACCGTGGGTGAAAATTGTTTTTTTGTCGCCTTTGCCGGTATTGCCGGCAGCGCGAAAATCGGTAATAATGTAACGTTTGCCGGACAATCGGCCTGCAATGGGCACATCAATATCGGCGATAATTGTGTTTTTGCCGGACGGGCGGCACCGATCAGCGATGTTCCGGCGAATTCGTTCTATGCCGGTTTCCCGGCGCGTCCGCACCGGGAATGGTTACGCACTGAAGCCGCGACGCGCAAAATACCGGAATTACAGCGGACGGTAAGAGAAATGGAAAGACGGCTGGCGGAATTGGAAGAACGTCTGAAGCCGTCCGACTGACGCCGGGAACCGGAAGAAGGAATCCGTATGCTGTATTGGACTGTAAAGATGATAGGATGGCTGGTTTGCTTATTGCCCTCATCGTGGGCTTTGAGGATTGGTTATGGACTGGGGACGCTTTGCTGGCCATTTGTACCCCGGCGGCGTAAGCAAATGGCGGAAGACAATATTATGCGCAGCCTGGAAGTCGACAGGCCGACGGCACAGCGTATTGCCCGCCGGAGCGGGGTGCGCTTTGGCCCTTTGTTTATGGAAGTGTTGCGCTTACCTTTACTGAACCGGGAGAATATTCGTCGGTTCGTACGCTTTGAGGGCGAACAGCATTTGTGGGAAGCCTTGCAGCATGGGCGGGGCGTGGTGCTGGCTACTGCACATAGTGGGAACTGGGAAATGCTGGGAGCTGCGTTGGCGATGTATGATTTTCCCATTATCGGGATTGCCCAGCGGCAGACTAACCGGGATATGAATCGCCTGATTAATGAATACCGTACCGGGACAGGTATGCCCATCGTTTATAAGCAGGGTGTGCGTGACATGGTAAAGTTGCTGGGAGAAGGGAAAATTGTCGGCCTGCTGATGGACCAGGATAACCTGGGAGATGGGGTGTTTGTGGAATTCTTTGGACGTTTGGCCTCGACACCCCAGGGGGCGGCTGCTTTGGCAAGATTGAAGGGCTCGCCGATTGTACCGGTATTTATCAGCAGCCAGGGGGACGGCACCCATCTGGCCACGGCCCATCCGGCAGTCTGGCTGGAAAAAACCCCGGATCGGGAACGGGATATTTTCGTGACGACGCAACAATTAACCCGTATTGTGGAACAGCACATTCGCGACCATCCGGCAGAATGGTTTTGGCTTCATAACCGGTGGAAAACTCCGCCGCCGGAAAGCGTTGGCGTAAAGACAGACGAGTCATAAAACCGGAACAGCGGCCCAAGGGAAATCGCTGTCCCGGTTTTTGTCGTTTGTGTGACTTGCACAAATACTGAAATTACTGTAGAATACAATAGGATTTGTCTGTATATGCTATAATATGCGGTAACATCAAATCAATGGGGTTCATGCAGTGCTTTTACACTGCGCGTAATTTTGTGTTTTGGGGAACAGTCGACATGTCTTTGGAAAAACAGGCAGGCTTGCCGGTGTTTCGGGACAGACCGGAGGATATGATGCATCATCAGACAACCTTGGCCAAAAGTATCACTTATACTGGAATTGGCCTGCATTCGGGCAAAAATGTTACCATTGTATTGCGACCGGCAGCGGCCGGAACCGGGATCGTATTTTCCCGGGTCGATTTGCCGGGAGCGCCGCGGGTGGCGGCTTGTGCCGGCAATGTGACTAATACCATGAGGGCGACGACATTGGAAGCGGGAGTGGCAAAAGTGTTCACAGTAGAGCATTTGTTGGCCGCAATGGCCGCATTGCAGTTGGACAATTGCCTGATTGAGATTGATTCCGTTGAACCACCGGTGACCGATGGCAGCGCGTTGCCGTTTATTCGGCTGATTGAAGCCGCCGGAATGGAGGAACTGCCTGAACTGCGGCCGGATGATTTGTTTTTGAAGGAAACAGTAGCCATTCGCTACCCGGACCGGTTTATCGCTGTTTTGCCCTATGACGGATGGCGAATTTCGTTTACATCGGTGAATCCGCATCCCTTGCTGGGTGTGCAGTTTGCCGATTTTGAAATTGACGCCGCCACCTTTGTGCGAGAGATTGCGCCAGCACGTACGATTGGCTTTATGCACGAGGTGGAGGCACTGAAAGCGCAGGGGCTGGCCCTGGGCGGCAATTTGGAAAATGCTGTGGTTTATGATGAGACGCAGGTGCTGACACCATTGCGGTTTAGTGATGAGTTGGTCCGGCATAAAATATTGGATGTGATTGGCGATTTGGCACTGGCCGGAAGAGTAAGAGGGCATATTGTCGCGTTTCAGTCGGGCCATTCTTTAAACACCGCACTGGCCCGGGCGGTGTTGGATCATACCCGGCAACAGGGGAACGCGGGATGATCACAGCCTGGCAAATCAGCGCGGTTGCGAAAAGATATATAAAGATAGGGGGAGCATAGCAATGATACTGACGGCAGCAGAGATACAAAAGATTATTCCTCACCGGTATCCTTTTTTATTAGTGGACCGCATTATTGAGTTGGAACCACTAAAGCTCGGTGTGGGCATAAAAAATGTAACAATCAATGAAGAGTTTTTTCAGGGTCATTTTCCGGGCAATCCGGTGATGCCTGGCGTATTATTGCTGGAGGCTATGGCGCAGGTCGGCGGCGTGGCGTTGCTGTATCCGGAAGAATACCGGGGAAAAATTGCCTTGTTTGGCAGTATGGATAAAGTGAAGTTCCGTAAACCGGTTACTCCCGGTGATCAGCTGCGGATGGTGGCGGAGATTGTAAAATTGCGTGGCAATATCGGGAAAGTGTGGGCGCAATCGTTTGTGGATGGTTCCGTGGTTGCGGAAGCGGAGTTTATGTTTGCATTGGCGTAACCGGGATTGCATTCGAAATCCGGTGTGATATACATCCGTGCATGCGAAAACAATGGAAAAAGGTGTAATATAGAG
>DATMYQ010000349.1:0-3671 GCA_035560935.1 Patescibacteria group bacterium | reverse complement strand
CTCTTGTTATAATTTGCTTTATTTTTGTTAGAATAGAATGCTTTCTAACATTCCACTCAAAACTCAGCCATTGTTTTTTGCCGGCGCCGCACCGCCGCCTGTTTCACTCTTTTTCAGCGCGTAGGCCACCTGATAATATTCAATGTCATGACCCTGTTTTTTGAGTTCAGCGGCAATTTTGCGCGGTCCCAGCCCTTTTTGACGAAATTCCTTGATCCGTTCCGCCACTTCGCCCGCATCGTTACGCCGATGACTCACGACAGGTTCTGTTCTCCACGAATCTGTCTCCAGCATACTAAACGGAATATGGCCGGGCTGCACCGTCACCCGGAGAGGTTCCCTGCCGCCGTCCGGCAGACTGCTGACCAGCGGCGCAGCCGCATCGATGCTGGCAAACACAACATCGCGAAACTGCCGGATGTTCCTTTCATATTTGGCACGCAGCAGTATTTCTTTCGCCGGACCGGCAAAGGCAACCTGCAGTTCAATATCGTTTCGCTCCTTCGCCCGCTGCATATACTGCCGGACGAAAAAATTCAGCAGCGTTTCCCTTTCTTCCCCGCTCCGCTCCCGGAGCGGCGGAATGTCGATCTGATATTGGGCCAGCCGCTGGTACAGCTCCGGCAGAAATTCTTTTTTCAAATTACGGGTGGACGCGGCGATAATAATCAGGTCCAGCTCCCGTTCGGTTCTTCCCCCCATACGCCGGACCGTTCCCGATTCAATCAATTTCAGCAGCATAGTCTGATGCTGCACCAGGGCATGCGCCTCATCCAAAAACAAAACACCTTTATTGGCCAGCTCCACCAATCCCGGCTTATCGGTAGCGCCGGTGTAAGCGCCGCGCTCGGTCCCAAACACCTCCATGGCCGCGATGTCGGAATTGGTAAACTGAGCGCAGTTGACTTCGATAAAAGGAGCGTCGGGTTTGAGAACCCGGATCTTCTTGGCAAAATAATACATGGCCTTGGCCAGCATGGTTTTCCCCGTCCCGGTCTCTCCCAAAATGATGGAGTGACGCGGGCCGCCAATGGCGGCCATGCTGCGCTGCGCTTTGTCGATAACCGTTTTCAGGCTGGAGGATTTGCCGATGAATAAATCAAAGACATCACTACCCTGGCTCAATACCAGTTCAATCTCCAGACTTTCCAGCCGCTTGGACAATTCCTCAATCTCAGTAATGTCCCGGAACGTAGCCACACCGCCGTAAAAATGTTCATTGAAAAAGACCGGAAAAGCGTTGGTGATAAAGGTGCGGCCATTGGCATGAGTGATTTTTACATCATTCAACGATTTTTGGGTGCCGATCACTTCCAAAAGCGCCGCTTTGGAATAATATTCGGTGATGTGTTTGCCGATCATCTCTGCGGCGTTTACGGCCCGGGCGTAGTTGACGGAGGAATGATTGGCGTAAACGATATAGCCGTTGGCGTCAATCACGTTCACGCCTTCCGGCAAGTTATCCAGGATCACTTTGTATAAATCTTCTCGGTTCAGTTGCATGTTTCCGCTCCTTCCACTCCATGTCACAGCCTGTAAATTCATTACGAGGAATCCCAGTGTTAGAATTATAACACGTCTCTCCCAAAGGCGAAATATGTACTCTTTTCGCCCAACAAAATTCATCCGTTTAATGGGTTTTATACAATGAAATAAACCGTGGAACTAGCGAGGTCCTCAATCGGCCTGCCATTCCCACGGTTCATTTCCCTGTATTTTTACTTCCCGACCGGGAAGTGGTCCGTCATTTCATATTTTTAACCGTCCGGTAAATTACGGTCTATTTCTATCGGACAATACTTTTTTCATGGCTGCACAGGCCTCTTCGATCGTATCCTCATCACGCACGTAGCATAAGCGGACATAACCCTCACCGCCCTCACCGAAGCAAGGTCCGGGCACTACCGCCACTCCGGCTTCTTCCAGAACAAGTTGTGCAAACTCTTTACTGGTCAATCCGGTACCGGTAATATTGGGGAAAACATAAATGGCGCCTTTGGGCATGGAGCAGGTGATGCCCGGAATATCATTCAACCGTGCCACCATCAAATCGCGCAATGTACGATAACGGTCAATACGCGCTTTCATCATTTCCGGCGGAGTACTCAGCGCGCTAATACCGGCATACTGAATAAAAGGCGGCAGACAGGTGTAAACCGTCTCAAACATTTGGCTCATTTTCGCGATCAAATCGGTGGGCCCAATTGCGTAGCCCAACCGGAAGCCGGACATGGAATGCCCCTTGGAAAAGCCACTCAGAATAATCGTTCTCTCCCGGCACAGATCGGCGACGGACGGCGAGTAATGACAGCAATCGTAGAGATTCTCCGCATAGATTTCGTCACTCAGTAAATAAATATCCTTTTCTTTGGCAATTTGGGCCACTTTAAGGATCTCTGCCTCCGTCATCACTCCCCCGGTGGGGTTCTGCGGCGACGTGATGATAATTAAGCGGGTCTTATCGGTGATGAGCGGCAACAAATCATCCGGATTTAACCGGAAATCATTTTTCTCCCACACCGGCACCTTGACGGCTTTTACGCCCAAATAACTGGCAACCGCGATATAAACAGCAAAACCCGGATCGGAAAAAATGACTTCTTCCCCCGGATTCACCACACAACGCATAACAAAGTCAATGACACTGTTCGCCGGCATAATGGCCACCTGAGAAGGGTCCGGTCTGAATCCCAGCTTACGCTTCGTATAATCGCAAATCGCCTCCCGCAGCGGCAAGATCCCCTGCGAGTCCGTATACTTGATATGACCGGCGTCAAGGGCATCCTTGACGGCATCAACCACATGGGGATAAGGATCGACATTGGCGTCCCCGACTTCAAATCGATATACTTTTTTCCCCTCAGCCTCCATAGCACAAACGGTAGTCAGTATCTCCAGCATGGGCTGCCCCAGCAAGCCCTCGGTCAGTTTTGAAAATCCTTTCATGTTGCCACCACTTCCTATTCATAATCCAGCAGTTCTGTTATGCTGCTGATTGACTTTTTACAATTTTCCACATGCCCGAAACCATATCCGGCAAACACAAAAGGAATCCGAGCCAGTTGTGTTGCCTCGTAATCTCCCTGAGTGTCACCGACATATACAGCATCGGTTATTTTGTTTCTTTTCATTAACAGCAGGATATTTTCACCTTTTCCTTTACCCGTGTTGCCAAAACATTCCCAGTCCCGAATATATGGTTCAATCCCTGCCTTTTTCATGAACAGTTCAATATAACCCGCCTGGCAATTACTAACAATGTATAAGTGATATTTTAGTGAAAGTTTTTTTATCGTTTCCACTACAGCGGGAAACAGCAGGTTAGCTGTATTTTTTTCCAATGCCACATGTTCATACCAGCAGCATTTTCCCATCAGTAACTCTTTCTTTCTCTCATCGACATCGGGAAATAATTCATCAGCGATGACTTTCATGGTCTTGCCAAATAGCTTCTTGAGATCAGCCGCGGTTACCACTGCCGCCGTCCCACCGACTTCAGCTATTGCCTTATTCCAGGCTTGCGCTACTACTTCCGTCGAATCCCACAAGGTCCCATCAACGTCAAATATGATGCTCCGTATGATAAAAACCCTCTTTCTGCTTCGCTTTCTGACCGTATAATACAAAAGAATCGGTCAATGGTCAATCCTTTCTTGCTCTCTACATAATAC
>DATMYQ010000348.1:0-15939 GCA_035560935.1 Patescibacteria group bacterium | reverse complement strand
ATATATTCATTATTCGTACGCCGTGTTGCGACAGTACTTTTATTTTTTCATTCTTCTTCGCATATTTATTCTTTGTTATGCAACAATGTGGCTAAGTTTTGTATACCGTGCAAAAATGTTTCGATACGCTGAATTACCCTTGCTGACAGCTGAACAAACATTCCCGGCACTGCAGGCAACTGCACATTACCGGGAACGTTTGCTCAAACCGGATAACTACTTTTTAAACTGCATTCCAATTGAAAAAGCCTTTCCCACATTCTCACCCAATTCGTAATAGGCACGATCCGGTGGCGAATAAGAAAGAGGATTGACTTTGTCAACAACCAAAGCGCCCTGGTCATCCAGCACTCGTTCTTCAGCTTTCACATCGGCAATCTCACCGATAAACAAAGTATGGCTGCCAACCTCCAATGTGTTAATCAAGCGGCATTCCAAAATCAGCGGGAACTCACTGACATACGGGGCATCCACCAATTGACTCCTGACCGGAGTAAGACCGGTGACCGCAAATTTATCAACCAGCTTTCCACTGACAATACCGGCATAATCAACCTCTGCCGCATACGTTGCCGAAGGGATGTTGACGGTGAAAGCCTGGTGCTTAATAATATTCTGATAAGAAGCTCGCGGTTTTTGCAGTGACACCGTCACGCAGGGCGGGGTCGAGGCGCAAATAGCCCCCCAGGCGGCAGTCATAATATTAGGTTTACCCGCTTCATCATATGTACCGATAACCCACGCCGGCGTTGGTAATGCAAACGTTTGCGCTCCTAACGATTTTTTCATGTTCCCACTCCTTTTCACTTTCATCCTATTATTAATCCACTCTTTTCTTTCCTGAGAAATCCTTCTCTGCTATAATGATAAAGAATAAGTCCCAAATATTCAAGTACACACTTTCAAGTAGTATAGTATCAATTAATATACTATATTTCGCGTTTCTCCCGTTCGATCCACGCTAATGACCAAAAAAGGAGAGGTTATGATTATGCTTAAGTTCAAAGATATGGAATATCAGTGCGCTATGGAACTGACGTTAGATTTGATTGGTGGCAAATGGAAAGTTTTGATTCTTTGGCATCTTGGCGAAGAAACCCTTCGTTTCAGTGCTTTACGGCGTTCACTGCCTCATGTCACACAAAAAATGCTGACGCAGCAATTGCGGGAATTGGAGGATGACGGCCTGATATCCCGGCTCGTATACGCACAAATCCCGCCGAAAGTCGAATATTCTCTGACACCGTCCGGACGCAGCCTGTTGCCGATCCTGGCAACTATGTGCCAGTGGGGGCGTGACTACGCTGAAGAATTTTCCAATACCAACGAATCACTTCCTCTACAAAAAAATCGTTAAGTACTGCGGAGGGCGATCCAATGAGTGATCATCATCAACCATCCCCGGCAATTGCCACGAATATAAAGCACCATATTAAAAAAATTCTGCTAATCTTTTTGACTATAGCACTGCTGGCCGGTTCCGGCTTATTTCTATTTGCCGCCGACAAAGTTAAACAAAGTGCCGAGCAGTCCTTGCTGATACGAATCAACGAAACCCTCAACGGACAAATCATGGTGGAAAGCATCGACCTTTCCCTGCTGGGTTCAGTGGAAGCCAATCAGGTTCAATTGATTGACGCCTCCGGCAAAATATTGCTCAAAAACGCACAGGTTCAAATCCGTTACAATTGGAGCGACCTGCTAAAAGGACAGCTGGGACCACAGTTGATTACCCGCGTTGTCATGAAACACCCGGAAATTAACCTTATCTACCAGCAGGATCGTTTAAACTGGACAAATTTGTTAAAAAGCCAACCGACCGACGCCAACACCTTTTCTTCTGTCATCGAAGTCCAGGATGGTAAGTTATATCTGGAAACACCTTTTTTCACAAAAACCGTCAATCAAATCGAGGGGCAACTGGATTGCCGCCAGACAAATCAGTTGGGACTGGCTCTTGCCGGACTCCTGGACCAGACCCCGATCCAAATCGACGGCCAATGGGGGGCTCCGGAAAACTCTGTGCTGTCACTTTCTGCCCAAGGGCTTGATCTGACAAAGTTGGGTTTGACCGGCAACACCCATCCGGTGCAACTAACCAGTGGCCGCCTGGATGACTTAAATCTCCGTTTAAGTAAAGATACGTCCGGCAATCCGCAGTTACAATCATTATCCGGGCGCTTATCCGGCGTCACGACCACCGGTTCCCTGCGTTTAACCCAATGCAGCGCCCGTTTTGAAAAACAGGAAACCGCCCTGTTTTTTTCCGACGTCCAAGCGCGATACCGTGAACAGCCGGTCACTGCTGCCGGCAAGGTGTTTATCACCCCGGACGATATCACTGCATTGGATTTTTCCGTTCAGATGCCCAGCGGCGATCCGGCGGCGCTGTTTCCGGAACTGCAAGCCAGCGGCCCACTGACTGCTCAGGCTGTCGTCTCCGGTTCCGTTCTGGCTCCTGTCGTTAATGGCCAGTTTTCTCTGAACAGCCTGCATTCCGGTACGCTCAGCGTCAGTAACATCAGCGGCACTTTTTCCTATGCCGATAATCCAGGTAATCTACTGCAACTTTCTGGTTGCCAGGGCATTTACAAAGGTCAGCCAATCACCGCTGCCGGACAAATTTTCATACCTGCGGACGAGGCCGCAACACTGGATATTGCCGTTTACATGTCCGGCGCTGATCCGGCAGCCATCCTTCCCAGCCTGCGCACCGGTGGTTCTTTGTCTGCGCGGGTCAGCATCACCGGACCGGCCCAGGCACCGGCAGTATCCGGTGATTTCTCCCTGGGAAGCCTGCAATTCAGCGATATAACCGTCAGTGGCATCGATGGTTCCTTTTCCTATGTAGGCCAAACCTTGCAACTGCATTCCGCCAACGGCGCCACTACCGACGGCTTCGTTTCCGGCAGTGGGACCATCGACCCTGCTGCCGAACAGTACGTTTTGTACATTTCAGGCAACGGCCTGAACAGTTCCCGCCTGACAACGCGGGACGTCTCCGGGCCCTTATCCTTTTCCGGAACAGCCAACGGTAATGCGGCCGCCGCGTTGGTTCAGGGCGGATTCGTCATTACCAATGGCCACGCTTACGGCATCCCCTTCCAACGTTTGAGCGGCGATTTTATCAAACAGGGATCAGCTGAGACAGAGGTCAGTAATCTGGTTCTGCAGACCAGTTTTGGAACTTTTTATCCAGAACGCCTGAGCCAGGATATCATGTCCCAGTTACAGCAGTATAATCTACCGACTAGTGAAGCCGAAATAAAAACGGAGCTGCAAAAAGAACTGCAAAAGGAACTCAAAAAAGCGCTGCAAAACATTCTGAAATAGCTTATCTTCCTGAGAACAGTGCCATAGCAAACATCATAGACCGCAATGGATAAAACCCTCGGCAACAAGGAACGGAACCCGGTTGCCGAGGGTTTACTATTTTATATTCACCCCATCTTGCATAAAAACGCCGCTTAAAAATTTTTCATTTTTTTGCAAATTTTACATTACATTAATTTTGTTTTATTTCAAACCTTCATTGTATTAGCGTAAATTCCATCAATAGCAAGAAATTTACGCTATCAAAAACAGTGGCTACGTTAATTGTCTACCGTTCATGTTAACACTCGTTAACATTTATTGACCCGCCCGACACTATTGGGTTATTATCTGGATACAGGATCACCTGTTATTATAATCGCCAAAACACTTCTACAACTTAAAATGAACATTTGGCAAACTTACTGAAAAGTAAGGACGCAAAGCCATGGGTCTTAGGACAATTGTCGATGACTGCCAGGCTGCCCTGGAAAAGGTACCAAACCTGTCATTTCGCCAGGTCTTTTTGTTTTGCCTATTTTCAGAAGTCGCAAGTCATGATCGAGACGCCATGCTTACCGTCACTAAAAAACTATCATTTATTTCATCACTTAAAGGAGCTGTACAACATGTCAATCAAAACTAAAGTAATCACTTCTCTTATGGTTGCTATTCTGCTCACCGGATCCGCCGTCAGCGGCGTCGGCCTATTCATTCTTTACCATCGCGCATTAAGCGAAGCCCAGATGAACATGAGCACACAGGCCGCACAACTGGCCGGTGAAGTCAGCGAATTGTTTGGTGCGTTCACTAAAAGCGGTGATTTTTTCGGTAAGGATGATGACTTGAAATCCGGTGACGCAACACGCGTTCAGGCCAAACTCAATACCTATTTCGCAACCACCTGGGGTGCCGATCGCCTAGTTTTTATCAGCCCGCAGGGTACCCGCTTCGCCACAGCGCCTTTTGATCCAAAGAGCATTGGCGGCTCCGTCGCCGACCGCGCATTTTATAAAAACACCATGCAGGATCAGCAGTCACATATCAGTGAGGTTTTGATCAACCGCGCCTCCGGTATACCTTCTGTGATCGTCACCTCGCCGGTCAAAGCGGCCGACGGCAAAATGGCCGGTTTCGTCGCCCAATCCATTTCACTGGAAACATTACAACGGTTCTTAACTCATTTGAAAATTGGTTCAACCGGCACGGCAGCGATTATTGACCAGGATGGATCGCTGGTAGCACATACCAACAAAGAATTGGTAAAAGAAGATAACAAGCAGAAAGAAACCGTCATGGCTGCGATAAAAAATAATTCCGGCCACTTATTTTCCTACTCCGATTTATCCGGACGAGAAACTTTGGCACTTTCCCTGCCTGTTCCCAATACCCCTTGGTTCGTCGTTCTGAGTCTTCCCCTCCAGGAATTCAAAAGTGGTTTTTACCAAAGTTTAACGGCTATGGCAATCACACTCATTGTCGTATTGCTGGTCATCGGCCTGATTTCCTGGATTTTCATGGTGAAAACCCTGCGTCCGCTTGAGCATGTCGCCAGAGAAGTGGTTAAAATCGGCGACGGAGATTTAACTGTCCGGATTGAATCAAACAGCCGTGATGAAATCGGATTGCTTACCCGCGCCCTATCTGCCACCATCGGAAATTTCCAGCAAACCATCAAGAAAGTCCAGGAATCCTGCGAAATCCTGTCCGCTTCCTCGGAAGAGCTCACTGCCAACACCGACCAATTGTCGCAAACGGCAATGCAAACCACTCACGCAGTGGCGGAAGTGGCTGACGGTACCATTTTGCAGGCACAGGCAGTAGATGATACTATGACCAGCGTGGAGCAAATGTCAGCAGGTATTCAGCAAATTGCAGCAAACAGCAGCCACGTTTCCGCCACTGCTGAAAAAACCTCCAACGCGGCCCGTGAAGGCGGTAAGGCGGTGGAAATCGTCACCAATCAGATGACGGCAATCGAAAAATCGGTGGCTAATTCTACGCAGCTGGTCGCCAAACTTGGAGAACGTTCACAGGAAATTGGCCAAATCATTGATACCATCTCGGGAATTGCCGGTCAAACGAATCTGTTAGCCTTAAACGCCGCTATTGAAGCAGCCCGGGCCGGTGAACAAGGCCGCGGTTTCGCCGTGGTGGCGGAAGAAGTGCGCCACTTGGCCGAACAGTCACAACAAGCCGCAAAAGAAATCGGCACCCTGATCGGTGAAATTCGCAATGATACCGACAAAGCGGTATTGTCCATGGACGAAGGAACCAGCGAGGTACGGAAGGGAAGCGAGGTAGCCCAGGCAGCGGGACAATCCTTTACTGAAATTGCGGAACTGATTGAGCAGGTATCCGACCAAATTCGCGACATTTCTGCCGCCATTGAACAAATGACCAGCGGCAGCCAGCAAATCGCCGATTTAGTCAGCGGGATTTCCGGGATCAGCAAATCCACCGCCGGACGAACCCAGTCGATATCTGCCGCGACACAAGAACAGTCGGCTTCTATTGAATCCATTGCCGCGGCCAGCGTGGACCTGTCCAAAATGGCCGGCAACCTTCAGTCTCTCGTCACCATGTTCAAAATTTAGCCAACCCGAGCCGTTACAATGTATATACTCAAAAACCATTCCATAATTTAAAGAGGAGCTGACTGACCATGGCGCCAAAAGTAATCTATTTTGAAAACACGTCTCCAGAAATCCGCAAAATGATCGACAGTCTCAAAGGCTCCAATGAAATCTTCTACTGGAACGAGCTTGACCAGCATCAGCAAGATACCCGTCTGCGCTCTGCCCAGTACTTCATCACCGCCATTTTTCCCATTAGCCGTCAAATAATGGATAAAGCTCCCTGTTTGAAGTTTATCCAAAAAACCGGCAGCGGTTATGACAATATTGACGTAGCGAGTGCAACAGAAAAAGGCATCATTGTGTCCAACACCCCCGGCGCCAATGCGACCAGTGTCGCCGAAATGACCCTGGGAATGATTTTAAGTCTTTATCGTAAACTGTCATTTCTGGATCGTGAAACGAAACGGGGCCACTGGCTGATGTGGGAACATCGCCCTCACATGTTTGAGATCAGCGGCAAAATTCACGGTATTGTGGGTATGGGCACCATTGGAAGAAAAGTGGCACAATTATCCACCGCCTTTGGCGCCAAGGTTATTTACTACAACCGAAACCGTCTACCTGCCGACGAAGAAAGCAAACTTGACATTGTTTACGCCCCACTGAGTGAATTGTTGGCCGCCGCTGATATTGTCAGCCTCCATATCCCCCTGACGCCGGAAAGCAGAAACATGATTGGTGCCGAGGAACTACGCCTGATGAAACCGAACGCATTGCTGATTAACCTGGCCCGCGGCAATATTGTTGATGAGCCGGCATTGGCAACAGCCCTAAAACAAGGCCAACTCCTCGGTGCCGGTATTGACTCCTGGGCCTGCGAACCCCTCAGCCCGGATAACCCTTTGTTGGAATTGGATAATGTTTTGGCGACACCGCATGTCGGCGGAGGTACCCGGGACGTTCTCAAACGGTTACTGGCCGCATCCTTTGCTAATATTACCAAAATTGAGAACGGAATGTCCCCCGACCATGTGGTCACAAAATAATTGCTAATTACGAAAGGAGCAACCAGTATGACAAACGTTGGTTTACGCATCTTTCCCCAGATCAATCGTCCTCCCCAAGCTCTGATCAATGGATTTGCCGGACTGCCGGTGGCCAACATTGCGGATAATATGAACCGGATGTCTTGTCTTGACGCCAAAATACGGCCGCTTAACGAGGTTCCGCTGCTGGGACCGGCTTTTACCATTAAAGCCCGCCCCGGCGACAACCTGATGCTGCACCGTGCGCTTGACCTGGCGCGTCCCGGTGATATTCTGGTAATTGACGCCCAAGGCGATTTGAGCAACTCCATTATGGGTGAGCTCATGGCCCTTTGGGCCTGCAAACGCGGTCTGGGCGGCTTCGTTGTGGATGGTGCCGTGCGTGATGTCGGTGCCCTGAAGAAAATGGATATTCCTATCTACGCCGCGGGAATTACGCCGGCGGGTCCTTATAAAGACGGTCCGGGCGAAATAAACGTTCCGGTTTCCTGCGGTGGAGTGGTTGTCCACCCCGGAGATATCCTCGTGGGTGACGAAGATGGTATTGTCGTCATCAATCCCCAGGATGCGGAACTTTTACTGGAGAAAACCAAAGCCAAATTCCAGCTGGAATTAAAAATAATGGAAGACATTGATAACTTATCCTGGGACCGCTCCTGGGTGGAAAAAACACTATATGAACAGGGAGTTTCCCTTGTCCTGGAAAGTCGGCAATGGCCCCGGGTCGAAATCTTCACTCCCGTCAACATTGCGCAAATCATAACCGGGACAGAAGTTCGGTATGAAGCAATGGGATTAAATATCAGCCGCGAGGGCATCATGGTGCAAACGGCTCACCCGTTAAACGTTGGCACCCAGGTTGAACTGGAATTACCACCGGAACTTGGCGGTCTTGCAATAGTGGCAAAAGTACTCTGGGAAAATCAGAATCATTTTGGCTGCAAATTCTTAAATGCAACGGACGATATTCTGTCAGTTCTAGATTCCACGGTGGAACGCATATTGCGCCAAATCCAGTCCTGATTTACGGACAAGCAGCCTGGATTCACAGGAGGAAACGATGAAATTTGATAGTATAAAAGCCAACGAATGGCTGGGCCGGAAAATGTTTTTACTGATTTTGTTCGCTCTTACAGCCGGTTTAATACTGAAGATTCCGGACAGTCCCTGTATCCGGTTTATCCTTATGGCACTTTTTGCCTATATGACCTTTGTGACCACACTGGGAACCAGTCTGCAACACTTCACTAAGGTGCTTTTGCGTCCGTGGATCCCCTTATGGGCCCTGTTGCTTATCCATGTGGCAACACCGCTGCTGGCTTGGCTGCTGGGCAACATACTGTATCCTGACGCCTATCATGCTCGCCTCGGCTTGTTGGTTGGCGCCGCAGTTCCGGCCGGCATCACATCCGTAATTTGGGCTGCCTTTAGCGCCGGTAACGTCCCCTTGACTCTCACCACCGTCACGCTGGACACATTGATCGTCCCTTTTCTGCTGCCCGCTTATTACCATTACATCGTGGGACAGGCAGTTGCGATTGACTATACTAACCTGCTTATCCAGCTCTTACTGATGGTGACCCTTCCCAGTATAGCCGGCATGTTGATCAATGACTGGTCAAAAGGAAAGATTGCTGTTTTCTCGCTTGGCAGCGGCGGAATATCTGCTAAACTGGCATTTTTCATCATCATGCTATTAAATGGTTCTTTGGTCGCTCCCGGTATTTCCTGGTCACCGGATATGCTGCAAATGTTGCTCGTGGCATTTTTAATGGTTGTTTTCGGTTACCTTCTCGGTTATGCCGGTTTCCGCCTCATTCCTGGTGGTACCCGGGACGTAGCTCTGGCATTAGTCTACAGCGTGGGCCTGCGCAATATTAGTTGCGGACTGGTTATCGCCGTCACTTATTTCCCGCCGGCTGTGGCGGTTCCTATCATGTTGTGTATGTTCTTCCAACAGCCACTCGCCGCCATCGTTCCCCATATATTTCAGTATATGGACACATGGAGAGAGCGCAGGCACTCAAAGCCTCAGCCGGCGGCAGAATGATCATTCCATCATGTTATATTAAAAAACCTCACTTTGCTTTTAAAAAGGCAAAGCGAGGTTTTTACTATTTTACCGTAATGATAGCGTTTTCCAGGATTGCAAAAGCGTGGGTTAACTGTTCCCTGCTGACAATCAACGGCGGATGCCAAGTGAGGCAATTCCCCGCAGCCACTTTAAACGACAACCCATTTTCCAGACAATAATAAAGAATTTTTTCCGCCAGCGTAGCGTCTTTCTCTTTCGATTCACGGCATTTCACTATTTCCAAGGTGATCAGCAGACCCGCGATGCGAACGTCACCGACGCATTCATACTTTGCATAAAGGCGCTCCGCACATTGAGCGACGAACACAGACTGGCAGCGGCAATTCTCCAACAAGCCATAATCATCAATATAACGAATGGCCGCGCAAACGGCAGCCGCACCCAACGCCGGTTTTTCATGCGTATAATGCCCCAATGATATCTCCGGAGCCGCATCGTACTGCGGTTTGACCAACACAGCCGCCTGCGGTATGACACCACCGCCAAGCCCTTTACCCAGCACAAGCACATCCGGTTCAATGCCAAATTTCTGATGCACATAGAACGCACCACTCCGTCCCAGCGCCGTGGGAATTTCGTCAAAGATCAGTAATATGCCCTTACGGGTGCACAATTCCCGCAATCTTTGAAAATAGCCCAGAGGCGGCACATGGGTGTCCGTTGCCCGGATCGGTTCCATCAGCACCGCGCCGATATCCCCTTCATTGCCGATCACGTATTCCAGATAATCAAGACAGGCATCGACCACTGTCTGTGAGCAGTTGCTGCGAAAAATATTCCGATATGCATTATACGGCATGGTTTTAATGCACCCGGGCAATAACGGCCCCATATCTTTGTTAAAAACGTATTCTCCCCCGGCTGATATGGTATCGAGACCGGCACCATGAAATGATTCCCACATTGAAATGACTTTATGGCGGCCCGTCACTTTACGGGCAATTTTCAGCGCCAGGCCAACAGCTGCCGCTCCGGAAGGCGTGAATAATACTTTGAATTCTTTAGAATCGGTTTTTGCGATGAGCACCTGCGCTGCCTGAATAACAATGTCGGCAGTGTAGCGGCGGGGAACGAAGGGCAATTCCATTAATTGCGACCGGATCGCCTCCAACACATAAGGGTTGCGATAACCGACCTGGTGAACGCTGTTTCCGTGAAAATCAAGATATTTCCGCCCCTGGTCATCGGTGATATAACAGCCTTCGGCGTCACGAATCACATTCAGACAGGGAGTAGACATCGACTGCCGCATAAAAACAGCTTCATCGGCCCGCAATTTGTTTGTGGTTTGCTCCGGCAGCGAACGTAGCCATTCCTCCCGTTGCCGACTGTCATTCACATCCCCTTCCCGGTACAGTTCCCCGTCAACCGGCATAAGGTCGTTTCCCCTCCTGCAATAGCCCATTAATACATTCAATCAACTCCGGCAACTCTTTCATTGACGTAATGACAAAATCTGCGCCGGCCGAAAAAAACGCCTGCTCCGCCCGTTTAATTTTCTCTATGGTTTCAGGCACCGGTAACTCTTCAAACTCCGTTTCGCTAAGACCCAGCTGCGAACTTCCCGCAACAACCCCTACCGACCATACACAGGCCCGGACTCCTTCCTGGACATCCGCAACCGTGTCGCCCACTTTGACCACTGTCCAGGGCGCTTTAAGCCGCAATGCCTCCATATTTTTAAAAATCATATACGGATAAGGCCGGCCATAAGAAGCGGTGGAATCTGGAGTGACCCAAAAATCCGGCTCGTATCCCTGTTCTTTCGCCCCTTTGGCAACAATTTGCATCATGGAATCCGTATAGCCGGTGGTAGAACCGATTTTCAAACCCTTTTGACGCAGCAGGTGGACCGTTTCCCTCACCGCGGGCAATAGTTTAGTATAATTTTCCAGAGAAGACAGCAATAACGGTTCAAACCGCTCATGCAACGCCTCAACGTCTTCTTCAGCAAACGGCCTTCCGATTTTTTTTGTCCATTGGCTGGAAATTTGCGGCATTGCCAGCATCGTCCGTATGTGATCCCGTTTCAGCATTCCCATGGGAAGCCGCGCTTCTTCCACGGTTACAGCAATTCCTGCATCGGCAAATACTTTTAAGAAAGCCTGCACCGGTGCGAAACAGCCAAAATCGACTGTCGTCCCGGCCCAGTCAAAAATGACGCCATCGACTTCATTCATTGTTTTTGTCCTTTCATATAACCGGCGATAATCGCGCACAAAGTCCGAATATCTTTCTCGTAAATTTCGCCGATATTGCCTACCCGGAACGTATCCACATCTGTTAATTTTCCCGGATATAAAACAAATCCATTGGTTTTCACATACTGGTAGAAATGTTTAAAATCAAAATCTTCCCGGGGAAAGAGGAACGTCGTAATGATTGGCGACTGCAGTCCCTCATTAATGTAGGGAACAAAACCCAACGGTTTTAGAAGCTCCCTCAGCAAATTATTATTGCCCTGATACCTTTGAAACCGCGCCGCCACGCCACCTTCTGCTTCCAGCTCATCAAGCGCCTGGGAAAAGGCGGCCACCGTATGAGTCGGAGACGTAAACCGCCACTTTCCTTCCGGCTCCATATGCTGCCATTGGTCATACACATCCAAAGACAAACTGTGGGAATTCCCCTGGCAACGCAACAGTGCTTTCCGTTTTGCCAGGACAAAGCAAAAACCCGGTACGCCCTGGATACATTTATTGGCACTGCTGATCAGGAAATCAATATCTAATTCCGGAACGGGAATTTCCATACCGCCAAAACTGCTCATAGCGTCAATAATCAAGCTTTTTCCATACTTTTTCGCCAGTTTGGCAACGTCTTCCAATGGATTGACAATGCCAGTGGTCGTTTCACAATGAACCATGGCAATATGGGTAATTCTTTGATCCTGTTCAAGCAATCGGCAAATTTCTTCCATTACCGGCGCCTGGTCGTAGGCCGTCCGATATTCCAAATGGTTAATGCCTATGCGTTCCGCCATACTGACCATGCGTTCTCCATAGGCGCCATTGGTTACGAACAGGCATTTATCGCTCCCGCTGATAGCTGTCATCAGTACCGCTTCCACGCCAAAACTGCCACTGCCCTGCAGTAGTACCGCTGTATATTCTGCCGGCGACGCCGCGATCAAAGCTAGCAGTTGCCGCCTGATTTTTTGGGTTATTTGCTTATATTCGTCATCCCAGGTACAGCGATCCAAAAGCATGGCTTCTTTCACCTTGCGGCTGGTTGTCAGCGGTCCCGGAGTCAAAAGTTTATACTGGTTCACGTACGAATCCCCCACCTTTGGTTTACAATGTCCTTACTGAGCTTGCGCTGATTTAAAAAAATTCTGATGCTCGGCCAATAACTCCACCGTGAGCGGTTTGGCAAAAACTTTGGGATTGCCCGCCTTGTTGACATCCGCCACCACTTCGCCGGGATACAGGGCGACAGGATAGTCCTTGATCAAGGCAGCGCGCGCTTTTATTACAATAACTTTGGCCATTTCCATCGCCAGTTGGGTGGTTGCCGCATCCGGTTTTTTTACAACAGCAACCGCTTCCGTCAGCGAATAATTTCCTTCCACGGGATCAATGTAATCAATCGGTTTTCCCGCCGCCTTATCCGCTACGGCCTGATGGCGTAAGCCAAATCCAACTGCCACTTCGCCGGATCGCACTTTTTTGATCGGCCCGGACCCTGACTTTTCAATATGCGGTCCGCAATTTTCCACCAGTTTACTCATAATCGCTTTACCTTCTGTTTCACCATATTGGCTGATAATGGCCTGCGTCAATAACCAGGCGGTCGACGAATTCATAATATTGGGAATGGAAACCAGTCCCTTATACTCGCTTTTTGTTAAATCTTTAATTGATGTCGGCATCGGTAATCCTTTTTCCTTCATAACCTGCGTGTTGACAAAGATTGCACCCGTGTTCGCCAGAATCGGGGCATAGTATGCCGGATACTGCCCGATTGCTTTGGGTTCAATATTCAAGTCGGCAAACATATGGTATTTGTTTTGCGCACTATCCAAAAAATAAGAGCTCATCGTAACCAAATTCGCTTCGATTTTATCGCCTTCCGCCATCAGTTTTCCGCCAAGTTCAGACGTACCCAACGTTTGCAGCACATATTTACCTTCAAATCCGGCAGCGTTCAGGCTGTTCTGCATCGCATCCACCGCTTCTTTATCCGCGTTAGTATAAATAACCACTTTCTGGGCTTCGGTCTTTGCCCCGGCGTCCGGCTTCGTTGCGCCGCTGTTCCCGCCGCACCCCGTCAAACCAACCACCATTGTCAGCACCAAGAAACCCAGTAAAAATTTTCGGACTATTCTTTCCATTAATATCACTCTCCTTTTTATTTTTTCATTTATATCATCATTCCGGGTAGCATCGATCGGAATGATCATTTTTCATTGACCCGGTCACACACCGCTTTAACTGCCAGATTCGTAATAAAAATGAGTATGGACAAAACAAAAATTTCGTTGAAACTGGCAAAGTGCTGCAGCTCTTTAATTTTGCTGGTGACCACAGACGTACGGGCCGTCACCAGAAAAATCACGGCACTGATCGTCACCATCGCATTAATAAAGTAATAACCAAACATCTCCACGATAGTTGCGGCAGAATTGGGAATGATCACCCGGAAAATGGTTTTGATCCAGGTATCTCCCATTAATTCGGCCGTGGTTTCCCAGGCCGGATTCAGTTTGCCCAAAGAGTTCTTGGCCATCAAATACGGCGTCGCAAAAAAATGGACGATATTGCAGACCACAATGATCAAAAATGTTCCCTTAATATCGCTGTCGTTAAACAACAGCAAATAAGCCAGCCCAAGGACCATACCCGGTACCGTGTTGGTAACCATGGCCAGCAGATCCAAAGTAAATTTTGCCGGTCTGCCAATCGCAGTGCGGACATTGATCACCGCAGCACTGTAAGCGATGGCAGTTCCAATAATGGCAGAAGCGCCGGCCACCAGTACAGAATTTTGATATATACCCAAAATCGCATTGGTAAACAACGCTTTTTGAACAAACTGAAGACTAAAACTCATGTCATAGGGATAATTTTTAACCAGCGGTGCGACAAACATCACTAAGAAAACCGATAACATGGCAACCACTAACACAATGGATATCACGGCCAAACTCCAGTCCCGCAACCGACTGTCCGGTAAGTCCACCGTCGAGAAATTCTCATAATGGAAATTAAAACGTTCCAGATACTGCAAAAACAGAACCCCGCCCACAGCCGGCAGCAACATCAGCATCGCGACGGCGGAACCTTTATGAAAGTCAGGAATGGACCCCAGCATCACCTGATACAGCTCAGTGGCAATCACATCATAAGTTCCTCCCACCGATGCCGGTATACCAAAATCAGTAAAGCTTAAAATAAAAGACAGGATGAAAGCCCCGCCAATGGTACCGACCAAGGGCCGCAAGACCGTGTTGGAAAAGCGGCGCCAAACCCCGTCTCCCATCAGCGCGGAAACAATCATGAATTTTTTATCTATGTAGCCGAACGAATTATTTAACAAAAGAAACGCCGGCGGCAGCGTATAGATGACATAGCCCAGCAGTAATCCGGAAAATCCGTAAATCGCAAACAGTTCCCGCCCGAAAAGCTTGGTCAACAGTCCCTGCTTACCAAAAGAATAAATAATGGCAAAACCATAAGTGATTGTCGGTAACAGCATCGGCGCCAAAACGCCGACAGTAATTATCCGTTTCAGGTTCCGGCATATTTTAGTGCAATTCACTGTATAGGATAAAAAAAAGGCCAAAACAGTGGTAATCATCGCCGCCAACAAAGAAACTTTTACACTGTTCATAACCGTGGTCACAGTACTCTTATCCCCGATTACGGCGGTATAATTCGCCACATTCAACCCCGCACCGCTATCAAAAGATTTTCCGAGCAGCACCAGCAGCGGCGCCGTTAGAAAAACGAGAAAAAACAGGGAAATCGCGGCAAATATTAGCTTAATTTCTAATTTTCGCTTACGCATGGCACTCCTGAAACAAGCCGTAAATATTATCCCTTTTAATAATAAGCTGCCGCAGAATAAATTCTTCTACAAAAGGATTCCGCGGCTGGTGGATAACCTGGCCCGGCGTACCGTATTGGGAAACAATTCCATTATCAATAATGAGCACTTTATCCGACATCGTCAAAGCTTCTTCCGGATCATGGGTGACGATGATGGTCGTTAGATTATATTTGCGGGTAATCGCTTTGATCCGCTCCTTGATGGTTTCCTTAATCACGCCGTCCAAGGCGCTCAAGGGCTCATCCAACAACAATATCTTCGGTTTTGTCGCCAGGGTCCGGGCCAGTGCCACCCTTTGCTTTTGCCCGCCGGACAGTTGATCAATACGCTTTGACAAATGCGGCCTCAGCTCCAAAAAGTCAATCAACTCTTCAATTTCTTCCCGACTGGCCATATTCGTTTTGTTTTTCAGACCATATATAATATTTTTGTACGCATTGAGGTTGGGAAAAAGAGCATAATCCTGAAAAACGATATTGAACCCCCGCTCTTTCATAGATACCCGGCTAATGTCAGCACCTTCAAAAATAATTTTGCCGCTGTCCGCGGCCGTTAATCCCAAAATGATGTTGAGCAGAGTGGTTTTGCCGCTGCCACTGGGTCCCAGCATCGAAACAATCTCGCCGCGATGAATTTCCAAGTTGATCCCATCCAGCACGACTTTTCCGTCAAATTGTTTACGTATATCTTTTAATTCCAGCATGATGTTTCCTCCATCTCAAGGTTTGGATTCGTACCCGCTACCATGTGTTCAGTATATACGCCCTGCTTGGCCACCATGTTATGAGGTTGTTAATAGCCTGTTAATTTTTCTCTGTTTTTGACACTTTGATTACTATGTTTATAGATTTACGAC
>DATMYQ010000347.1:0-2293 GCA_035560935.1 Patescibacteria group bacterium | reverse complement strand
ATTATATCCAATTCATTTAAATAGTAAAATATACCAAATGAGAATCAGAGTATCGGATAAAAATGGCTGGGCGGTGGTGGCCTTTGCGGATCAGGAAATGATTGCGGCACGGAATCAGACTATACTGTATAAAATTGCGATTTTATATGGAATGGGGATTTTGTTGAGCTTACTCACGGCGATCGTTGCCACCCGACGTATTACCCGGCCTATTGCCAAATTGGCCCGCGGGGCTCTGGCCATTACCACGGGTGACCTGAAAGCAAAAGTGGACATTAATGATCAGGATGAATTCGGTTTTTTAGCAGCATCTTTTAATCAGATGGCCAGTGAACTGAGGGAAAGCTTTGCCAAAATTAAACGACAAACCGAAGAGATGCGTAAACAGGAAAATGAATTTCAGACGTTGGTGGAAAATGCCCAGGATATTATTTCCCGTCTGGACAAATCCATGCGATACTTATACGTGAATCCGGTCATCGAATCATATATTGACGTTGCCGCTCCCGATTTTATTCATAAGACGAATCAGGAAATTGGTTTCCCGGAAGAATTCTACCAACCGCTGGAAGCTTGTTATCACAAGGTGTTTCATACAGGAAACGACCGGCTGCTGGAGCTGGAGTTTCCAGGTTTCGATGGGAATAGTGTGTATTTCCAGGCGCATATTATTCCCGAGTTTGATCCGCACGGACGGGTAGAAACACTTCTTTCGGTCATGAGGAACATTACGGAACGCAAAGAACTGGAAAAAAATCTGGCACGTCTTGACCGGCTTAATCTGGTCGGAGAAATGGCGGCGGGGATTGCTCATGAGGTTCGCAATCCGATGACCACTGTGCGGGGATATTTACAGATGATGAGTCGAAAAGCTGAACTGGCGGCCTATGGGGATCAGTTTCAACTGATGATTGATGAGTTAGATCGGGCCAATGATATCATCAGTGAATTTTTAGCATTGGCAAAAAACAAAAGAGTGGATCTGCAGATGACAAACCTGAACAGCATCGTCAAGAATTTGCAGCCGCTCATCCAGGCGGATGCTAGTATTGTCGATAAAATGACGGTCTGGGAATTGAATGAAATCCCTTCTGTTTATGCGGATGAAAAGGAAGTACGACAACTGATACTCAATCTGGTTCGCAACGGACTGGAAGCGATGGATGCGGGGGGACGCCTGACGATTAGTACCTGGGCGGAAAAAGGTGGCGTGGTATTGACAATAAAGGATCAGGGAAAAGGGATTAAGGCGGAAGTCTTGGAAAAAATCGGCATGCCTTTTATGACCACAAAAGACAATGGCACCGGATTGGGATTGGCGATGTGTTACAGCATTGCTGCCCGGCATCATGCGAAAATTGATATCCAAACGGGGAATGATGGTACCTCCGTTGCCGTGCGATTTCCCCGTGGGCATTGGAGACACGGAAAGTAAAGGAAATAGAGGAAACAGGATGATAACAGCGGATTTGCATATTCATACCATTGCATCGGATGGGTCATGGACGCCGGTGCAGTTGGTAGACAATATCCGGGAGATGGGGATTCAGGTGTTTGCCGTTACGGATCATGACTCGGTGGGCAGCGTGGCGGCGACGGCGCAATTGGCGAAACAATATGATCTTTGCTTTTTACCGGGAGTGGAGGTTTGCTCAACCAGCAGAGGACACCAGTTTCACATATTGGGATATGGAATCGATTTTCAGTCTCATCAACTGCAGTGTCTCTTGCAGCATAACACGCAATTGATGGAAGAGACTGACCGACAGTGCATCAGACAACTGGCCGCCCGGCGACTGCCGGGAGTGGATTATAATGAATATCTGGGTTACCGGTATAAAGCGGAACGGGGCGGCTGGAAATCGTTGAATTATTTAATGGATAAAGGCCTTTGCCAGGGGGTAAAAGATTTTTTTGAACGGCTGTTTACAACAGAAAACGAAATACAGTTCCCGGAATTTCCCGCGCCGGTGGCTGTAATTGATACTATTCGCAGTGCTGGCGGAGTGGCGGTTCTGGCACATCCCGGTAGCGAATTTCATGGAACAGTTTTGGAAGAAACGCTGGAGTGTTTTTACGAAGAATCAATTGACGGTGTGGAATGTTTCCATCCGGGACACGATCGGGATACGACCGCTATGGCCCGCGAATGGTGTCTCCGGCATCAATTATTGATGACCGGAGGCTCCGATTGCCATGGTTCATTTGTACCAGGCCGGCGGTTGGGTCATCCGCAGATTAATTTAGCCGATTTGAATCTGGGGAGAATTTTACAAGTGGATAAAAGTCCGCT
>DATMYQ010000346.1:0-10926 GCA_035560935.1 Patescibacteria group bacterium | reverse complement strand
TTTTTATACCTATTCCCTTCCGACTTTCTGACAATGAGCGAATCTTGCCCCATCGTACAAAAAAACCATGAAAATCGGCATACGTCAAAATAACGTGCCAACCTTCATGGTTTCATCTTATGTATATCTACTGCTGTATATCTACTGCTTGAATGCTACTTCGATAGAATATTCAGTCTCAGCACCGATACTGGGTTACTTGCTTGGATAGCATCGAAATTCGGACTACTTCTTGCAATCTATTCGTATCATATTTTGTCATGTTTTTCACAAAGTGTCAAGAGTAATGGATTCTTTAATATCAAAGTGAATTTTTTCTCGAATTTCTTAGAAGAAGATTGACAAGCCTACAAGGCATAATTTATGATGGAATCGCGGTTGAAAAATTCATAAGATTCACGAAGGATTTTATGTTTCAATTGCCGGATATTTTTTAGCCGTTCTTTTTAATCCCAAGATCGCATCGGTACATATTACTATAACACAAGGTACGAAACCTTTGGAACATCTGGTTCCAGGTTTTGTGCTTTTTTATTTTCCCTGGCAAAAAAGGAGGCCTGTCCGTCTATGAATGATTGGCGCCTAAAATTCCTGCGCATTCCGGCCACTTTGTTTCTTGTCCTCACACTGAATTTTTTCTTGCCGCGCTTGATGCCCGGTGATCCGCTGCTGCTCCGGTTTGGCGCGGATGCCGGCGTCACGGATCGGACGATGTTGGCCGGTTTATCCCGGCAATACGGGTTGGATCAACCGCTACAGCAGCAATACGTCGCTTATTGGCAAGCTTTGTCTACCGGCGATCTGGGTTATTCTTTTCATTTCCGGCAGCCGGTCAGCCAGCTGATTGCTGATCGACTGGGTTGGACACTGCTGATGCTGACGCCCGCGCTGTTAATCTCTTCTTTGCTGGCGCTGTTTTTCGGATCCTGGGCCGGTTGGCGGGCGGGATCACCGTTGGATATTTTTTTGACGTTACTCGCGTTATTGACCGCCGCCTGCCCCCCTTTTCTCCTGGCAATGCTGGCGATTCGGTTATTCGGTTTTGAATGGCAGTGGTTCCCGTTGGGCGGAATCAGCAGTGGCACCGCCGCTTCGCTGTCCGCTTATTTTGCTGATGTGGCCTGGCATCTTGTTTTGCCGATTATGGTGCTGGCAATTTCCGCTACCGCCGGAAAATTTCTGGTGATGCGCAGCGGTGTTATGAGCAGCCGTCACGATCCCTACGTGACCTATGCCAAGATTAAAGGCCTATCACCGGGCCGAATTCTCCGGATTCATATCCTGCGCAACGCCTGCCTACCGGTGATTGGGATGATTGGCCTGCAACTGGGCTACATGATATCCGGCGCATTGGTGATTGAAGTGGTTTTTTCACTCAACGGCATGGGAACGTTGATTTATGACGCCGCCGTCTTTCGGGATTATCCGGTATTGCAGGGTTGCTTGCTGATATTAGCCGTGTTTGTGGTAACGGTAAATCTGTTCATCGACGTTTTGTACCGTCTAATTGATCCCCGAATAGGTTCTTAATATCATTTTCCCAAAGGAGGTCTCGCGGTGCCAATCCTCTCCCGTTATTCTCCCTGGGGCGTTATCAGTTGCCTGTTGATCGTCGGCTTATCGATAATCGCCCTCTTCGCTCCGTTTATTTCACCGTTTTCTCCCGGGGAACGTTTTTTTCCATTTTCACCGCCAAGCGCTGTTCATTGGTTGGGCACCGACGATATCGGTCAAGATATCCTTGCCCAGGTCATCTACGGCAGCCAAATTTCCCTGACTGTCGGTTTGGCAGCGGCAGTATCATCGGTTTGTCTGGGAACGCTGGCCGGTATCGGCGGCGCTTACCTGCGCGGCTGGGGGCGGGAAGTGTTCCGAGGCATGATTGACACGGCGTTATTAATCCCGTTTCTGCCACTGATGGTTCTCCTGGCTGCCTATCTGGGCCCAGGTTTGAGCAATATTGTTCTGGTCATTTCGTTATTGGGTTGGTGTTCAACCGCCCGTTCCGTTCAAGCCCGAGTACTGCAATTGCGTGAATTGCCGTTTATCGAAAGCCTGGTATCGCTGGGACTTCCCGGCTACCGCATCATTTATGCTCACATTCTGCCCAATCTGCGGGAATTGATCCTGGCCAAGTTCATCGTCACGGCCGCTCACGTCATGCTGGCCGAAGCCGCCTTAAGCTTTCTCGGTCTGGGAGATCCCACCCGGGTCAGTTGGGGCGGAATTCTCTATTATGCCTTTCACCGGGGCGGGTTCAGCAATGATCTTTGGTACTGGTACCTGCCTCCCGGCGGCTGCATCGCGCTGTCGACCTTCACTTTCGTTGCCTGGGGATATTATCTGGAACAACGGGCAACCGCCAGTGCCGCAGATTCGCTAATGGAGGATTAGTATGGATTTATTGACATTGAAAGATTTAAACATTTCCTTTATGAAAACTCCGGAGCCTTTTTTTGCCGTCCGACAATTGACGGTTTCATTGGCGCTGTTGTCCCGTACAGCCATTATTGGTGAAAGCGGCTGCGGCAAATCAATACTGGCTGCCGCTCTGTTAGGCATCCTGCCGCATAACGCAACGGTTTCCGGCAGTATTTTCTGGCAAGGTACGCCATTAACACCGGATTTATTACGCCGCATCCGGGGACGAGAGTTGGCGCTGATTCCCCAAAATCCAGCTGCCAGCCTTAATCCCACCCTCTCGGTCGGCTTTCAAGTTGCCGAAACCCTGGCGCTAACGCATGCCAACCGGCACGGCGGCAAACTGCGGGACCAGGTTTTTCAGTTGCTAAGCCAAGTAGGATTAGACGCTAAGGTTGTCTACACCGCCTATCCTCATCAATTGTCCGGTGGCATGGCCCAGCGGGTTTTACTGGCGATCGCGCTGGGTGGTTCTCCGCGCTTATTGATCGCCGATGAACCGACAAAAGGGTTGGACCCTGCCGTGCGCACCGATAATATGCTGCTGTTGCACCAGTGTCTGGTGACCAGCGCTCTGCTGCTCATTACCCATGATTTGGAATTGGCGGCCACCTGCGAACAAGTGATGGTCATGCACGCCGGCGAAGTAGTGGAAATCGCGGCCCCGGAGCGGCTCTACGCCAAGCCTCGCCATATCTATACGCGTGCGTTGCTGTCCGCTCACCCGGCCAATGGTTTACTGGCGGCCACATTTTTTTGCGGTGCAGCGCTCGATCAGCAGCCCGGCTGTAAGTTTGCGGCCCACTGCCAATTGCTGGCCACGCTATCGCCGACGCAACGTCGGCAATGCCGTCAGCAGGCTCCGACGCTGCGTGGATCAAGCGATTGGCAGGTGAGATGTCACTATGCTTGAGGCGATCGCGTTACAGAAACATTTTCGTCAGGGATTTTTCAGCCAGCGCACCGTAAGGGCCGTCGACGGCGTCAGCCTATGTCTGACAGCCGGCGAAACCCTCGGCCTGACAGGCAACAGCGGCAGTGGCAAATCCACTTTGGCGCGAATGCTGGCCGGTCTGATCAAACCCAGCGCCGGACGAATCCTGTATCAGGACGTGGAACTGCCGACCTCTTCACCGCCATTTTTCACACCCCGGCGGCGACCTCTACAAATGATTTTTCAAAATCCACTTCTCGCGTTTGATCCCCGTCAGCAACTTCGCCAAGCACTGTTGGAGCCATTGCTGACTCACCGTTTGATTTCCTCAACGGCGCAGGGTTTAGATCGTTTAAGCGGCCTGCTACACGCCGTCGGTCTGGAAGAGGAACTTTTGCTGAGGTACCCTCATCAAATCTCCGGCGGTCAGGCCCAGCGGCTGACCATCGCGCGCGCACTGTCGCTGGAACCCGAACTGCTCATTGCCGATGAGCCTGCCGCCATGCTGGATGTTGTTGCCCAAGCCCAGGTTATGGCGTTGCTGCATCAGTTGCAAAACCGTACCGGCATCGGTATGTTGCTGATTTCCCATGATACCGAACTGTTGCGGGCCAGCGCCAGCCGAGTGCTGGTCATGGTCAACGGGCAAATCACGGCAGCCGGCACCCCGGCAGCGGTGTTTGGCCCTCCCGCCACCGATTTATTTAGCCTGCGTCGACAACTGACAACCACGTAGCTCTTGATACGCGATGGTTGATACCATCGGTAATCAATATTCACTGGGGAGAAGGGAAGATCATGATGCTTCAATACAACCACCGCCCGCATTATCTGCTGCTATTTCTGCTCTTGATTTTGCTTAGCGCCAGCGGCTGTAACCAGCCCAGCTCGCCAACGCCAAGCGCGCCGGCAAAAACCGGGGAAGCGAATGTGTTGACAATCGGTAGCACGATGAAAATGGAAAACATTAATATTGACGACTATTACTTCGGGATATTCCGGGCCATTTTTACTCATCAGGGACTCGTCAAACTCTCCGAAAGCGGTCAATTCAGCGGCGATATGGCCCAGTCCTGGGAGAGCGAGGACGGCAAAACCTGGAACTTTTCCCTGCGCCCCGGCCTTACCTGGCATGATGGCCAGCCGCTGACAGCCGCCGATATTAAATTTACATTGGAGTATCATATCGCCAAAAGTGTCGAATACCGCAGTCATTTTGCCTTAATTGAGTCGATTGAGGCCCCGGATGAGCAGAGCCTGATCATTACTCTTTCTCAACCCAACCCCCGGTTTTTATACAATTTGTTGGTGCTGCGGGTTCTCCCGCAACATATCTTCGCCGCTGTCGATCAGCCGGCTGCTTTTAATTCTCCGTTAGCCGCCATCGGTTGTGGCCCCTATGTATTTCATCACTTTGACGCCAAAGGCGGCCTGCTGACCTTTATCGCCAACCCCAATTATCACCGGGGACCACCCGTCTTTCCCGAAGTCCGGATTCGTCTGTTTAAAAATCCGGATACCTTGCAAATGGCTCTTCAAAAAGGCGATATTGACCTGACTTACACCTATTCCGGCGGCACTGATCCGGTTTATGCGGCGGCCTTGCGGCAAAATCCCCGGATTCGTCTGCTCCAGGTCCCCAACTTAGGGGTCTCGAAAGCATTAATCTTCAACACCAGCAAAACGGCACTGGCTGACTCGCGGGTTCGGCAGGCATTATCTTATGCAATCAATTATGATGAGTTGATCCGCTTATTTGCACCGGTGAGCGGCATCATTCCCACCGCCGGTTTTATCCCGCCGGGCACACCGGGTTACACCTCAACCCGGCCACTTTCATTTTCACCGGAAAAAGCCCAACAGCTTTTAGATTTGGCCGGCTATACGGCGATTGGCGACAAAATTCGCGAAAAAGAAGGTCAGTCATTGGCTTTCGAAATCATCGTCCGTAATGATATCGCCGAAAACATTCGTATCGCGGAACTGCTGCAAAAATATTTCCGGGCGGTCGGCGTCAATATGGTGATTAAGCTGGCCGACAGCACCCTCTACCGCACCATCAGCGACCGAGACAAATCGTACACGTCTTTATTAGCACGGACTACTCCCTGGGGTATGATGATGTGGGCCGGAATGGGTTCCGGCTACATGGATGGCCGCAATATCGGCTGGGCAATGGTTACCGACACCGCTTTTCAAAGCTTGGTCGACCAAATGAACCGCGACCGGCTCCCGGCGGATTACCAGCAGCACGCCGCCGACCTTCAGCTATATTACGCCGAGAACTTACCGGCTATCGCCCTGTATTGGGATTCATTTATCCAGCCCACAAGCGTCGCGATCACCGGCTGGAAAATCAACCCCCTATACGGCGTGCTAAATGAAGACAGCTGGTACAGCATAAGGAGGGATCCACATTAATGAGCCAGACAACATACGACGCCCACTTCTGGGCAGCAGCCTGGCAACAATCACGTCAACAATCTTCGTTGGGAACCGGCTACGCCAACCTCCAGGGTTGGGAAGATTTCTGGAATGCCATTGCCGGTCATATGGCCCAGCGCAACCATCAAAGCCAGCGTTTGTACCAACGGATCATTGCCATTCTGGCGCAGGAGGGAACGATTCGGCGCGATGATACCATCCTGGATATCGGTTGCGGTCCCGGCACCTATACCCTGCCGCTGGCAGCGTTCGCGACCAAGGTCACCGCATTGGACACCGCTACCGTGATGTTGGATATTCTGCAGGAAGAAGCCCGCCGGGAAAATCTTGACGACCGGGTGGAAATCCTTACCGCCGACTGGCAGGATATCCCGGAAACAGCCGCATACGACGTCGCCTTCGCCGCCAAAACACCGGCCATCTTTGACTATGGCAGTTTGATGAAGATGAACCGGGTTGCCCGGCGAAGCTGCTGTCTGATTGGATTTTCCGGACCCTACCGGATCCGGATGCGCAGCCTGCTTTGGGAATATTTATTCGGCGCGCCGCTAAGAAGCAATGCCTTTGACGTCACCTTCCCTCTCAATATCTTGTGCCGCAGTGGTTTTCATCCGACCTTGCGCTATTACCGTTACCGGGAGGTTTATCAGGAAACCCAGGAATATATGACCCGGCATTACACACAATATTTTAAAATCTTTGGCTTATCCGGCAAAGCCACCGAAAAAAAGATCGCTGATTTTCTGCTCAGCCACATGACTGACGGCCATTGTCCGGAAACGATCGACGCCGTACTGGGTGTGCTAACCTGGCAAGTTGATGGAAACCCCCAGGTTTTGTAGGCGTCGCCCATTCAAATAAAAATGAAAAGGAGTTGCAATCCATGTCAAAACCAATCCGACGACTGACCTCTCTGGCGCTGGCCGGATTATTGCTGCTGCCGGCGCTCCCTTCTTTCGCCGCCGCTGCCGATCCCCAAACCTTCGACCTGGATAAAGTGGTCATTACCGCCACCAAAACCGAGAAGAAAGTGATGGATGTACCGGCCAGCGTCACGGTCATCACTGCAGCCGACCTGCAAAAACAAAATATCCGCACGCTGGATGACGCGCTGCAAACCATTCCCGGCGTTTACATCAAAGGCCAACGCGGCATGAAAGCCACCAAAATTTCTATTCGTGGCCTCAGCCAAAACCGGGTTCTTGTGCTGTCTGACGGCATGCCGTTAAACAACGGATATACCGGCGGCGTTCAATGGGCCAACATTCCCATCGACAACATCCAACGCATTGAGGTTATCCGCGGTCCCATCTCCGCCCTCTATGGTTCCAGCGCCATGGGCGGCGTCATTAACATCATTACCAAAGAGAACGCGCCGGCGGAAACCAGTCTGTCGCTGGGCGCCGGCTCGCAGGGAACCCGTTCCACCACCTTTCATCACAACAATGTTGCTGGCAAACTGGAATATTATCTTGATTTTTCCCGTGATGAAACCGACGGCTACATTATTAACCCCGCTCAAGCCAATCAGGGGAAATTCGGCAGCGATAACACCCAATATAACCTGAAGCTGGTCTACCATTTCAACGATACCGATAAGATAATCATTAACAAAGGCCGCGCCGATTATCGGTACAAATTCGAAACCGCGACCGACCGGGCCGAACGCCTGACTGAAACCACCAGCGTTCAGTACAAAGCGCGTATTGACCCGGATAAGGAACTGCAAATCCGTTGGAGTGAGTTGAATTTCAGCGATTATTGGACAATTACCGGCACCAACTTCAGCCCAAATCCGACTAAAACCTACGAAGGTGAAATCAACCTGAATTGGCAGGTCAACAAACAACACAACCTGACTATGGGGTTTGACAGCAAGGTTGACAGTTGCGATGGCAAAACCTATCGACTGAGCAACCCCGCGGTCATTTCCTACAACAACTTGCTAGAGAGTTCCGGCGGCAAGACGCTGACTCGTTCCGTCTATCTCCAGGATGAAATGACCTTGAGCAATAAAACCACCTTCGTACTCAGTGGACGCTATGACCAGTGGAAGTTCTACAATGGCTACAATCCGTCCGGCTCTCTGCCGGAAAAAAACGCCAACCAGTTTTCGCCCAAGGCCGCATTCCTATTTAAGGTCAATGAACAAACTTCCTGGTATCTGTCAGCGGGTAAGTCCTTCGTCAGTCCGACTATTTTTAATCTGGCCCGGCGTTGGGACACGACCAATACGTTGCTGTTGCCTAATCCCGACCTGCAGCCGGAAACGTCCACGTCTTACGAGTTGGGTGTAAATCACCGTTTTAACCCGGCCACCGCTGTCAAAGTAGCTATCTTCCGCAATAATGTTGAAAATATTATTTACCAGGGTTTTAACCGCAAGTTATCCGCTACTAAGGAAGAACTGCAATGGAAAAATGCCGGTCAGGCGGAAATCACCGGCCTGGAAATCGAAGTGGATCATCGCTTTTCACCCCAGTGGAGCGGCTTCGTTAACTACACCCATAATAATCCGACCATCACCGCCAATAGCGATCCCACATTGATCGGCAAGCAGGTTCCCACCGTTCCCAAGGACGCCTTTAATATTGGTCTGACCTACGAAAAAGAGAAATGGACCGCCAATCTGCAGGGACGTTATGTATCCCGTACTTATGAGTCCGATAAAAACACCGAGCCAACCAGCGGTTTTGGTTCATTCCAACCCTATTTCGTCGTCGATACCAAATTCAACTACCGTTGTGATAAAAACACTACACTATCCCTGTCCATCAGCAATCTTTTCGATCGCCAATACTATCAGGAAAGTCTGTCCCCGGGTCGGACAACCATGCTGGAAGTCCGGCAAAAATTTTAAGACGGTCTAAGAAAAACGAGTAAAGCATTTTTCTCGACCTGAGTTTGTACTTTCTGATATACGAACAAAGAAACAGAGCCTCCGGTTCCGCAACAAGAATCGGGGGCTCTGTTTCTTCACTGTACCGGGCAATAATTAGCCGTGCCGGTTAAACCGGCTTGCTAATCAATGTGAATCGAATCCAGAACCGTACGAATTGTTTTGGCACAATGCTTTAGGTTCACAACTTCTTCATCCGATAATGACAAGGGAAGTCTCTGTTCGATACCATTTTTACCAATTACGCAAGGAATACTGAGTGAAACTTTTTCAGTTATGCCGTATTCACCGTTAAGAGTAACAGAAACCGGTCCTACAAAGCGCTCATCGTACATAACTGCTTTGGCCAGACGGACAGCCCCCATAGCAATGCCGGTATTAGTCCAGCCTTTGCCATTCAGCACATTGTAAGCACTTTGTATCACTTGTTCGCCGATTGCTTCCCGGTTAATCGAATCGGTGCCAAAATATTGGTCTAATTGAGTGACCGGAATGCCAGAGATATTGACCATGCTCCAAACCGGGAAAGCTGAATTTCCATGCTCACCCAGCATCAATGCTTGTACACTAGTCGGCGCGACATGATAGCGATCGGCAAGAATTCGTTTTAGCCGAGCTGTTTCAAGCATTGTCCCGGTACCGAATAATTTCCCTGCGGGATAATCAAAGTGATTTGCCGCATAGTACGTTGTAATATCAAGCGGATTCGTAATAAAAATAATCACGGCATCTTGAGTATGGGTAACAATCTTACTCATAACATCTTTAACCGTTTCCGTATTACGCCCCGCCAAAACAAGGCGATCTAAATTCTCCCCCGGTATAATGCTAGGCCCTGCACACATAATGATAACTTTAGCATCGGTACAATCTTCATAGGTACCGTTATGTACGTTTATATTCGCATTATAGTCAAAAGGTGTCGCATGATTAACATCCAAAGCTTCCCCGATTGCTCGTCCTTCCTCAATATCGATCAGAGCAATCTCCGCGGCAATTTGATGAGCAACGGCAGTGGCCAAAACTTGCGACCCGACATGCCCCACACCAATAATTACCAATTTATTCGTTGTCGATTTCATCGATAAACCCCCAATTAATGACTATTTACAATCCCAAAACCGTGAACAATATCGCGCTATTTTTTTACAAAATTTCAGCGTGAACTTAATGTTTGCTGTTATATTCTTCAAGATCGGCGATTGCTTTATAAAGTTTATCTGCAGTCACTTCATACGGTGCGTTCTTAATATCTCTCACCGTAAGCGTTTTTTCAATTGCCGGACCAAGCTCATCATAGGTAACTTCGATATCGGCCAGCTTTGTTGGGAACTTAACTGTTTTATAGAAATTGTAAAGTTCCTCAAGCTGATCCATTTGCCCATCGTATACCAACAGAACAAGAACACCATAGGAAACAACTTCGCCGTGAAGATGATTTTTTTCAATTTGCGGAAGAATAGTCATCCCGTAAAATAGTGAATGAGCAATGCTACTGTTAATAGAAAAATCAGTAACGTTGGAAACAATCCCGGTTGTTACCAAAATACACAAACATATCTGCTCAAGCTCAAAGGAAGGAATGTTGTTTTTGCAATCCTCCAAAGCTTTGGCACCGTATTGAACAAGCGGCTTATAGCATTGAACACCCATAGCTACGCCGAAAGCATCCCCATGTGTCAATGATTTTCCGCGACTGGCGAGGGTAGTTTCAAAATGTTTTGCCATTGTATCCGCCATGCCGGTCCATAAGAATATTTCTGGCGCCGCCGCGATAACTCTGGTGTTTATAAAAACATGGACCGGAGGCATTCCGTCAGCGCGCTGCCAAGTATCAAGCATCACGCCATTGGGATGGTAAATAACAGCGACTGAAGAAACGGCTGCACAGGTTCCTGCAATTGTCGGGAAAGAAAATAATGGTTTTTTCGCAACATAAGTGACATATTTACAGCAATCTATTGCTTTTCCGCCGCCGACAGCAAAGACCATGTCTGCCTCTTGAATTTTAAGATTTGCAACTAAGGCATCGCCGTTTTCAAACGACGCTTCGCCGCCATACCAAATAAAATCAATGATTTCAATTTTCGAATCTTTCAAGGCGTCACACAAATATTCTTTAGCGGCTTCCATCGCTCTTTTTCCGCCGATGACAACCGCCTTAGTTCCATACGGTTCGCAAATTGTCGGAATATTTTTATAGGCATCAGTACCCACTGTATAGCTC
>DATMYQ010000345.1:0-4078 GCA_035560935.1 Patescibacteria group bacterium | reverse complement strand
ATAATAGATAAGTATATGGTTTTCGATGTATGGTTTTTGGAATATTAATGATAAGGTGGATAGTATGAAAAAATGGTGGTTGGGCGGGATTATCCTGCTGATTGCAGGAATCTGGTGTGGCTATGGAGTATTAATAGTACCGGAAACGACAGGGAAATCCTCCGGGAATGCATTAGAAACTCCATTAGCTAAGACAACAGCGGCGGTGCAGATGGAGATGCCGGCAGTGGGGGTTCCGGTGCTGATGTATCACAGTGTGGCCGCGGAGCGGGATAATGACGCGGTCATTTCCCGGGAACGGTTTGCTGAGCATATGGATTTTTTACAACAGCGACAGTATCAGCCGATTTCATTGGATCAACTGTATAGTTATCTGCAAAAAGGCGAAAAGCTACCGTCACGACCGGTAGTGATCACTTTTGATGATGGTTACCGGGATACATATGAGGTTGTTTTGCCGATATTAAAACAGCATGGATTTAAGAGTGTGCTTTTTTTATCCGTGGGTGAAATGGAAAAGCGGCTAAAGTGGCAAGAGGTTCGTGAGATGAAAGCCGCGGGAATGGAAATTGCCAGCCATGGTGTGGCGCATAAAGATCTGACCGGAATGAGCCGTGAGCAGCAACGGCAGGATATTATGCAGGCCAAGGAAATACTGGACCGGCAGTTACAGCAGGATACCCGGTATTTTTGTTATCCCAACGGCCGTTATAATCAGGATACGCTGGAAGTATTACAGGCCGGTGGGTTTTTACTGGCGGTTACGATTGATCCCGGGTGGGCTAAAAAAGGAGATCCGCAGTTTGCTTTACAGCGGATTTGGATGGGAAACGCAGTGGACCTGAAACGATTGGAGGAACGGCTGAGCCGGGAGGATTATCCGGTGATATAAAAACGCGCGTCGGATTGACGGCAGGCTGGTTTAATTATAGTATCTGATGATAAAGGAGTATGATGGATGTTTCAGTTGTCCGGTTTACGTTTGTGTGTTCAGTTTCTGGCAGTCAATCTTCTGATTTTTGTATTGCTGGCACCGGTCATGGTGTTGTTCGGACCCTTTACTAACGTCAAAAGAACCGTAGTGGGAGCGATTATGACTTCGCGTCACCCGCAATATATAACCTGGCTATTTTCGCCCGAGGAAATCAAAGCCATTTTACCCGAGGCCGACCAGTCTGACAATGTCCGGCAGGATTTGGTGCAGATTAAAGCCCGCAAGGATGATACCTTAAAGTTATCAAATATCACCAGCGGACGTTTTCAGGGGTATTTACTGGAGGTGAAGGACCCTTCGAGGATCAAGGTGGCGACTGCCCGGGATTTGCAGGAAAAGGGAGATACGGTCAGTACGATGGCGCTGCACAATAATGCGATTGCGGCGATTAACGCCGGTGGTTTTTATGATCCGGAAGGAACCGGAACCGGGCGTCTTCCCTATGGCGTTATCGTCAAGGAGGGAAAATTCATCGTCGGCAACGAGATTACTGAGCAGGTTCCGATGGTGGGAGTGACTAAGGCCGGTGGCTTGATAGCCGGTAAATACAACGCTAAGGAAATGAAAGAAATGGGCTTAGCCGAGGCGGTTACCTTCGGGCCGCCGCTGATTATCAATGGGAAAAAACTGATTACCGACGGTGATGGCGGTTGGGGTGTGGCACCGCGCACCGCTATTGCGCAGCGTAAAGACGGCACGATACTGCTGCTGGTGATTGATGGACGACAGCCGGGATATTCACTGGGAGCCACGTTGGTGGATGTCCAGAACATTCTGTACGAACAAGGGGCGTATATTGCCGCCAATCTCGATGGTGGATCCAGCAGTACCCTGTTTTATAACGGACAGGTTGTAAACAAGCCCTGCGACATGTTAGGCGAGCGAATGATTCCCACCAGTTTTATTGTGAAATGATAGGAGGATCACCGTTGAAAATATCCCGCAAACTGGCCCTGATGATTGTAGCCGGGGCAATACTTCAACTTAGTGTTTATCTATATCTGGATCAAATCTTATTTGCCCCGACGGCAGCGTTTACCGTGAAGGACACTGAGCAGACGCAGGTCGTAAGCGGCGGTAAAGCCTATTATTCCCGTGATCGCAAATATATGGCCAATATTACCGAAGATGCAGTAGAGTTATATACTATGCCGGGACGCAGTTTGGTGCGGTCGATCAGCTTAAATGGGCAAAAGGTTTCTTACTTTAAGTGGCTGGAAGACCGTAACCTGGCGTTGATGGCTACCTATGATGAAGAGTCTGCTAATGGAAAAGTGGTATTGTCGCAATTGAATCCGTTAGATGACAAACACGAAATGTCCACGAAAGTTGAAAAACTCCCCAAAGGCAGTAAAATTCATGATGTGGCCTATTCTACCGCGACCAACGTGATTTACATGCAAGTGCAGACCGCGGTGAAGCCGGAAGCGTACCGTGTGTACCGTACTGATGCCAATCGGGAGTTAAGCCGCATTTTTTTCAATACGAACAAGGTAGGCCGTATTGGTGTGTTGCCCTATCAGGACATCATGATATTTGATAATTTGGAGAATAACACGATTGTAGCCCGCAATGGAGATGGCAGTTGGCAAGTAATTTCACCGACGGCGGGAAAATACCGTATGATTGGCGTTGATGCGAAAAGCGATGTATTTATTGCCCGTCTCAATACGGAAGGCCTGGCGGAAAATGTGTTAAAAGGCAATGCCAAGGGGAGTTTTGTTCCGCATAAAAAACTGCCGGCTCCAGTCGAGGCGGTTACTTTGCAGATTGCGGACGTAACGGAGTAAAGTGGCATTATCCGGTGTAGGATGGGGGTGCGGCGATGGCTGGCTTATGGAAATTACGGTTTGACGGTGTCCGAATATTTTCTGACGGTTTGGCGGCAGTCAAACAAGGCGATAAATGGGGATATATTGACAAATCAGGCCGAGAGATGGTTGAAGCTCAGTATGATGATGCTGGCGGCTTTGTTAAAGGGATGGCGGTCGTTGGTTTGGGCGGAAATTGGGGATTAATTGATAAGCGGGGCCAGGAACTGGTGGCGGTGGCGTATGAATACCGGCCGCCGGCACTGAAGGAAGCGCCGTTTTACGATGGCTTGGCGGTGGTCAAACAAGGGCGATATTACGGTTTTATCGATAAATTTGGCCGCGAAGTGATTCCGTTGCAATATCTCGACGCCAGTGACTTTAGTGAAGGGTTGGCCGGTGTCCTTTCCACCGATGGCTGGGGCTTTGTTGACAAAAATGGGCGAGTGGTGATCGAACCCCAGTATGAAAATCGCCAGTCCCAGTCGGTGCGCTTTTCTGAAGGATTAGCGTTGATTGAACTGGGCGGGAAATACGGCTATATTGATAAAACCGGCCGCGAAGTGGTGGAACCGGTTTATGATCACGCTTTTTCTTTCACGGAAGGAGTGGCGGCAGTCAGAGTTGGATTTAAATGGGGTTGTATTGACAAAACCGGGGCTGTGATTGTTGAGCCGAGGTATGATACGATATGGGCAGTTTCTGGTGGCCTGGCCCGGGTGAATCGGGATGGATATTACGGTTTTATCGAAAAAAATGGTCGGGAAATGATTGTCTCTCGCTATGAGTACGCTGATGATTTCCGGGAAGGTTTGGCTGCTTTGAAAAATCGGGGGCAATGGGGTTTTATTGACGCCCGGGGTCAGGAAGTGATTCCTTTCCAGTATGATGATGCCCGCTATTTTTCCGGCGGTTTGGCCGCTGTTATGCGGGAGGATAAATGGGGCTATATCGATAAAAATGGCCGGGAAGTGGTGCCGCTGCAATTTGATGATGTGAAATTTTTCTCCGATGGGCTGGCGGCAGTGATGCGGGACGGGAAATGGGGCTATGTGGACAAAACCGGTCGCGAAGTAGCTCCGGCGATTTATGATAACACTTTTGGCTTTGCGGAAGGCCTGGGGGCAGTAAAGTGTGAGGGACAGTGGGGATTTATTGATGTAAGGGGAGAACCAACTTCCTGGAGTTTGGGTTAGCGAAAAAAGTTCGTAATCGGATATTACGCAAAAAAAGACATTGCTGTTTTCGACAAATTGCGCTATTATAAAGCTGT
>DATMYQ010000344.1:0-5490 GCA_035560935.1 Patescibacteria group bacterium | reverse complement strand
GACAAAATTTGTGAAGGACCCTAGAATTAACTCATTCAGAACATGCAAAACAGTTGGTGAAGAATTGACTCCAAAGACGGAGGATCGGGCAATAAATGCCTGGTCGCCGTCTTTTTTTATTGTTGGCGTGTACTGAACGTGAGAGGTCAGTTTTGGTGAGGGGGAGTAACGATGGGAATCGCGAAATGTTTGGGAAATCTTCGGTTTCGGAGTAAGTTTCGTCTGTTGGCTCTACTGTCTTTGTTACCCGTTCTTATTTTATTGTTTTTCTTGATCCGGGAAATTGATAAAAACCTTGATTTTTCGTTACAGGAACGGCGGGGCGCCGAGTATTCGGCGGCGGCGGCCAATCTGTTGGTGGAGCTGGTGCGGGGAAATCAGCAGGAAAAGGTCCAGGCCGCGTACAAAGTGATGCTACAATGGGATGAAAAATATGGTGGCGAATTCAAAACTGCGCTACGGGTCGAGGAACTCCGGAATGCGCTGGAACTGAAACGCGGTCAGGAGTCGGCGCAGGCGGTGCAAAAGCTGTTGGCTCAAGTGGCAGACGGTTCCAACTTGATTTTGGATCCGGATCTGGACAGTTATTATACGATGGATGCGGTGATTAACCGACTGCCAATATTGCTGGAAAAACGGAACGGATTAAAGGGCCGGTTGCAAAAGGTGCAGGAACAACGCCAAATGGCGTTGGAGGACCGGGTGGAATTATTTATGACGTTAGGAAATTTACGGACCCATTCTGAAGGTTTGGGAGGAGGGCTGGACGTTGCCTTTCGTGCCAACGGCGAAACCCGGACGGCACTGGAAGAAAAATTGAATGTCCGCCAGCAGCGGGAAACAGAAATGATTGGGACCATCCACCGACTATTGACGGGGCCGGATGGAAGTGTTATCAGCGCGGCGGCCTTTCAGCAGATTGAAGCGGCGCTGCAGGCGGATGCCGAACTGCTGGTGGCGGCCAATGCCGAACTGACGCGCCTGTTGGATGTGCGAATTGACGACATGAAGACGCGCAAACGGAATATTTTGCTGGGAACAGTCTTTTTGATTCTGTTGGCCAATACGTTGATTTTGTTGATTTATCGCTCCATGAATTCCGGCCTGGAACGACTAACGACAGCCACAGCGCGGATGCAGGACGGCGATTTGACGGTGCAGGCAGCTATATCTGGACGGGATGAATTTGCCATGGTAGGAACCGCTTTTGACAACATGGTGAATTCATTGCAGGAAATGGTCCAGGAAACACAAAACGCCAGCCAGCGGCTGACGAGAAACACAGAAGTGGTTGGTGAAAATGCATTATCCAACCGAAAAACCTCGCAGGAAATCGCCTCTTTTGCCCAAAACCTGTCGGCCGTGATTCAGGAACAGTTGCGGACGATGAATGACGTGGGGACAAATATGCAGGCTATCTCCGGTGACATTGAAGAAATTGCCGGGTTGTCCTCGGCTACGGGAGAACGGGCGAAGTCCGTTCGGGAACAGGCCGGGAGCGGGCAGCGGCGACTGGAAGATATGGTCAGGAATATTGACGCCGTGCAGCAGAAATCCCAGCGGGCCGAAGCGGAAATGAGCGCGGTGGTGGATACTCTGCAGATCATCAATCAGGCGATTCAAACCATTGATGCCATTGCCAACCAGACTAACCTGCTGGCGCTCAATGCTTCTATTGAAGCGGCACGGGCCGGAGAGCACGGCCGAGGTTTTGCGGTAGTAGCCGAAGAAGTTCGGACACTGGCGGAACAGTCCAAAGGTTTTGCCGGTCATATTGTTGCTCAACTCGGTGACGCTAACCGCCGGGCCGGTCACATGAAAAACTCCGTTCATGAAGTGAGCGGAGAAATTCAGCAGGGGGTTCAGTTGTCTAAGGACGTGCAGACCGCATTTGGCGAGATCGTGGAACAGTTGGAACAAGTTTCGCAGGATGTCAACCGGGTCGCCAACGCGGTGGAATCAGCTACTTCTGCGGCGCAAAACATTACAGCCGCTTCGGAGGAACTGACGGCCATCGCTCAGGGCACGGCCAACCAGGTGGACCGGATTGCCGGACAGGTGATGCAGCAGGCGGAAATGGCCGAGTCACTCAGTGGTGAAGCAAAGGATATGACCGAGTTGTCAGAGCGTTTGACTCAAAGACTGGCGCGATTTAAGACGTTTTAGCCGCCATAAATAAGCCAGGTAGCTGCCCAAGAAAATTAGACTGAGTACAAAAGAAACTTCATATATTACTGCATAACTTTTTCCCTGGGCAAGCCAACCCAGCAGAATCGAGCCGCCGCCGACGCCAATGTCCAATGTGTTATAGTATAAGGCGTTGACGGCGGTTTGCTGTTCCAAGGTCACCATCTGAGAAAACCAGGTTTGCAGTGACGGGAACAAAATGCCCAGTCCTATTCCGTAGAAAGCAGCAGCGACCAGCAGGGAGACGTTGTTGCTGTACAGGAAGTACATGGACAGCGACAGGAAAAATGCGGCAGGAACAATGACCCAGGCAGCTCCGTGCCGGTCATAAATGCGACCGGAAAAAGTTCGGACAAAAAACACACCGGATGTGCTGAACATAAAGAAAAGACCCGGATTATCCAGATGACGTTCTTTTGCCAGTAAAGTAATAAAACTCATGACGCTGCCCAGGCAGATGCCAAGCAGCAGCGCCAGGAAACAGGGAAAAATGAAAGGACGCAGAGAAAGCGCAGCCGCACGATGAGCGGGGACGCCGGCGTCGGGGGCGGCCGCTGGCAGCAGTCCGAGAATGACTAACGCCAAAAGCTGTATGCTGGTGGCGGCGGCAAACAGACCGGCGGACTGAAAGTTTTCATAAAACCACAGGCCGATCAACGGGGCGACGGCCATCATCAGAGTAGCACCCAGACCAAAATATCCCATGCCTTCGGCCCGGCGGCTAACGGGAATGTATTCGATAGCCAGTGCGGCAAATACTGTGCTGGCGATACCAAAGCCAACGCCGTGAAACAGACGGACCAGCAGTGTCGTCATTGCCTGATTCGTAAAATAATACGTTGACATGGCCAGGATGCAGATGACCAATCCCCGCTGCAGAAAACGGTGACGGCCCCAGCGGCGGATGCCGGCAGTGACAAAAAGACGGACCCCAATGGCCGAGAAAGTAAAGCCGCCGATAATCAGACCAATTTGGGTGGTCGTGGCGCCATAAGCAGCGGCAAACAATGGTAAAGTAGGCAACAATAGATGGAAACCGGCAAACAGCAGCGCGCTGGACAGTGATAACAGCAAGAAGCCGCGCGACCAGAGGACAGTGGGAGACGATTGATTCATAAAAATTGGCTCCTTGTTTTAATCATTGGGCTATTATACACAATCTCCGGTAGATTGTAAAGGGTTGTTTACAATAAGGGAATATTTATGATTGGCAGTATTCTAAAAAACAATTTACTGATGAGCAATATTATAGGAAAGGGAGCGGTATTGCTCATTGACAGCAGCGGGCCTTAATGCTATAATCTTGAACGTGGTAACAAGGATATACGGAGAGGGTCGAATTGGACCGGATAATCATTGACGATGAAGCGTTCATGGGGATGGCACTGGTCGAAGCACAACGGGCCTATGATCAGGGCGAGATTCCGATCGGAGCGGTATTGGTGCAGGATGGCCGGGTAATCGCCCGGGGGCATAACTTGCGGGAAAGTTGGCGGGATGCCACCGCTCATGCAGAAATGATTGTCATCAGGGAAGCCTGTCATTTGCTGGATCGCTGGCGACTGTCAGGAACCACTTTGTACGTTACTATCGAACCTTGCCCCATGTGTGCCGGCGCGCTGGTGATGAGCCGGGTGGACCGGCTGGTGTATGGCAGTTCCGACTACAAAGCCGGAGCGGTAGAGTCGCTGTTCAATGTAGTCCAGAATACAGCGCTGAATCATCGCTTGGAAGTGACGGCGGGCGTTCGGGCCGATGAGTGTTCCCGCATTATGAAGAACTTTTTTAGGCAACGACGGCAAAAAAACAAATAACATATTTCTATGGAGAGGTGTCCGAGTGGTCGAAGGTGCTTGACTCGAAATCAAGTGTGCCGCAAGGTACCGTGGGTTCGAATCCCACCCTCTCCGCCATTGAAATTTAAGGCTTCTAGCGTTGGCTAGAGGCTTTTTTATTGCCGAAGAACAGGCTTCTGGCAACAAGGTTGCCAAGAAAAGAGCCGCAGCTCACATTTGAGCGTGCGGCTTTCTATTTAGTCAAAGATGGCAGCAATGTCGCAGATGGCAAAAAACTTATATCCCCCAAATAGGCACAATCAAATTCTGGCTGTCAAACGCCGACAGTCTATCAGTTGTACAAAGCACAGCGCCGGTGCCACGATTTAAAGTAGTATTGTCAATCACGCCAAATACACGCGTGAGCTGCTGGTGAGGCGTAGCAGTTTTCTTGATTTCCATGGGGTATAGCTTGCCGTTGTCCTCTAGTAGAATATCAATCTCCTTAGTATCTTTATCCCGATAGTAATAGATAAAGGCTTCCCAGCCGCAGTTCTGGTAGCTCTTGACAATCTCTGATACTACAAAATTCTCAAGAATTGCACCACTCATGGCACCGTTCATCAGGGTATCGCTGTTACTCCATTTGGTCAGGTATACCACCAACCCGCAGTCATAGAAATATAGCTTTGGCTTGGTTACCATGCGTTTTAGCATGTTGTTAGAATATGGGTGGAGATAAAAAACGATTCCCAGTCTCTCTAAAATCCCCAGCCATTTTTTAGAGGTAATCTGGTCAATGCCGGCAGCATCAGCAATGGTCTTGTAGTTGAGCATCTGTCCGCATAAAGCTGCGGCGGCCGTGATGAAATCCATAAACTTGAGCGAATCTATAGAACCGGAAAGCTCTTTTACATCCCGGTCGATATAGGTACTGATGTAGCTGGAATACAGTGCCCGATGGTCGCGATACTGTCCACTGATGAGGGCAGGCATACCGCCTTGGAAGATACGCTCATAAAGTGCAGGAGTATCAATAGGAGTGCGCTCCTTTATTCGCTGTGACAGCTGTTCCAAGTCCAGCACAAAAGGTGCAGTGGCAGTACCGTGGATTTCCGCCTGTGACATGGGAGGCATATGGAGCAGACAGATACGCCCGGCCAGCGATTCCTGTATCCCTTCCATCAATTTGAATACCTGCGATCCAGTCAACCAAAAGTCACCAGCCCGATGGTTTTGGTCAACGTGTATTTTGATATAGGTAAACAGCTCCGGTGCATACTGTACCTCATCGATAAACACTGGCGGCTTGTGAATTTGCAGGAACATCTTCGGGTCGTTTTTTGCCATTTGGCGCTCCGTCAAATCGTCCAGTGTCACATATTCTCGGCCTATATTTTCTTCTTTAGCTAATTTTTGAAGCATGGTTGTTTTGCCAACCTGCCGTGGGCCGGTTAGCAGTAACGCTGGGAACTCATTATTGAGACGGAGAAACGTATCTTCCATTGCTCTATGTATATAATTCATG
>DATMYQ010000343.1:0-2527 GCA_035560935.1 Patescibacteria group bacterium | reverse complement strand
CTACATAACCTTGTATTTTGTCGTGATTTCCGTAATAATAGAGGAAATAGAAAATTGAGGTGATCATTATGCCCGGAGGCAGGAGCAGCAGTGCGTTGCTTCATCATCCCGTGATTTTAGCGACACTGTTTATTATTCTTTACAGTATATTTTCTGTGATAACTGTGTTATTCAAATAGTTGCAGCTTTTTCTCATGCCTTTTTATCGTTCTCGGCAGGACGGCGGAGAGGGAGGGGGCGGGATATTTGAAGGGTTCGCCAGTTATTTTGGATATCGTGTTGATTGTAGTCGCCGCTTTCTATTTTTTATTGCGTACTCCACAGGAAAATATAGGACGGCCGCTTATCGACTCTTTTATCCTGTTGGGAATTGTTCTGATTATTATCGCCCGTTTAAACAGCCGGTTCCGTCCCTGAATATTGTCTGTTAATCATCCCGGTTCTGCCGGGATTTTTTATTTTTCAGGAAACGCATTATTTATCTATGCGAGAAGGAATCGGCCAATAAATTGCGAATTTTATTATGTTAGGAATCATCCTCAGTACAGGATTCCAATGAATGGATGACCAAGGAGTGTGTATAATGGCTAAAATTACAAAAAATCGCAGCGACTCGGAAATGTTTATAAACTACAAAGAAGAACTTACCTTTGAACATACAGACCGGGACGGAGCGGCGTCACCCCAGCCAGCTTCGACCAAAAAGCCCGAGCCGGAGAAGGAAAGTAAATATTTGACGTCGGAGTTATCGGAGCAAATCGATAAACTGCTGCTGGAACTGAAAGTCAAACTTTATAAAGAGGGAATTGTGGACTATAAATTGAAAGCTTCCCTTGAAAAAGGTCAAATTGCAATCGTCCCGGTTCCATTCATCCCGAAAGCTCCCAAAACGGCGTCAGAAGATTCTTCAACGTCTGACGTACGCCGAACGCCCAAAAAACGGTAACGCCGGAGGAGTGTTATTTTGAGTGGAAGGGAAGGATCCTATGACAGAAAGAATCTGGAATCATAGAGGCGCGCTTTTGCCGTATAAAGAATTGACCCCCTCTTTGCATGACAGTGTGTTTGTTGCCAACGGCTCACAGATTATCGGCGATGTCCGGATCGGGGCGAACTCCAGCATTTGGTTCAATACGGTGCTGCGCGGCGATGTGAATTACATCCAAATTGGTGAGTATACCAATATTCAGGACAATTCGACGCTGCACGTCGTGAATCATCAGGCTTGCATTGTCGGCGACTATGTAACGGCGGGCCATGGTGTTATTATCCATGCCTGTACGATAAATGACTATTGTCTGATCGGCATGGGGGCCATCCTTTTAAATCAGGCGGAGATCGGCGAATATTGTATTATCGCGGCCGGAACGCTGATTCCTGAGCGTAAAGTCATTCCTCCTTATTCGCTGGTTATGGGGTCTCCCGGAAAAATCGTTCGGCAGCTTAACGAAGTGGAAATCCGGAATTTAAAAGAATCTGCGCTGCATTATAGTCAGCTGGCTGATAATTACTGATAAAGGCAGGAGGAGCATAATGGAACAGACGTTGGTGCTGCTCAAACCCGATGCCGTGCGTCGGGGATTGTGCGGCGAAATTATCTCCCGGATTGAACGCAAGGGTTTAACGATTGTGAAGCTGAAAATGCTGACATTATCCCGTGAAATGGCTGAAAAACACTATGCTGAGCATATTGGTAAAGACTTTTTTCCGGATCTGGTGAATTTTATTATTTCCGGGCCGCTCATTGCGATGGCAGTGGAAGGACCGCAGGCCATAGTGGCGATGCGGACGCTGATGGGATCGACAAATCCGGTTGGCGCGGTACCAGGAACCATTCGGGGTGACATGGCCGTTGAAATGCGCTGCAATCTGGTTCATGGTTCCGACAGCGCCGCCAGCGCCGCCCGTGAATTAAACATCTTTTTTGGTTGATATCATTAATTATGAGGTGAGCAGATGAAAGTTTATACCAAAACCGGCGATAAAGGAACCACGGGACTGTTAACCGGTGAAAGAGTGGCCAAGGACAGCTTGCAGGTGGAAGCCTACGGCTCCGTGGACGAGATCAATTCCGCGCTGGGAATGGCGCGGGCCCAATGCGTAAAAGCAGAAGTAAAAGAAACGGTGTTGCAGCTGCAAAAACTGCTGATGCTGGTTATGGCGGAACTGGCCAGCAATGGCTGCGAGAGCCAATATGTCACAGAGGAACACGTGACAACGCTGGAAGGCTGGATTGATTCCTACGATGCCAAATTACCGCCGTTAAAAGCTTTTATCATCCCCGGCGATAGCGTGGGAGGGGCGGCGCTGGATCTGGCCCGCACCGTAACCCGCCGGGCCGAACGACAGTGCTTGCGCTTTGCGCGTGGACAGGAAGTGGCGCAAACGGAACCGTTGAAGCGAACTGTGCTGATCGTTCTGAACCGTTTGTCAGACCTGTGTTTTGTCTTGTCCCGGTTTGAGAATCATGCGGATAGCTAAGGCTGTTAATAAAAAATCTTCTGATGCATTGTCATCAGGAGATTTT
>DATMYQ010000342.1:0-3435 GCA_035560935.1 Patescibacteria group bacterium | reverse complement strand
ATCCGGATTTCCTGCCCCGACGGTCCATCCGTTAGTAAAGCCGTTACTTAGAACCGGTAAATTTTTTCTGTTTTTTCTCGAAAAAAAATGATTTTACCGGTTCTTGGCGAATACTATATACATTTCCCAATAGGCAAACAAGATTATTACACTTTGGAGGGACATACGAATGCAGTGGTATTTACATTACGACGGTAAACAAATGGGACCAATGGACGACGACCAGGCCCGTGACCAGGCCCGCCTCTATCCGGGAGCCTTCGGCTGGCGGGAAGGCTTTGCCGAATGGGTGCCGGTCTCCAGCATTGCCGAACTCAGCGCGGGCGGCCCTCCCGGCCTGACGCCGCCACCTCTGTCCGCTACAATGGGCCGCGACGCCGATGAAATTGATTTTGAAATTTTCGGTACAGAGATGCAGTTTGTGGAAATTGAACTGGATTCCAACGAAAGCGTGGTCGCTGAAGCCGGTGTCATGATGTACAAAGACAGCTCTGTAGTCATGGACACCATTTTTGGCGACGGTTCCAAACAGTCCGCCAGCGGCGGCTTCCTGGATAAGCTGATGGGCGCCGGCAAGCGTTTGCTGACCGGTGAAAGCCTGTTTATGACCGTCTTCACCCATCAGGGGCAGGGCAAGGCCAAAGCCGCTTTTGCCGCCCCTTACCCCGGCAATATCATTCCCGTCCATCTCGTCGATATCGGCGGCACCATCATCTGTCAGAAAGACAGTTTTCTCTGCGCCGCCAAAGGTGTGTCCATCAGTATTTTCTTCCAGCGCAAAATCCTGACCGGCTTATTCGGCGGTGAAGGCTTCATTATGCAAAAACTGGAAGGAGACGGCATGGCTTTCCTGCACGCCGGCGGTACCATCGTGGAACGGCAGTTGAATCCCGGTGAAGTGCTGCATGTGGACACCGGCTGTATTGTTGCCTTTGAACCCAGCGTGGACTTCGACATTCAGCAGGCCGGCAATATCAAAACCGGCTTATTCGGCGGTGAAGGCTGGTTTTTTGCCACGCTGCGCGGCCCGGGAAAAATCTGGTTGCAATCACTGCCTTTCTCCCGTCTCGCCGGTCGGATGCTTAGCGCCGCCCCGCAAAAAAGCGGTAGCCGCGAAGAAGGCTCTGTATTAGGGGCTGGTGTGCTGGGTGCAGGCCTGCTTGGCGGCCTCCTCGGCAGCAGCAGCGATGAAGACTAAGACTGACACAAGACTCTGGTTACTGATCGCGGCCCTGTTGCTGGTCTTTGTTTCGGGATCACCGGCGACGGCTATGCCGCCGGTGACCCTGATTGATCCACCTTGGCAAGAGTCGCAAATTGATGGCCGTTTCCCCGATACGAGTCCCACCACCCGCGTTTACGCTCAAAACCGGCGTCTGTTCAAAGCTTATCAGGGCCAGGGCTCACTTACAGTGGAAAATCACGGCGTCATCAGCGCGGAAGTTTACGTTAACGGCCGCCGCATCTCTATGGATGCGGCTCTTCGTTTTCCGAACAGCCGCACCACCATCGACCTGGGACCTTACACCGTCAATGGCGACAATACCCTGAAAGTCTTACACATCACCCCGCCGGGCAGCCAACTGATCCTCAACATCCCCTATCCGGAGCTGACGGTCGGCGAACCGGCTGCCGTTGGGTTTTCCAGCGCCAAACTGGCCCAAATTGATACGTTAATCCGTTCCGAAGTGGCGCGGGGTTTCCCCGGTGCCGTGCTGTTAGTGCTGAAAGACGGCCGTATCGTCAAAAATACAGCCTACGGCTGGCAGAAAAAATACAACGGCGATCAATTGCTGGCGCCGGGCGAGCCGATGACTCCCGGCACGATGTTTGATCTGGCCTCCAACACCAAAGTTTACGCCACCGTGATGGCGCTGATGAAGCTGGTGGATGAAGGCCGCGTGGATCCCGACGCGCGGGTGTCCGCCTACCTGCCGGACTTCCACGACGCCGGTCGCGAAGAAATCACCGTCCGGGACCTGTTAACCCATTCCGCCGGCCTCGCTCCGGAAATCAAATATTTCGATCCGGCGGAAGCCGGTGCTTTCTATTCCGTTGACCGGACAACCACCCTGTCGCTGACGCAACAGGCGCCGCTTCTCCGGGCGCCGGGCACCGCTACCGTTTACAGCGACACCGGTTTTATTCTGCTGGGTGATCTGGTGGAACACGTCACCGGTCAGCGTCTGGATGATTATCTGGAACAGCAGTTGTACCGTCCTTTGGGCCTGGCCCATACCTTGTTTAATCCCCTGCGCAAAGGCTTCGCGCCGGCTCAGTTCGCCGCCACGGAACGCAACGGCAACACCCGCGACCATCAGCGTGATTTCCCCGGTATCCGGCAGACCACCATCCAGGGTGAGGTTCATGATGAAAAAGCATTCTACTCTCTGGACGGCGTCGCCGGCCATGCCGGGCTCTTTTCCCGCAGCCAGGATCTGGCCGTACTGGCTCAACTGCTGCTGAACGGCGGTGGCTACGGCGGCTATCGCCTCTGCAGCCCGGCGGTGGTCACTGCCTTTACCAAGCCCTCTGTCCGTGATCCGCGCTTCGGCCTCGGCTGGAACAAAGGCGGCCATCCCGGCAATATTTACGAGTTTGGCCCGTATGCCAGCGATCAGGTCATCGGTCATACCGGCTGGGTGGGTATCGACACCTGCATTGATTTTAAACAGGATATGGCCATCATCCTGTTGACCAACAAAGTCCATTCACCCATGATGCCGGGTCAAATCAACCGTTTTGCCACTGCCGATTTGGAAACCGGCAAATACGGCAGCATCATCTCCCTGGTATATGAGGCGCTGCTGGAAAAAGACCCTCGTTAACAGACTACCGCACGGAGGATAAAGACAATGTATGATTTTTGCCTGGACTGCCCGGAAAGCTGGGAAGACCTGTTGTACGACGCATTTGGCACCGCTATTCCGGGCAAAGCCGAATGGCATGACGCCGCGTCTGTCTGCCGGATACTGAACACCATGGCAGCAGCGGCCACGCTGAACATCGGCACGGACACTCCGGCATTGCGGGAAGCCTTCCCCGGTCCTGACCCGGGCACTTTGATCCTGCGGATTCAGGATCAGACCCGGACGGTTCACTTCGTAAAATTATTGTTTCGCTGTCCCGACCAGCAGTACCCACAATCATACTTTCTGCTGGAAACTTCAGATCCTGTCGATCACGTTTTACTGGTCAGCCGAGAAAGCGCCCAAACAGTACCGGCTTTCTGCAGCGAAGTAGTTTGCTGCTCGGGGAGCGGGGATCAATAACGTAAGCACTTGACAACTATAATTTTCGACGATCTTTATAAAAAACGATATAATTCGTTGATTCGCACATCAGGCACAGAAGCTTCGGATCCGGTCCGTTGTTTTCTGTGCTTTTTCTTGATTAAAATCAGCTATTACACAAAACGCACACACATTTGTTGAC
>DATMYQ010000341.1:0-9727 GCA_035560935.1 Patescibacteria group bacterium | reverse complement strand
GCTTATGTATATCCCAAAACTAATAAATTGCATTTTAACGGTAAAGAGGTAGTCAATGACGAACGCAAATCCCAATGAAAAACCGCTTACAGCAGCGGAGAAATTGATCAAGTGTCTAATGGTGGCAGTCAAGGGAATGGGGATACCTGCTACCGAGGCGGCTGTTCTCCAGGCAGTGGATCTGATGGAGAAAGAAGCCAGCGTAAAACAAATGATCCGGGTGGCTCGTGGTCTGGGTGTAACGATTAAAAGCAAACGGCCCACGCCGGTGGAAATGCCTCATCTGCCAATGCCGGCAGTGGCCATTATGCGAGATGGAAATTTGCTGTACATTAGCCGATATGCTGAGGATAATATCAACCTGTTCGATCCGGTGACGGAAACGACCGGAATCGTGCCCGCTGCCCAGTTTGCCGGCCTATGGTCTGGGGAGCTGTTGTTGTTTAGGCGGCGTCTGACATGGCGGGAAATTTCCCGACGCTATAGCCTGCAGTGGTTCACTGGAGTCATTCTTCACTACAAGAAGTTTTTGGGCGAAGTGGTGGTGGCGTCCTTTTTTCTGCAGATTTTAGGCTTGGGGATGCCGCTGTTCACGCAGGTACTGGTGGACAAAGTCATTGCCAATCAGGGGCTATCAACGCTGACGGTCCTAGGCTTTGCAATGGTGATTCTGTGCGTTTTCCAGTCGGGGATGAATATTTTACAGACCTATCTTTTGACGCATACGACCAACAAACTGGATACCATTTTGGGTACCCGGCTGTTTCGTCATTTGTCCAGTTTGCCTTTGCCGTACTTTGAACGATCCCAGGTCGGCAATATTATGCTGATTGTGTCTGGATTGTCCACTGTACGTACATTCCTGACCGGTTCCTTTATTACGGTGCTCCTGAATGCGTTTTTTTCGGTGGTTTTTCTGGCGATTATGCTAAGCTACAGTGTTCCGTTGACGCTGATTTCGATGATGTCAATTCCAATTTATCTAATACAGAACATCATGGCAACACCAATTTATCAGCAACGCTTAAAGAAAAATTTTGCGATCCAGTCGGAAAGTAACTCTTTTTTGGTGGAAGCCATTACCGGTATGCACACAGTGAAATCTTTGGCGATTGAACCCCAGTTTGCGCATCGCTGGGAACAATTACTGGCCCGGACGGTAAAAACTACTTTTGACACCGCGGTATTTAGTATGACGATCAACAATGCAGCGGAAGTCATTCAACGCTTGGCCGGATTTGCCGTACTGTGGGTTGGCGGTCGCATGGTTATGGATGGCCAAATGACGCTGGGGCAGTTGATTGCCTTCCAGATGCTGGCCAACCAGGCCAACGGACCGATTATGTCTCTGGTGACAATGTGGCAGACGGCGCAACAATCAGGTATTGCGATGGAAGCACTGGGAACCATGTTGCACAACCGCACGGAACCGGTGCTGCAGCCGCCCCGGAGTGGCGCGGTGCCGCTAAAGGGTGAAATTGTTCTGGAGAAGATAACTTTTCGCTACAGTTCTGATACCGAACCGGTGCTTAAAGATGTGTCTCTGAATATTGCCGCCGGAATGCGGGTGGGGATTGTCGGCCGGTCGGGTTCGGGGAAGAGCACATTGACGAAACTGATCCAGCGCCTGTACGATCCGGAACAGGGACAGGTGTTGTTGGACGGCCAGAATGTAGCGGAAGTGGAACCGCAGTGGTTCCGCCGCCAGACTGGTGTGGTGATGCAGGAGAACTATTTGTTTAACGGCAGTGTCCGGGAAAATATTGCACTGGCTCGTCCCAGCGCCACAATGGAAGAAGTGATCAGGGCAGCTGAAACGGCGGGGGCCCACGGATTTATCCTGGAACTTCCGGAAGGATATGATACCAAAGTGGGCGAGCGGGGCGCCTCGCTATCCGGAGGGCAGCGGCAGCGGGTGGCGATTGCCCGGGCACTCCTGACGGATCCGCGGGTGTTGATTTTTGACGAGGCAACCAGTGCCTTGGACTACGAGTCTGAACGGATCATCATGGATAATTTGGACAAAATTTGTTTTGGCCGGACTATGGTGATGATTGCTCACCGATTATCCACAGTGCGCAAGTGTGACCTAATTGTAGTCATTGATCATGGTCGGGTATTGGAGCAGGGGACGCATGAAGAATTGATTGCGGCTGACGGGCTCTATAATAATCTATATATGCAACAAGAGGGGCTAATATGATATTGAAAAAATGGAAAGAATTTCGCGACCGGTTTCTCAGCCGGGATCAGGCGAACCAATTGAGCGCGGAAGAAGCGGAGTTTTTGCCGGCGGTGCTGGAGGTTACCGAGACGCCGCCGTCTCCGGTGGGACGTCTGGTATTGTGGACAGTGGTTACGTTGCTGGTGATCGGTTTGCTCTGGGCCTTTTTTGGACACGTCGATGAAGTGGCCATCGCCGATGGCAAGGTGATACCGGTTGGTCAGGTAAAAACAGTACAGGCTGAAGACAAGGGCGTGGTCAAAACCATATACGTTAAAGAAGGCCAAACGGTAAAAAAAGGCGATTTGTTGATTGAACTGGATCAGACCTTTTCCGGCGCCGATTTAACCCGGATTAAAAAAGAAGTGGCCTATTATAATCTGGAAATCAACCGGTTACTGGCGGAACGGGACGGTCGTCCCTTTGTGCTGCCGGTTGCTGACCCCAATCTGGATCCCAAGGATGCCGGCTTTCAGATGAGCCTGTATTTGGGACGGACCAACCAGCTCAAGGCTCAGATTGCTGCGGCGGAGATGAATGTCCGTCAGAATGAGGCAGCTATCAGTGTGGCCCGGGCCAATAAAGAAAAAATGAAACAGCTATTGGTTATTTCCCGGGATAAAGAAGACCGGATGGAAAACTTGCTGAAGGATGATGCGGTTGCCTTATTCCAGGTACTGGACATGCGGTCGCAACGGATGGAGCTAGAACAAAATTTGGTCGCTCAGGAATCTGAAATTGCCCGGACGGAAGCTGCCCTGGCCCAGGCCCGTGAAGCTTTGGCTGGTGTGATCGCCGAACGGGACAAGGACATTGCCGGCAAGTTGGTGGACGATAGCAAGGCATTGGCCGCGGATATGGAAGAATTAAAAAAACTGCAGGAAAAAGACCGGCTGGCGCGGATTGTGTCGCCGGCTGACGGCCGGGTCAATCAGTTGGCGGTTCATACGGTGGGCGGCGTGGTTTCCGCGGCGCAGTCTTTAATGGAAATTGTTCCGGATGATGTCACATTAGAAATTGAAGCGTGGGCGTTAAACAAAGATATCGGATTCATTCAAGTGGGGCAAAAAGCGGAAGTGAAAGTGACGACCTTTAATTTCCAAAAGTATGGTATCATTGATGCCGAAGTGATTGACGTCAGTCCCAGTACTATTGTCAATACGGACGAAAAAAATAAGGAACAGGAAGCTAAGTATCGTCTGGTACTGAAGCCGGAAAGACTGGATGTGATCGTTGGAGACCGTAAGGTGCCGCTGACTCCGGGAATGACGGTTTCGGCGGAAATTAAGATACGCCAGAAACGAATCGTCGAGTTCTTCCTGGATCCTTTCCGCAAATATCAGAACGAGGCATTACGAGAGAGGTAAGGGATTTCATGGAAAAATCAATTGACCATCAGCCGGTGCCCCGTAAAGTGGATACTGGCCTCGCCTCGTTGGTGATTGTTGCCAAGATTCTGGGCATTCCGGCTGATGAAGAACAGATGCGGCGGGCTTACGTATTTGACAAAGGCGGGATGGATGCCACTACATTATTGCGGGCCGCGCAGGATCTGACATTAAAAGCGCGACTATTGAAACCACGGACAGAAGTGTTTGCCCGGTTGCCGTTTCCGGCGATCGCGTTGTTGACTAATGGTAATTATGCAGTGGTGGTTCGTACGGACGGTAACGCGGTGATTGTTGCCGATCCCTTGCATGTACAGCCATTTTCCGTGCCGCTGGAAAACTTTTTTAAGGTTTGGACCGGCGAATTGATTATGGTCACCCGTCGTTTCAGCCTTACGGAAAAAGCGGACAAATTGAAAAAAATACAAAAATTTGGCCTGAGCTGGTTTTTTCCGGTGGTCATGAAATATAAGCGTTTATTTGCCAATGTGCTGGGGATTTCCTTAATCCTTCAGGGATTTGGTCTCGTTGCCCCGCTGATTACCCAGGTCATTATTGACCGGGTGTTGGTACATCGGGGAAGCGATGCGTTGGATGTGATGGTTACCGCGCTGATTGTGGTAACTATGTTTCAGATTTGGATTACCGCGCTGCGTGCCTATCTGTTTACTCATACCACCAACAAAATTGACGTGGTGCTCAGCAGTAAACTGTTTCGCCATATTATGAACCTGCCGATGCGCTATTTTGAAACATGGCAGGTGGGCGATGTGGTCAATCGGGTACGGCAACTGGAAACTATCCGTAACTTTATCACTGGTTCCGGACTGACCGTGTTGCTGGATTCGGTGTTTGCGGTAGTTTATGTTGCCGCAATGCTGGCTTATAATTCCACATTGACCATTATTGCGCTAGGAATCATCCCGTTGTTTCTGGCGCTGAATCTGGCGATTACACCGATATATCGCCGGCTCATCAACGATGCCTTTTTGGTGGCTACGGAAAACCAGGCTTTTTTAATTGAATCGGTCACCGGTATTCAGACGGTAAAGTCAATGGCGGTGGAACCACAGTTTGTACAGAAGTATGAGCAGGTGTTGGCCCGCTATGTAAAAGCGGCGTTTGCTACCTCTAATCTGGCTAACGTGGCCGGTAACACAGGCACGTTGATTCAACAGTTATTCACCCTTTCAATTCTTTGGGTGGGTGCTGATATTGTCATGAACGGCAAAATGTCGATTGGGGAATTGATTGCATTTCAAATGCTGTCAGGCCAGGTGATTGCACCGATTTTGCGCCTGGTCACCATGTGGCAGAGTTTTCAGCAGACCCAGGTGGCCATTGACCGGCTGGGAGACATTATGAATGAAAAGCCGGAGCCGGCGTTTAATCCCAACCGGACCACTTTGCCAGCTATTCATGGTGATATTGTGCTGGACAGAGTAACTTTCCGCTACCGGGCGGATACCAGCGAAACTTTAAGCCAGATAAACCTGCACATTACGCCGGGATCGCGGATCGGCATTGTCGGCCGCTCCGGTTCGGGAAAAAGTACGTTGACCAAGCTGATTCAGCGCCTGTACGTGCCGGAATCCGGCCGGGTGCTGATTGACGGTGTGGATTTGGCGCAGGTGGAACCCGCCTGGCTGCGGCGACAGATTGGCGTTGTCCTGCAGGAAAACTATCTGTTTAATGGGACAATAGCCGAAAATATTGCGGTGGCAGATGCGCAGGCACCCCGGGAGCGGATTTTGCAGGCGGCGGAAATTGCCGGAGTAGCGGATTTTATTAATGATTTGCCTCATGGTTATGATACCCGGGTCGGGGAGCGCGGAGGATTGTTGTCTGGCGGGCAACGGCAACGGATTGCTATCGCCCGGGCACTACTAACAGATCCCCGGGTACTGGTTTTTGATGAGGCCACCAGTGCGCTGGACTATGAGTCCGAACGGGCGATCATGGAAAATCTGGACCGGATTGCCGCCGGTCGAACGATGATTATGATAGCCCACCGGCTGTCCACAGTCCGCCGCAGTGATAAAATTATTGTGATTGAACGGGGACGGATTGCCGAGGAAGGCACGCATGAAGCCTTGATGGAGCTCAAAGGCCACTACTATAACCTCTACCATCAGCAAGATGCCTGAACAGGGGCTGCTGTACCATGAACATGGGAGTTGAAACGGTTGAAACGAATTGTGCATGTTAATCTTAGCGACGCGTATCAGGAACCCTGCGGTCAGGCGGTAAAATCTCTGATGGATTGCCAGTCTGCCGCCGGCCACGACGTATGTATGTTTGTCGAACGAAAAACCGGTAATGATCCCCGGGTCATTCCGTTACCGCGGATGACTGGAGATTGGCGGCGCCAGTTGAAAGATAGAGAAAAGGAAACTGGTTTGCCGGAGTTGTATTCTACAGGCTTACTACCGTTGTTAAAGCATCCGCGTTTTGCTCAGGCGGATCTGGTGCATCTGCATATCACTGGTGAGTACTTTTCGCATTTATTGTTTCCCTATCTGACCGGCAAGCCGCTGATATGGACGTTATATAATGCCCAGTCCTACTGTGCCGGTTGCCGCCATAGCACCCACTGTTTTCAGTGGGTGGATAAGGATTGTGCCGATTGCCCACTGGACCGGAATCGGGCATCGCAGACTGACAGGCCGCTGCTACAGCGGTTGCGTCGTCAGATTTATCAGACTTGTGAGTTTACCGTTGTCTGTCCCCATGAATTTGTGAAATCTCAGACGGCGCAAAGTATTTTAAAGGACAAAGAATCGCGGTTGATTCGTCCGGGCGTGGATCTGGATGTGTTCCGTTTTGGTGACCCTGTGGTGGCCCGTAAAACTTTGGGTCTGCCTTTGGACAAAAAAATAGTATTATTTGTGGCAGCCGGTGCTTTTCAGCAGCCGGTGAGCGGTGGGCCGCATTTATTGGCCGCTCTGGAGCTGCTGAGGAGAGAACAACCGGATCTCTACCGCGAACTTTACCTGGTGAATATCGGTGCTGCGGGCGGTGCAACCCAGCTAGACCAGTTGGAACTGCCGCGGCGGGATTTGGAAAAGCTGATGGAGCCGCAAATCATGGCGGCATATTTCCGGGCTGCGGATGTGCTGGCCTATCCGGCCGCACTGGATATATACGGGGCAACGGTGATGGAGGCCGCCGCCTGTGGTTTGCCGGCAGTGGCGTTTGGGCTGGGCGCGGTGCCGGAACTGATTGTTCAGGAAAAAACAGGCTATTTGGCACCTTTTAACGATAACCAGGAATTTGCCCGCGGGCTGGAACTTTTTTTGAATAAAAGTGGCGATCCTACGCTGCGCTATGGAGTGCGGGAGCGGGCGGCTGCAGCCTATAATATCTGGCGAACGGCAGCGGAATATGATCAGTTGTATGATGAGCTGACCGGCAATGTTTCAATGTCAAAAGCGACTGTACCGGTTATGGGATGGAAGGCTGAAGACGGCCCACCACCGGAAATCCAGCCGAATAATGAAACTTTGGCCAGTGTGGCGGAGAAGATGTCAATCACGGCTATTCTGGATGCCGCGTTGTCTAAAAACTGGGAAAACGTGTGGCGGGAACTGGACCGGATATTCAAAGCTTTTGGCGAACGGGAACGGGAACGTGGCATCGCGGTAGATGTGTTCTGCTACTGTTTGTTAGAGCGGGTGGACGTTAAGGTGGATGGCCGGCGGCTGTGGGAAATTATGGCGAAATGGCTGTATTTTCGTAAAATACCGCCACGCTGCGGTCATTTTACCCCGGTGGAAAATTTGGCGAATCTGACGTTTCTGTTGACTATGCGCCAGGTATTGACGGCCTATTTTCAATTTGCTCCGGTTGCGGAGTTTCAACGACTGGGGCCTGTTGCGCAAACCGCGGTGATCAATTTTTGGAAAGCTGCGTTTTTCAACGGATTCTCCACCATCAATCTGCAGACCAACCGGGAAGAAATGGTACCAATGCCGGAGATGAAGGAATGGTATCCGCATTACTTACTGCAGACAATGTATCAAAATTATGCCGGTCGCGACATCAGTATTGATACCGAAAAGTTGCTGACGTCCAAACTGCCGATCGCGGTCAAAGTGGTGATTCTGTTTTGGCTGATCAACACACCGTACTATTGCGCTGATGAAGATAATTTATCCGTGATGCTGAAGCACTCCGAAGAATTCTGTCGGGCAGCGGTGAAACACCCTCAGACGGTTAGTAAAGGCTTTTTCTTTGGCGCTGTTGACCAGCTGACACCGAATTTTTGGCGGGCATCCTACATTGGCGGCAATAACATCAAACAGTTGTCGGCTTATGGGGACTTTTTACGCACGCATATGGAACGGAACTTCCCGGCATTTAAAGCTCTGACTTTTAAAAACCACCGTAAAAAGGGTGAGCGGCTGCGAATAGGCTATATTTCCAGCAATTTTTGCCGGCAGGCAGTGGCGTTTTATATGATTAACCGCTTCTTGCACCGTGATCCCTCCCGTTTTGAGGTAGTGACATTTTTGCTGGAGAAGCGGATTGATGACATGACGGACATGATCCGAGAACACAGTGACAAGTTTATCACTTTCAAGGAAGAAAATACGGAAGTGATAGCGCAACGGATTGTGGATGAACAGCTGGATATCCTGATTTACACTGATATCGGCATGGAACAGGTGACATACAAGTTAGGTGCGCTGCGCTTGGCGCCAGTGCAGTGCGTTCTGGTAGGGCACGGTGTGACTACTGGTTTATCAACGATTGATTATTACGTCGGTGGTGACTTTGAACCGGCAGATGCGGAAACTCACTATCGTGAAAAATTGGTGCGGCTGCCCAATTTGGGTGCGGCGCAATACCCGCCGGAAATGCCGGAAGAAAAACCCAAGCGGGCGAAATTTAATTTGCCGGATGATGCGGTAATCCTTGTTTCCTGTGCCAACGGTATCAAGCATGGACCGGAAAGAGATCGCTTATTGGTGGAAATTCTGCAGCGGGTACCCAATGCTGTTATTGTGCTTAAGCCCTTTATGACACCGGCACTGGCCGACAAGCAATTCCTTGACCGCATGCAGACAGTAGCCGTCAATGGTGGTGTTCAGGGGCGTTTGATCGTGGCGCCGCCATTGTCTAAATCAACCGATCTGATGGGTCTTCTGATGGTGGCCGATATCCAGTTGGATACATATCCATACGGTGGCTGGACGACTAATATGGAAGCATTGTACGCCGGCTTGCCCTTGGTAACCCAGGAAGGCGGCATGGCGCGTAATCGCTGGGGTGCGGCCATGCTTAGGGCGTTGGGCATCCAAGAAGGAATTGCCGCCACAGAACAGGAATATGTGGAACAGGCGGTACGGCTGGCGACGGATGCGGAATTGCGAAATCGTATCCGCGATCAAGTCAGGAATAATGTTCAAAAAACATTATTTAATGGTCCGGCGGCACAAAAAGATTATGAAGATTTTTTATGCACTGCCTATGCCGAGAGGATTGTTTCGCGTTCTGGCGCGAAAAACCACAAAAAGCGGGTGGAATCTCGATGAATATTGTGCAGGTGAATTTGTTTGACACGCAGGGCGGGGCCGCGCGGATCGCTGGTGACATTACGGTGGCGGCAACAGCCGCCGGCCATCAGGTGGTGACCTTTGCGCATAGAAAGTCAAGTTCTGACTCCAATGTTATTGCGCTGCCTTTTCCGGGGCGGTCTGATTTTGCAAAATTGATGCAGCATCAACAGAGACATGGATACTTCGACTTATTCTCGGCGGCCTTGCTGCCCATGATTGATCATGATGCTTTTCGTAAAGCCGATATTGTACACCTCCATTGTATTAATGGAGGTTATTTCTCATACTATTTATTGCCATTTTTGGCGACGAAAAAACTGATTTGGACCTTTCATGACCCACTGGCGATTACGGCGCAGTGCTTGTATCCGCATAGGTGCAACCATTGGCAAAAACACTATTGTTCAGAATGTCCTATAGATAAAAACAGTGGGGGTCCTAAATTAAAACGCGACACGGTCCAAAGAATAAAAGAAGATGTTTTGCGAATGCTTGATTTTACTGTAGTAGTACCGTCGAAGTGGATGGAAAATATTGCACATGAAGGAATATAC
>DATMYQ010000340.1:0-6041 GCA_035560935.1 Patescibacteria group bacterium | reverse complement strand
CAGCTACCACAGGCATTTCGCGTACCATTAGTCCTGTTTTTTTTGAAAAAATCCCCGTTAGATTTTTCATTCTTCTCCCCGGCAATACGGCAACGCCTTCCGGTTCCGGAATAAATTACAGACCTCTGCACCTGCATGGTCTGTAATTTATTCATAGTTAAGTTGTTTGCCTCTTTTGCATACGTTCCAGCCGGTTGTACAAGGTCCGTACGGAAATTCCTAAATGACGGGCAGCTTGAGTTTTATTGCCGTTAAACTGGCGCAACGTTTGCTCAATTAAGTCATCAACACAGTCGCCCAATGCAGTAGACGTTGATTTAGCCGGCGTTGCCTGCACCGCATCCTTATCTTTTGCTCCTCCTACTACCGTTTTTCCGGTAAGCCCCCCTAAATGCGTTTCCTCCAGTTCCACTCCGTCATGCATAAAAGAAACCCATTCCATTGCATTGCGCAACTCCCGAACGTTACCGGGCCACTGATAGGACAGCAGCATCCGTGCCGCTGATCCGCCGATACGTTGAAAGTGTTTCCCTCTACGCTGCGAAAACTCTTGTAAAAACATCCGCGCCAACGGCAAAATATCATCTTTACGTTCCCGCAGTGGCGGAATAATAATCTGTCCCACCTTTAAACGATAATAAAGATCTTTACGAAACAGGCCTTCCGCAATCCTTTTTTCAAAATCCAAATTGGTTGCGGCAACAATGCGGATATCCGTCTTAATCTTCTTCAATCCGCCAACACGATAAAAACTCCGTTCTTCAATGACCCGTAATAATTTAGCCTGAAGTTCACTGGGAATTTCAGCGATTTCATCCAGGAACAAAGTTCCTCCCATCGCCATATCCAGCTTGCCTCTTTGACCCCGCGCCGCGCCGCCGGTAAAAGAACCAGCCTCATAGCCAAATAATTCGCTCTCAAAAAGGCTGGGAGTAATCGCCGTGCAATTGATATCAATAAATGGTCCCGGGTTATCCATAGTCCCATAATGAATGATTTTGGCAATAATTTCCTTACCCACACCCGTCTCTCCCTGAATCAAAACCGGCAATGAGCGATCCGTGTGATATTGCTCAGCCTGCTGAACAATCCGGCGCATCGCCTCTGAAAAGACTCCCAGCGTACTGACGCCCGCGTGTTCGGCCACCCGTCGCCGCAGTTCCTGCAATTCCCGGTCCTTAACCTGAGTGACTGCCTTTATTTCTTCATCAAAATGTTTGGTCAATGTTTCATTTTCGTGAAGTAAAGCCTGATGCTCCTGTACCCTCTCTAAAACAGCCAGCAGTTCATCCATGTTGATTGGCTTGGTCAAATAATCATAGGCGCCTGCCCTTAAAGCGCCGATCGCTAATTGCAGGTCAACGAAACCTGTGTAAAGAACAACGTCCGCTTCTAGTTGACGCTTGATTGTTTTGATTTTTTGCACCAGCTCAATTCCCGATATTCCATCCATTTTTATATCGGACAAAATCATTTCAAACGAATTTCTTCCATAGGTTTCCAGTGCTTCTTCACCGGACGCACATTCCGTCACTTGATGGCCGAGCAACGACAAATAATTAGCTAAAAAAGATCGTCCTTCCTGCTCATCGTCAACCAGCAATATCTGCACAATTCAACCTCTCTCTCCATGCATTTCATTATGCACTCAAACCCTTGGGCAATGATATCTGAATCACGGCGCCGCCCGTCGCACCATTATTCACTCGGATAGAACCGTTGCATGAATTGATAATCGACTGCACAATCGACAGACCCAACCCCATGGAGTTCCCCGATTTTTGCGTGGTAAAAAACGGTTCAAAAATCTTGTGGCAAATTTTCGGATCAATGCCTGAACCATTGTCACCAATCTCCAGATGTACGCGCTCATCCACCCAGGTCCGAATCACGATTTCTTTTCGTTTTTTCTCAGTCGTTTCTAATGTCTGGATAGCGTTGATTAACAAGTTTAACACTACTTCTTCAAAGCGGATAAAGGAACCGCTGACCGGCGGCAAAACGGGATCCAACTCTTTTTTGACCGCGATTTTTCGGGAAAGCAATCGATTATCCACAAATGCCAGAGACGTTTCTATTACGTCATTTAAGTCACAATGTACATACTCAAAGTTTTGGTTGTCGCGTAAAAGAGAGCGCAAATGATTGACGATATTATCAATTCTATCCACCTGGGCTGAAATATTATCAATATTTTTTAAGATCGGGCTATTTTGTGGAATACCATCAATTTGGCATAAATATTTCACCGTTTCCGCCAAAACCCGGATCGAATTCAACGGCTGATTGATTTCATGGGCAATGCCGCCGCCAATGACTGCAAGGGTGGTTACTCTTGTTGCACGATCAATCGCTTCGCGGGCTTCTGAAATTTTGATTTCCGCTTCTTTTTGAGCAGTGATATCCCGCCCAACCGATTGATACTCAATAATCCGCCCCTGTTCATCATAAATGGCGTTATTTACATAGTGCAGCCATCGCACACTACCATCTTGCCTGACGTAGCGTGATTCGGTAACGGATGTTGACGCCCGTTCCAGTGCAAACGGTTTGACTTCGCAATCTTGCGGCGAAATCAATGCTATAAAATTTTTTCCCAGCAGTTCAGACTCTGGTTGACCATAAAATTGGCAAAAGACATCATTAACAAAAGTCAGCGTACCATCCGGTTTAAAGCGGCTGATCAAATCAGTCTGCGCCTCAACGATTGCCCGGTAGCGCGCCTCGCTCTCCCGCAGCTTTTGTTCAAACTTTTTTTGAGTGGTAATATCTCGACCAACCGACTGATATTCAATGATTTGTCCTGTTTCGTCAAATATCGCCCGGTTAACCCAATGCTGCCAGCGCACCTCACCGTCGGGACGAATAAACCGTCGTTCCACTTCCGCCAACGGCTTTGACAGCGACAGCGAATCAATCTGGCAGCGAACCATTGCCCGATCTTCCTGAGGAATCAACTGGAGAAAATCTATTCCCATCAATTCTTCTACGGTCTTGCCAAAATACCTGCCAAACGCACGATTGACAAAAGTAAGCATACCGTCCGGCCGGAAGCGGCGGATCAATTCCTCCTGATCTTCCACCACCGCCCGGTAACGGTCTTCACTCGCCTGCAGTATTTTTTCGATTAGATTTCGTTGCATCATATCACATTCTTCTCGGCAACTCCAATTGAGACATGAAGCCGATTTCAATTGACATTCCAGCATTACATCATCGCCTTTCCCCTTACAGAAACTTGCAAGAATTTAACATGCAAAAACCTAGCCAACAAAACCACCTTCATGCTAATTTTTCCGTAAATACTGGAACCCCCTCCATAATGTACCGTGAAGCAGGCAGAGTATGAAATTTTCTTTGCGTCCACATTCCTGAGTATGTAAAAAATGCAGACTGCCGGGTTCTGCATGTCTGTAATAAATGCAGAGTTGCAGACTTCCTTCCACTGACCTCGCAGCAATCTCAATTTTCTCTAATAGGAAAGGATACCTGTATCGTCACGCCCCCCAACGGATTGTTGTCCACATGGATGGAACCGTTACTGGCAGAAACAATGGATTGAACGATCGACAACCCCAACCCCATTGATTCCCCATTCTTTTTAGTGCTAAAAAATGGTTCAAAAATATTATCGCGAATCTGCTGATCAATTCCCGTCCCATTATCGGTGATCGCCAGATTTACTCTTTCATCAACCCAGGTTCGAATCATAATCTCCTTATGACTCTCCTGCACAACTTCAAGCGCCTGAATTGCGTTCATCAGAAGATTGAGCACTACTTCTTCAAACCTCACCGGCGAACCATAAATGGATGGCAGTTTTGCCGCCAATAGTTTTTTCACAATAATTTTCCTTGAAATCAGCTGATTGGTAATGATCGACAACGCCTGTTGCACTGCGTCGTTCAAATTGCAGGGCACATATTCAAAGGTTTGGCTACTGCGCAGAAACGAGCGCAAATGATTGACGATGTCATCGATGCGGTCTACCTGGCAGGAAATATTCCGGATGTTTTGCCAAATGGTGTCCGTTGGCAGATTTTCTTTGTTTTTAATCAGATAAAGTACCGTCTCAACCAAAATTCGGATCGCGTTCAACGGTTGATTAATTTCGTGGGCAATTCCACCGCCAATAACCGCTAAGGTGACCACTTGCGACGCGCGGTCAATCGCTTCCCGTGCCTGCAAAATTTTCAACTCTGCTTCTTTCTGATCCGTAATATCTGAACAAAATTCAGCTGCCCCTATAATTTGTCCCCTATCATTTTCAATAGGATAACCACGTATATAGCGAATCCGGCCATCTGGCCCAACCATTTCCGCCGCCTGCGGCTCACCGCTGTTCAAAGCCAAAATAACCGGGCAGCCTGCACAAGGTTCATTACGTTGGTACCAAACTTCCCAGCATACTTTTCCTCTCAGTTCTTCGGCAGTTTGCTTTGTTAAATCGCAGACTTTTTGGTTCGCCCACACCACCCGCATGGCCAAATCATGATAAAGGATAATATCGCTGGTACTGTCGAGAACCAGCCTTTTCTCTTTCGCGGCAATTTCCAACGCTCCCAGCGTCTCTTTAAGTTCAGAGACATCCGCGGTAATTCCCAGCAAATATTCTGGCGTTCCTTGTGCGTCTACAATCGGAATCATTTTGGTATGCAGCCACCGCAATCCTTTACCTTTAATGATAAATGGCTCCTCTGGATTATTTACCCACAACCCTTTTCTGAGCAACGTAACATCCGCTTCTTTAAACAGTCCCACATCACGCAGTAGCAAATTCGCATTGGCATTGCCAACGATCTCCGTGCGCGAATGCCCCAACAATTCTTCTGCTGCTTTGTTAATCCGGACGCAGCTAAGATCTTTCGCGTCTTTAACAAAGATGGCGTCAGGAATATTTTCCACCACCAGCTCTGTAAACCGATAGCTTTTTTGCAGTTCCTCATTACGGGATAACACTGTCTTTTCCAGTTGATTTTTGGCCTCTTCCAGCTCAGTATGCAACTGCTTCGTCGCGGTAAATACCGCAACAACGAGTAGACACAGCATGATAAAGCCAAAAATCATTGTATATTTATTTCTCTCTTCGAGAAAATCTGTCAACGATTCCCCGGCGAACAAGACGCCAATCGGTTTGCCGTCAGCTCCCAACACCGGCAGATAAGCCGTCATATATTCCGTCTCCAGGATTTCCGCCCGGCCAACATACGTTTGCCCTTCACCCAGTACCTTAGCCAGAACGACATCATTCAACTTGGTACCAACTGCCCTTTGATTCTCTTTCAGAATGGTCGTGGAGACCCGTTCATCTCCTAAAAATAATGTTGCCTCAGTGTTAAACAGTTTTTTCACCCGATTGACGATTTTATCTTTGGCGGCATCATAACCTACCAGTACAACTCCAACGATATTCCCCCGGTCATTCCGTAGTGGCGCTCCAGCTTGAATTGCCAGTCTGATGGCCGGATCCGGTCCCAGGCTGGCGTTTGTAACTCCGTCAAGCGCAGACTGGACATTGACCTGCTGGACAATATTATCGCCCTTCTGCAAAGTATGTGTCCGCAAAAGAACAACGCCGCTTGCGTCGGTAACAGCGATAAAATCGAGCCCGCTATCTTTTTCCAGTGAAACTAACAACGGCATTAACGCCTCCGTGTCTTGCGTTTCAACAGATTGAGCAATATCTGGTATTTTGCTGAAAATTGTCGCGTAATTTGCAGCGTCTTTCTTATATTCTTCGATAATATTGTTCAGACCGTTTACTCCCTGCAACGCCGCCCTTTGCTGCTCCTGTTCCTGTCGGTCAAAAAAGAAATAAAGCGGCGGTACCAGAGCGGCAGCAGCGGCAGTGACAATAAGCAGCACAATATAGACAATCAGTTTTGTTCTCATGTTCAGTTGCATTTCATTTTACTCCTTCACATACCGCGTCATCTTTTCATTTTGACATATCCACCCGAGATTTTACAAGTATTTTCATTTTTTAGCCTGCTACCGGAAAATACTTTCTTCGTTATTTATCAGAACGCTGATCCTGTCTC
>DATMYQ010000339.1:0-14757 GCA_035560935.1 Patescibacteria group bacterium | reverse complement strand
TCCGGGCTATTATCATAAAAATTAACCCTCAAGAAAAATCATCGGTTTAATTTTTTATGCCTTTACCCAGGAAAATCTACAAATCAGTTTACATCCGCCTTTTTAACATCAGGCGGATTTTCTTTTTCTCCTTAAAAACTTTCCATTTCTGCAGCCAACTTTCGAAAATAAAAAATAGCAAAGGTCAAAAACCCCTGCTATTACTGTATTTCATTGGTGCGCCCGAGAGGAATTGAACCTCCGACCAACGGTTTAGGAAACCGCTGCTCTATCCCCTGAGCTACGGACGCGATAATATGGAATTGATACAGTAGCTGCCGTTTAGATAAAAATGACTATTATGATCGCCATCCCGGCGCCCCCGTACTTACGATATTTTAGCAGAAAACGCTTAAAAAATCCAGCGCCGCCTGAGAAAAACCACAAAAGCATCTTACCGCCACCAAATTCAGGTGCCGGTTTCACAGCCCCAAGGCGCAAAATACTGCCACGGCTTTGTCATTATATTAAGGCTTCCAGATATTCCCGCAGCGAGTGTCGGACATTACCGTCGCGCCCCACGGTAGTCTCCGCGCAGACCAAAGCATTGAGCACGGCCTCTTCCGTGGCTTCCGCCACGGACCGGAACAAATCGTCAATACGGTTTTCGTTAAACTCCTGCTGTACCACGATATCTTCCGTCTCAAAGTGCCGCACCGGATTGGCGGTGGAAAACGCCATGGCAATATCGCCGCTGCCATTGCCCAGAAATGATCCGGTACGGGCCAGACCGATAGTGGCCCGGCGGGCCAGACGCTGCAATTGGCGTTCGCTGGCGGGAATATCGGTAGCGATCACGATGATCACAGAGCCCTTTTCCTTGTTTTCCAAAGGTGTTACGATTGCTGACAGTTCTCCCCGTTCCCGCTGCAGTTGTTCAATTCTTTCTCCCACCCGGCGTCCATTTAGCGTAAAGTCCGGCAAACGGCCAAAATTGGCCAGCACCAGCACACCCAGAATATATTCCCGAGCCTGCAGCGACACTCGCCGCGAAGCGGAGCCAATCCCCCCCTTCAGACCATAACAGGACATACCGGTCCCGGCACCGCAAGCCCCTTCGCCAAATTCTGCGGCCGCGCTGCGGATCGCTTCGGCAACATGCTCCGGTCGCACGTGCCCGCCGCGAATGGCGTTGAGATAGCCGTCGTTGCACTCAGCCACCACCGGATTGACGGTCCCGGTAGTCAGGCCGATCTCGGGGTTGGTGTCCAACATATAGCGAACCAGTCCCTCCCAGACGGTTCCGACACTCAGCGTATTGGTCAATAGCAGTGGCGTTTCCAAAGTTCCCAGTTCCTCCAGTTGCACCAAACCGGCGGTTTTACCAAAGCCATTGACCACATGGACAGCCGCTCTCATTTTATCCCGAAACAGGTTACCGCTATGCGGTATGATAGCCGTCACGCCAGTCTGCACGGCTCCCCGGCTTAGGGTCACATGTCCCACCCGCACACCGGGAACATCGGTCAGCGCATTGTTTTGCCCGGTTGGCATATGACCAATCACAATACCGTAATCACGTATCCGTTTTTGTTTGTTCATGTCCGCGCCCCCATCCATCTTGCAAAACTTCAATATGACCGTTGGGGATTTCCGTTCGCTTTATTTGCTCCTTTGAAATCTATCCACAGTTTCCCCAGCTTTAGTTATCCACATTCCAACATAGGTTTCGACATGTCTTTCCGGAGTTTCCCCGAGGTTTTCCCATTTTTTTATGATACTTATCCACATTTCCAGGTGTTTTGTGGATAGTTTTGTTGATAAGTTGTGCATTTCCTGTGGTTTATCCCCGGAGACCCGTTTTATTCCGCCCCTTCTTGCCCATTGAGCAAAGTTATCCACCGGGCAAAAACGCTTTCTTTATATCTCTCTGCACTCTGACTTAAAGAAACTCCCGGAACAGTTTCCTCAAACCGAAGTGATGCTTCTTGCTCGGCAGAAAAAAGGCGTGACTCACGTCACGCCACCGGTCTGCTCCAATCCACATAGACACCGGTCTTTTGCCACAGGCGGGTTAGCGCCAGTTTCAGGTCTTCCAGATTATCTACCGGCAGAATATCCACCTCGGAAAAATCCAGCAACCGCTGCCCCGCTTTGCGGATGGTATGCCGCTGCATTAAATAGGCTTCGGTTTCCCGGCGTTTTTCCTCATGATCCAACAGCACTCTCAGCTGTTTTTCCGCCGTATCGTACTCCACAAATCCACAATCATTGTCGTAATGAATAGCCACCCGGTACAATTCTCCCATATCGCGACTCCTCTTGCTGAAAATTTAAATCTTCCCGCTCAATTATACACTGTCAAGAGGTTTTCGTGCAGTACCTTTTTATCATTTTTTTCGTATGGATCATTCCTCTTTACGGTACATCGGCTGCAATCGCTGCTTAATGCTGATTTCCTGGCCTTTGGCCGCCGCCTGAGCCTGCTGATAAAGCGCATGCTGGCAGTGAACCGCCTGGCCCCGCCGGTCCGCCCGGCGATAGGTGCCATCGGAACGCATCACGTAAGCTTTCTGGTTATCCTGCAACTGCAGATCAAACAATTCTTTCACCCGGGCAATATGCTGCGGGTCTTCCAGCGGGAACAGCAGTTCCACCCGTTCGTTTAAGTTACGGGGCATCCAGTCCGCACTGGACAAATACACCTTCTCCTCACCGCCGTTAAGGAAGTAGAAGGAACGGCTATGCTCCAGAAAACGGCCGACAATGCTACGCACGCTGATATTTTCACTGATGCCGCGCACTCCGGGACGCAAACTGCAAATTCCCCGAACGATAAGATCCACCTTTACGCCTTTCTGGGAGGCCTCATAAAGTTTGGTAACGCATTGCCGGTCCACCAGCGAGTTCATTTTGGCAATGATCCGGCCGCCACGGCCCATAGAAGCAAACTCAATTTCCCGGTCAATAAGCTCCATGATTTTTTCCCGCAGTCCCAACGGCGCCATCACTAATTTTCGCAGCTCCGGAGGATCGGAATAGCCGGACAATACATTAAAGAAGGCGGAGGCATCGGCGCCAAACTGGTCGTTGGCCGTAAACAGTCCGAGATCCGTATAAATTTTTGCCGTGGAGTTGTTATAATTACCGGTAGCCATGTGAACATAACGTTTGATACCATCGGTTTCTTTGCGGACCACCAACGCCATTTTCGCATGTGTCTTCAGGCCCACCAGCCCGTAAATAACATGACAGCCGGCTTCTTCCAACTGCCGCGCCCAAAGAATGTTATTCTCCTCATCAAAACGGGCTTTCAGTTCCACCAGCACGGTAACCTGTTTGCCGTTTTCGGCCGCCAACGCCAGCGCTTTAACAATGGGAGAATTACCGCCCACCCGGTACAAGGTCTGCTTAATGGCCAACACGTTGGGATCTTCCGCCGCCTGCCGGATGAAACGCACCACCGGTTCAAAGGATTCATAGGGGTGATGCAGCATAATATCCCTTTCCCGAATTGCGTCAAACAAGTCGTCCTTGCCCACTAACTCCATCGGCAGCTGAGGGTAAGTGGGACTGTGCCGCAACGTCTCAAAACCGGCGGTATCAGCAAATTTAAAGAAGCAGGTGCAGTCAATCGGTCCATTGATCTCGTAAATGTCGTTGTCAATATCGCCGTCACCAATGCTGTCTTCTTCATTGCGCAGCGAATTGATGATAAATTCCCGCAGTATTTTGCTGCCATGTTTGCCGAACTCCAGACGAACCGCCTGGCCCCGCCGGCGCTGGCGCAACGATTTTTCCACTTCCGCCAGCAGATCTTCCGCATCCTCTTCATCGATAAACAAGTCGGCATTCCGGGTGATCCGGAAATACGCCACCTCTTTGACCGCATAACCGTGAAAAAAGTGGGAGCAGTAATAGCGGATAATATCTTCCAGAAAAACAAATTGCCGCACGTCATCATTGTAGGGGACTTCGACAATTCGTGACAGCACGGCCGGCACCTGAATCACCGCCGTCACGGATTCCCCTTTTTCCCGGACCAGCGTAACCACCAGGTTCAGACTGCGGTTGGCCAGAAACGGGAAAGGGTGACTGGCATTTACTGCCATCGGTGTTACCACCGGAAAAATTGTGCGGAAAAAATATTCTTGAACCCATTTTCTGCTTTCCGGCCCTAATTCCTCCACATCGCAAAAAGTAATATGGTTTTTTTCCAGTTCTTGCAGAATGCCCCGCAACGAGCGATACTGTTGACGCACCAGTTCATGGTTATCATTGGAAATTCGCTGTAACTGTTCCTGCACCGATAATCCGGCCGCATCGGTCTTGGGAACGCCACCCTCCAACAAATGTTTCAGGCCGGCCACGCGAATCATAAAAAATTCATCCAGATTGGAAGCGGTAATCGCCAAAAACTTCAATCGCTCCAGCAGCGGATTAATTGTGACATCGGCTTCTCCCAGCACCCGTTTATTAAATTTCAGCCAGCTCAGTTCTCGGTTGAAAAAATGTTCCGGCCGGTCCAGCTGTTTATCCATCGGCTTCACCCCGCATTTCTCTTTAATATGGCTTTAATGCCAAAAACATCTTCAAAGAACTGTGAACGTGCTGCGAACGTCCATTCCTCCAGTGAAATATCCTGCTGCGCTATCACCGTTACCTGCATTTCATCCCCCCGGAAGTTCACATCAGCATGGCTGATTTTCTGGCCCCGGCTGCAATCCAGCGCATCCGCCAAACGGATAATCGCCGCCAGTTTGGAAACCAATACTTGTTCCTTCAGCGAAAGCGCGGTGAAATTGTGTTCCGTCTCCTTTGGTGTTCCTTTGTCGTGGTAATGGGCCACATTGGCCATCACCCATTTTTCTTTTTCCGAAAAGCCGAGAATATCCGACGACAGAATCAGGCGATAGGAATAAAAATAGTGCCGCCTCAAACTGATAAATTTTCCAATGTCATGCAGGATAGCGGCTACCCGAAGCAGACGCCGCTCCCGTTTGCCCAGACCGTGCACCCGGCCCATACGGTCAAAAATCAGCAACGCCCAACGCGTCACATCGGCGGCATGCACCTCATCGTACTGATATTTCCGCCCAATAGTGTGTGCCAGGCTGACAATTTGCTCTTCAATCAGTTCACGGCGTTCGTCTTTCGCCCGTTCCATAATGTGCAGAACTCGGATACCGTCGATAAACTGATCGGCCGGAATGACAATTTCCTGAAACTGCGCCAGCGACAAAATATGCTGGTACAGAACAATCGTGGGTAGCACCATTTCCGCTTTTTGCTCCGTGAAACCGAAACGTTTGGTCAGTTGTCCCAACGTCAGCGTCATGACCTGTTCATAAATAGCGGTGAATTCCTCCAGGCTGACAAAAGACAATTCTCCATTGGGTTCTTCCCGCCCCAGCATTTTGAGCAGCAGCCGGGTCTCGGTGCCTGATAATACCAAATACATATTCTTGTGTTTTCGCATCTCATGCTCCACCGGCTCAATGGTGCTATAGATGTATTCCGACAGTGCCTGCAAAAAATAGGCGGAATCCCGTTGTTTCTTGTCGAAGCTCTCCTTGATCCGCAGCGCGCCGATATGAATGTTCTGCTGATAGGTAAGTACGCCTTCCTTATACAGCGTAATACCCAAGCCGCCGGAAGAAATGTCAACGAACAGCAGCCCACCTTTGCGGGCAGTGAGACCATGACGGTGTACGCTTAAAAACAATGCCAGATACTTATAGAAAATTTCCTGGGGCATATCCACCACGTCCACTGAAAATCCGGTTTTTACCCGGATCTGGTCAATAATGTACGCCTGGTTCTGCGCCTCCCGGATCGCGGTAGTGGCCACAAGCCGATAATCCCGGACACCATACTCGGACAGCAGCCGCCGATATCCTTTTAATAATTCGCAAATATGGGTAATGGCACCAAAACTGATGCGCCCGGTTTTGAAAGTTTCCTCGCCCAACATTACCTGTCGCCAGGCCTGATCTAGAATCCTGAAATCATCCAGTGAGCGGTATTCCACAATTTGAACCCCGACCATTTCGGAGCCCACATGGATGGCCGCAAATAAATCGGGAGCGTGCTTGGCCATGCTTCGTCCTCCACACAACATAATATCTACTGATTCGCCGGATTTATATACTTCACCGGTAATCATAGAGTTTTCAATTCGACAACATAACGCCCATTCCTTCGTTTTTCGCAGCGGCAATGTTAAATCTCTGTGAAGTTATGATGTTTTTACACTTTTTTTGGAAAATTTCTATGTCACTGGCAAGATTTTGGCCGGCGACAGCGAATAGAAACTGTCGAACGATTTTATCAGTACCAACCTGAAGGAGGACTTCAACCTTGACAGAACGAATCGCAGTAATCGATCTGGGTTCCAACTCCGCCCGGCTGATCGTGATGCATATTTACCGCAATGGCGCCTATAATTTGGTTTACCATCAAAAAGAGGCCGTGCGGCTCAGCGAAGGAATGGGCACCAACCTGGTGCTGCAGCCGGAGGCCATGACCCGGGCCATTGGCTCCTTAAAAACCTTCGCCCAAATGTGTGAACTGATCAAAGTGGACCGGGTACTGGCGGTGGCCACTGCCGCCGTACGCAGCGCCACCAACCGGAACGAATTTCTTGACCGGGTCTACCGCGAGACCGGCATTCCCCTGCGGGCTATCGGCGGTGAAGACGAGGCCCGGCTTGGCTTCATCGGTGTCATCAATGCGATCGACATCCAGGATGGCGTTTTGTTCGATCTGGGCGGCGCCAGCACCGAAGTGACGCTGATCCGCGGCCGGCGGGCCCGCGAAAGTCTTAGCCTGCCTTTCGGAGCATTGAACCTGACCGAACGGTTTGTTACCGGCGATAAATTTTCCGAGCCCCAGCAAGCGGCCATGCGGCAATTTATCCAAAAATATTTAGATCAGTTGCCCTGGCTGAAAAACGTATCTCTGCCTCTGATCGGAGTCGGTGGTACGGCCCGCAACATTGCCAAGATGGACCAAAAAAGAAAAAATTACCCGTTTCCCAAGGTGCATAATTACCGGCTAGGCCCCATCGCTTTCAATGACCTGTGGCGTACGCTGGTTAAATCTTCGTTGCCACAACGCCGAAAGTTTCCGGGCCTGAGCAGTGAACGGGCCGATATCATCATGGCCGGCAGCACCATCGTCAAATGCCTGATGGAACACGTTAACGGCTCCAGTCTGATCATCAGTGGCTGCGGCGTCCGCGAAGGGATGTTCTGGGAATACTACCTGACCGCCAAGGAACCCAACGCCGGGCCCGATTGTATCATTCCCGATATTTTGGATCATTCCACGCAAAATATGTTGCGGTTCTACAAAGGACATCCAGAGCATGCCAACCAGGTGGCGCTGTTAGCCGACACGCTGTTTGAAGGTTGGCATGCCTTGCACCGGCAGGGCCCCCGCGACCGCAAACTGCTGCGGGTTGCCGCGTTGCTTCATGACATCGGCATCACCATCAACTATTATGATCACGCCCGGCACAGTGCCTATTTGGTGGAAAACGCCCGCCTGTTCGGCCTGACCCACCGGGAACAAATGCTCGCTGCTGTCGTCGCCGGCTGGCACCATTCCCTGGCGGCAAAATACGTCCGTAACCGTCTCTACTCTGAATTTCTCGACGAAATGGACTGGCAAACGGTCCGCCGTCTGTCATTATTGCTGGCGATCGCCGAAAGTCTGGAAACCACTCAACTTTCTATCGTCAAAGATCTACGCGCCACCGTCAGTGCGGGTCAAGCTCGCCTGACTCTGCTAAGTGACGCGCCGGCATTATTGGAAAGAGAAGCGGTCGGCCGCCACAAAAAATGGTTCCGTAAAGAATTGGGTGTTGACCTGATCATTGAATAGAACACCTGACAATTACAAAAAAACAGTGCCGCGATGAGCGCGGCACTGTTTTTTGTCCAAATCCGGATTTTTCCTTAACTTCTTTCATTGTCGTAATTCAGTCACCGTCACTGCCGCCATCGTCGCCGCTGCCGCCCCAGCCGCTGTCATCGTTAGAACGGTTATCGTTACTGACGTAGGAGTTGTCATCAGCTCCCTGACCGTCAGACTGGCTGAAAAAAAATAACAAGATACCGATCAGAACCAGAATGGCCAGCACGATCAGAATTTTTTTGACCAGCCAAAATAGAATCATCGCTGCTACAATAAAAATAACGATTCCCAAAACCCAACCGATTTTTCCCTTCTTTGGGGGTGCGGGTGGCGCTGTCGAATAGCCGGCGGCGGTCGGCGAAGTTACCGGCGGTCTTGCCGGAGGCGCGACCGGGGGATACTGCTGCGGGGGTGGCGGCGGTGGCACTGACGCGCCGGCATTACTTACCGCAACACCGCAGGTTGGGCAGAATCGGCTGCCCTCATTAACATTCGCGCCACATTTATGACAAAACATAGTCTATTCCTCCTTCCGAAACGTTGACTTCAGGCATTTCATTATTCCCTCCATGAGTGCCACTTTCCTGCTGATTATAGGAATGATGCTCAACTTATCGCCATTTTTGCTTCATTTTTATCAGCAAGACAATATTGACAAGCAATACAAATCACAGTACCATGAATATAGAATAATCTGGTACCGAGTGATTGTACATGAGTTGTTGCAGGCTCATGTCTTTTGTTGTCTCTTAATTATGAAAGAGGGAGGTATTGCGGTGTTCAATCTATTCAACAAAAAACAAACCCTGCTGGCACCGGCGGATGGTCGTCTAATCCCACTGTCCCAGGTTGCCGACCCGGTGTTTTCTCAGAAAATCCTGGGAGACGGCGTCGCCATCGACGAACTTAACAGCGACACTATTTGCTCGCCGGCCGACGGCGTGCTGGAAATGATCTTTCGCACCAACCATGCCTTTGCCGTTAAAACCAGCGAGGGGATTGACGTATTGGTGCACATCGGCATCAATACGGTGGAACTGGAAGGCAAGGGTTTTGAACGCCTGCGCGAACAGGGACAGTCCGTCAAGGCCGGTGATCCGGTGATTCGTATTGACCGCCAGCAGATTCTCCAGGCCGGGTACAGTCTGACCACGCCGGTAATTTTCACCTCCACCGATACGATAAAAGAACTGGCTATTGAGGAAAAAAGCACTGTCATTACCGGCAAAGATGCTATTTTGACCTACAAAAAACGGTAGATGTCTAAATTACCCGGGTCACCGGATTCGGCAGGATCCGGCGGTCACACTCCTGACGATGAGCTCGGCTATCTGATGATTGTTATTGAACGCCTGCTCAACTGCCCGGCACTTTAATATCGCTTTTCTGCAATAACGTATTACTATTGAGCAGGCATGAGTTATAAAACTTTTTGCCTGCTCATTTTTATATATCCCAGCTGAAAACCGCCCAAAGTATTTTTCAAACCGCATCGTTTTACCCTTTCTGGAATTTGCGAAGAAGGAGTGAGTATGTTGTTTAAAAAAGCTTTTGGTATTCTGCAAAAAACCGGCCGGGCCCTGATGCTGCCCGTAGCGCTGCTGCCGGCAGCCGGTATTCTGCTGGCGTTTGGCAACGCGTTGCAAAACCCGCAATTACTGCAGGCGGCACCCTTTCTCGACCTGCATTGGCTGCAATCACTGGCCCGGGTGATGGAACAAGCCGGTGGCATCATTTTTGCCAACCTGTCGTTACTGTTTACCGTCGGCGTTGCCATCGGCCTGTCTGGCGGCGAGGGGGTTGCCGGGCTGGCCGCCATCGTAGGTTATTTGGTTATGAATGTCACCATCGGTCAACTGGCCGGCATAACCGCCGACATGACCGGAAAGAATCCGGCCTATGCAATGGTTCTGGGTATTCCTACGCTGCAAAGCGGCGTCTTTGGCGGCATCATCGTCGGTATCCTGGCCACCGTCGTCTATAAAAGATTCTATAACATCGCCCTGCCGCAATACTTGGGATTTTTCGCCGGCAAACGCTCCGTCCCCATTGTCACTGCCGTTTTCTCCCTGCTGCTGGGCGTAGTCATGGTGTTCGTCTGGCCGCCGGTCCAGGCCGGCCTGACGTCATTTTCCCGCGATATGATTGATACCAACCGGGCTCTGGCCGCTTTTGTTTTCGGCATTATCGAGCGCTCCCTCATCCCCTTTGGTCTGCATCACATTTTTTACAACCCGTTTTGGTACCAGTTCGGCGAATACGTAAACAAAGCCGGACAGACAGTCAATGGCGACCAGAGCATTTTCTTCGCCCAGTTGAAAGATGGTGTCCCCTTCACCGCCGGCACGTTCATGACCGGCAAGTTTCCGTTCATGATGTTCGGTCTGCCCGCGGCGGCGCTGGCTATCTACCATGAGGCCCGGCCTGAGAAAAAGCTCCAGGTAGCCGGCATCATGGCCTCAGCCGCCCTCACTTCTTTTCTCACCGGCATCACGGAGCCCATTGAGTTTTCCTTCTTATTTGTGGCACCAGTACTGTTTGCTGTTCATTGTCTGTTCGCCGGCTGCTCCTTTCTGGTCATGCACCTCCTGAACGTAAAAATCGGCATGACATTTTCCGGTGGCGTCATTGATTTCATACTGTTTGGAGTTATGCCGGCCCGCACCGCTTGGTGGCTGGTTTTCCCTGTAGGTCTGGCCTTTGCGGTAGTATACTATTTTGGCTTCCGGTTCGCCATCCGCACCTGGAACCTGATGACTCCCGGCCGTGAGGAAGAAGAAGCTGATGACACCGCATCCGTACCGGCAACGGCCACCAAAGCGGATCGATCGGAGCTGGCGTCCAACGTACTGGCAGCGCTGGGCGGCCCCGGTAATCTTTCGAATCTGGACGCCTGTATCACTCGCCTGCGGGTCAGCGTAAACGACGTCAAAGCGGTAGACCAGCACCGGCTGAAAACCCTGGGTGCCGCCGGCATTATGGAGGTCGGCAACAGCCTCCAGGTCATTTTTGGCCCCCAGTCAGAAAACATCAAGACCCGTATCCAGGAAATCCTTGCCGCCGGGGATAAACAAACCTAATAAAACACTGTTTGAATGAATGTAACAAAAAAGCGGCGCATAACGCGCCGCTTTTTTTTACGGATAAACTCTGCGATCAGACGTTTGCCGCCGTTTTAATAATGGCATGCACCATGCGGCAATTGGTGTACAAATCTTTTTCCAAAATAAACTCGTCCGAGGTATGTACCTTGGACATGCCGGTGCCCAGCACCGTGGTGGGCACTCCGTAACTGTTGAAGAAATTGGCGTCACTGCCGCCGCCGGTGCCTTTGCACTCCGGTACAAGGCCGATGCTAACCGCCGCCCGGCGGGCGATATCAACTACCGGTGAGTCTTCGGCCAGAACGTAGGGATCGTAGGATTTGGTCACCTTGACTTCGGCCCTGCCGCCGTTGGCCGCCGCCACTTTTTCAAACATTTCCCTCATATGAGCGGTCTGCGCCACTAACTTTTCACGGTTGCGGCTGCGGGCCTCCGCAATGACCTCCACCCGGTCAGGAACGATATTGGTCACCGTCCCGCCTTTGATCACGCCAATGTTCGCGGTGGTTTCAAAATCAATCCGGCCCTGTTTCATATCCGCCAGGCAACGAGACGCTACCACGATGGCGTTCAGACCTTCTTCCGGGGCCACGCCGGCATGGGCTTTTTTGCCATGAATCACCGCTTCGATTTTATCCTGGCCCGGCGCCATGGTAATGATTTCACCGGGAGCACCGCTGGAATCAAGCGCGTAACCGAAATCGGCCCGCAATAAGGTCCGGTCCATATTTTTCGAACCGTTCAGCCCGCCTTCCTCCGCCACGGTGAAGATGACCTGAATGTCACCATGCGGCGCCTTTTCCTCCCGAATCAGGCGCAGTGCTTCCAGAATCGCCACAACGCCCGCTTTATCATCAGACCCCAGCACAGTATCTCCGGCCGAGGTGATGACCCCATCCTTCAACACTGGTTCAATGCCTTCGCAGCACTCTACACAGTCCATGTGCGCCGTAAACATCAACCGGGGCGCGCCAACAACACTGCCCGGCCAAAAGCCCAGCACATTGCCGCAATTGCCGCCAATTTTCTCGCCGGTATTATCCTCGCTAACCTCCAGACCCAGTTGCGTCAATTTCGTTTTTAACACGTCGGCCACCTGGCGTTCCGCCCGGGTAGACGCTTTCATTTTCACCAGCTCAAAAAACTCGGCCAGCACCCTTTGTTCATTCATCAAGTAAGACCTCCCACCACAATTTATCCATCTACCTACTTTCGCCTGTTACGGATATTTTCCTGCCATAGCGTACATCCGGGCCGGAAGTTTTTTCTTGTCCGCAGCTTCGTTATTTATCTCACAGAATGTTTTGTTCCCGCAGCTAAACTTCCTTATTCACGGTCCCGCACCCGTCCCCGGGCGATGGCCTTTTCACCAAAACGCTCCTTAATCCGGTCAACGGCGGCGCACACCGTCCGCCGCCGGTCTTCCGGCTCATCAAACAACGATATTTGGGCGTCACCAGTGGATAAGGCACTCAGCGTAACCCCCAGCAAACGGATGCCTTCCGTTAAGTCCAATGCATCTGCCATATCCCGGACCGCGTCATAAATGACCTCGTCCAGGTCAGTCCCCACCGGCAAGGTCTGCCGCCGGGTCAGCGTCCGAAACGAGCCAAATCGGATTTTCAGGGTGACCGTGCGTCCGGTATAACCCTGCCGGCGCAGCCGCCAGCCCACCTGTTCAGCCAGACTGAGCAATTCCCGGTGAATGGCGTCCACTCCCCTGATATCCTGTTCAAACGTATTTTCCCGGCCGATCGATTGAGGCGTATAGTTCGCCACCACCGGACGGTGATCCACACCATTGGATAATTCGACCAGCAGTGGCCCCAGTTTACCGCAGTGCTGACGCAACAGTTCCGGATCCGCCACTGCCACCTGGCCAATGGTTCGCAAATTCAATTTTTCCAGCGTAGCGGCGGTTACCGTCCCCACACCCCACAGCCGGCGCACCGGAATATTCTCCAGCATTGCCCGCTCCTCGCCATGGCGAATCACCACCAGCCCATCCGGTTTTCGCAAATCGGACGCCAGTTTGGCTAAAAATTTATTGGGCGCCAGACCGGCGGAAGCCGTCAGCGCCAGTTCCTCCCGGATCTGCCGCTTCACCCGCCGGGCCATCTCCACCGGGTCCGGGTACAACGCCGCCATGCCGCTGACATCCAAAAACGCCTCGTCCAGCGACAAGGGTTCCACCAGCGGTGAATACCCGGCAAAAATACTCCGCAGTTGCCGGGACACCTCCCGATATTTCACATGGTCCCCCGGCAGGAAAACTCCCTGCGGACAGCGCCGTCGCGCTTCGACCATCGGCATGGCGGAGCGGACGCCAAAGCAACGGGCTTCATAAGAAGCGGTCGACACGACTCCGCGACCGCTCAGCCCGCCAATGATCACCGGTTGTCCCAGAAGTTCCGGGCGGTCCCGCTGCTCCACCGAGGCAAAAAACGCGTCCATGTCCACATGCAGAATCCAGCGTAGCGACTCCGTGTTGTTACTCATCCCGTTTCACCCCCAACTGCCGCTCCACCCAGTCCCGGGTTTCCGGGTGCAGCAACATCCGGTCGCGATTTTTTTCATACCAGGGAAGTATATCCAGGCGTTCCGGCGTCCGGGACACCGCCAACCAGTCCGCCAGCATCTCCCGGCGATAGTCATCCGTCATCGGCAGCACCTTGAACTGGCCGTCATCCAGCAGCATCACCCACCACTGCCAGTGATGGGGACTGTCATGCCAGTGCCGCAACCAGGCCAAGTCGAGTTCTGCGGGAATCTTGTCCTGATCAAAAAAGCCATCCTCGCCCAGCAACTGTCCGCTGCCCTGTTGTAAAATATCCGCCCGTGGCCCCCATTGCCGCCAGGACAACTTATCCCAGTCGTGCCACAATCCCTGCCAGGGAATGCCCAACCGCCAGGCCTCACAAAAAACATACCATTTATGGCGCAGCACATACCACAGATAACGCCCACGTTGCGAAAAGCAAACTCCACTCATGTCATCAGACTCCTGACCCCTGCGCCAAATTTGGTTCGATTATTTTGCTCCCCAACCTACAGACGAACCTTTGGGCCTGATAGCGCTGACCGGCTTGTTTCTGTTTTTTCTCACCTTGGTATTCGTGTTAGAATACCGCCTTAAAGGCCAAATTACCGGCACACTGCCGGCAAAGAAAAAACGCTGACCCGGGCTCGCCCCGGCCACTCGACCGCTGGACCTTTCTGTTCATTATTTCGCAATTTGCACCGCGAATTCCTGCATTTTATCATGATATTGCGCCAAGACAAAACCGCCTGCCCGGAATCACTTCCAAGGCAGACGGTTATTACCATCCATTGCATTATTCAGAGCTGGTTTCAAACCCATCTATTGCATCATTGATTTTTGCTGATGGTATTGGGAGAGTGACCGCAAGGAAGGTTTTTCACCAGCCGCCAGCCGGAGGATCTCAATACTTTGGGTAATTCGCATCGCTGCCTGATTGTGGTCGGTGTTTTGTTGCAGTACTTGAATTTCCTTATCAATGCGGTTAAATTCATCTCGGGCTTGTTTTAGGTACAGCGGGTTTGTCACATCTACATTAACCATTGATTTTTGATCCGTTGATTTTTGCGTCGCTGGCGTTTGTGCCATTGACGTTTTTTTCAATTCTTGCATTGTTGTTCCCTCCTCTTTCTGGCGGCCATTTCCCCTATTGATACCTGGCCGCAATCAATCCGCCGCAACCTGCACCCAAGATCTATAATCACCATTATATCT
>DATMYQ010000338.1:0-6529 GCA_035560935.1 Patescibacteria group bacterium | reverse complement strand
GCTTTATTTATATCACCATTGCTACAAGCATGTACAGAACACAAAGCACAATTATACAAAATATTCCCTCCTAGACTAAAATAGTCGTTTTTAGTTCTTTTCCATCTAGTCCCATTTATATACTTTCACTATTTTTGCTTTTTGGGGAAGCTGTGAATATATAATGGCGCATACTTGACGCCTCCGGTACAATGGCAGGTCATTATATACATTTGGTTACCAAGGCGTATAAACGGGTGCCATTTTTCCTGAAAAAGAATCCGGTTGGTATTATTCCGGCCGTTTATAGACACTGCGTTAAGATAGCATTTGCCATTCTCCGCACCTCAATCTAACATTACTTCTACCGTTTTCCCGCTCCGGCCGGTCGGTTTCAACAGCAGCGCCGCCAAAACCCCCAGCGCACAAATAGCTCCCAGCACCCAGAACGCGTCGTCAAACGAAAACACGCTGGACTGGCGCAGCATGACGTTATTCAGTAAAATCAGCGACTTTTTGTGAGCCAGGGCAGCCACATCTCCCATATGCCCAAACATTTTTTCCCCATAGTCGATAAACTTACCCGTCGCCAGGGAGTTCAGGTTCATATTCTCGGCAATCCGGGCCTGGTGCCAGATCTGACGATTTTGCAGCACAGTAGACAAAACAGCAATTCCCAGTGAACCGCTAATTTGCCGCAAAGTATTGTTCAGCGCGGACGCCCGGCTGATTTTCGCCATCGGCACCGTACTCATTCCCAGTACCGTCACCGTCATCATTGACAGCCCCAGTCCCAAGCCCCGCAACATTTGCACCACCATAATATGGTGATAGCTGGTGTCCAGATCAATCGTCTGCAACGGCACGGTGCTCAGACCCAGAAAAATGCCACCCAAAATTACCAATGGTTTGGCGCCAAACCGATCCGCCAGCTTACCCGCCACCGGCATCATCAGCCCGGCCACCATCGCCGACGGGAACAGCAAAATCCCGGTGTCCATCGCGTCATAACCCTGCAGGTTCTCCATAAACAGCGGGACAAGAAAGATGCTGCCGAACAGTACCGCTGTATTGATAAATGTGACGATACTGCTCCAGGCAAAATTCCAGTCCCGAAACAACGTCAGGTCCAAAATCGGATTTTCATGCTGCAGCTCAATCGCCACAAACAGGCTCAGACTGGCAGCCGCCATATAAAACAGTGTCACAATATACGCCGATGACCAACCTTCTTCAACCCCTTTATTCAAGGCCAGCAACAGGCAAAATAAACCCAGCGCCGCCGTCGCCACTCCCCAGAAGTCGAACCGTCGCCCCCGGATCAGCTCCGTTTCCTGCAGCACCACCATCGCAGCAAAATAACCGATCACGCCAATCGGAATATTAATGGTAAAAATAAAGCGCCAGTCCCAGTAATCCACCAGATAGCCGCTTAATGTCGGACCGACGGATGGTGCCACCATCGCCGAAATACCCCATATTCCCATCGCCATATTCCGTTCCGCCGGCGCAAAGCAATGATACACAATGGTCATCGTCACCGGGATGATAAAGCCGCCGCCAACGCCCTGAATCACCCGGAACAGGATCATCGTATCGTTACTCCAGGCCGCGCCGCACAGCGCCGACCCCGCGGTAAACAAGGCCAGGCTGACTAAATACATGCGCCGGGTGCCATAGGTATCACACAGATAACCGGTCACCGGCTGCAACACGCCCATGGTCAGCATATATGCCGTCAGAATCCACTGCGCCTGATCGGTGGTGGCGGAAAATACCGCCATCATTTTCGGCAGGGCAATATTGACAATACTGGTATCCAGGATACTCATAAAACTGCCAATGCTGGTCACCCCCAGCGCCCACCATTTATAATTGGCGCTATTGATCGCCAAACGGGATCTGGTCATATTTTCTCTGGTCCTCCCTGGCCCGCCCGGCCCGTCATTGCAGATGAATCTTAATCACTGCCGACATTCCCGGACGGAAAATCAAGCCGCTGTCCTGAGGCAGTGAAATCTTGATGGGAATGCGTTGCGTCACTTTGGTAAAATTACCGGACGTATTTTCGGTGGGTACCAGCGCGAACACCGAACTGGCCGCCGAACCCATTTCGTATACTTTACCGCTCAGTTTACGTCCCGGGTAACCATCGATAGTATATTCCACCATATCGCCAATATTGATCTTGCCGATTTTATCTTCCTCAATCCGGGCGCTGACCCAGACATCCTGAAGATCAATGACCGTAAATAAAGACTGCCCCGCCGTCACCACTTCTCCCGGGTTCACCGATTTTAGTGCCACCACGCCACTGCCCGGCGCTTTGACGGTCGTGTACTCCTCGGTCAGCGTCGCCAGTTCCAACGCCGCCTGGGCCTGCTTCACCTGCGCTTCCGCCGCCTGGATGACTTCCTCCCGGCTACCGGCTACCTTTAGACCCAGTTCCTGGTTGATGGCTGCCGCCGCATCCCGGGCGGATTTCGCCGCTTTGAGCGCCACCAGATACAACGTTTCCGCATCGTCCCGCTGCGAGTTACTGATCGCGCCCTGGCTGTGCAGCTGACTTAAGCGTTCAAAATTTTTACGGGCATTTTCCAGCGAAGCTTCCGCTTTTTCCACGTCAGCCTGCGCCTGTTCCAGTTTAGCCCGTGACTGATCAATTTCCTGCGGTCGGGACCCATTCAGGGCCTCCTGGTATTTGGCCACCGCCAGGGCCAGCGTCGCCTGCGCCTGGGACTTTTGCGCCGCTGCGTCCCGGGGATCAATGCGCAGCAACACCTGGCCCACCTGCACCGCGTCCCCCTCTTTTACCAACACCTCGGTCACCCGTCCGGCAATTTTAGCGCTAACACTGACAATGGTGCCGCTAACTCGCGCGTCATCGGTACTGACATAACGCAACGACTGATACCACCACCAACCACCGCCGCCCAATCCCACCAGCAAAAGCAGCGCCAGCATGATCCGCAACATTTGCGATTTTTTCTCACCATTACCAGTGTTGCTATCCTTGGGCAGTCGGTTTTCCGGCTGCTGTATTTCCGCCACTCGCCAACACTCCCCTCTTCAATATTGGAAACTTCCACTACCCAAAATTTTGGAGCATCCGGTGCAGAACTTGTTTCAATTCCGAAATCCGGTCCAGATCAATGCCCGCCATCGCCTCCATCTGCATTTTCCTGATTACCGCCTCCAGTTCTTCCCGTATCCGGCGTCCGCGTTCTGTGAGAAAAATGTGAGATACCCGGCGGTCCTTGGTACAGGGGCGGCGAGTCACCAGTTCTTTTCGTTGCAACTTGTCAATAATTCTGAGGGTATTCGCCCGGTCTTTATGGCTGATATCGGACAATTGCTGCGGTGAAAGACCGTCCTGATCTCCAAGAAAGTGGATAAACACCCATTGTTCCGGGGTAATGTCCCAGGGCCGGAACCGGTTTTGCATTTCACTTTTAATTTTCCCGCTGGTCTTACGAATAATGAATCCCAGCGAATCCTGTAAATCGAATCCCATTCAATACTCCCGCCTTACCGCCGTCCTGCCAACGAACGGTTTGTTCATTTTTGTTGTTACGACAACAATATTTACATAGTAGCAGCCGCCAATGCTGCTGTCAACGCGAATCTCTCCACCTTTCATGATAATTATTTGTTTTGTTTTGGAATATTTTTTTACAAACTGCTTCCAAAGTCAAAAAACGGCCAGCAACGCATCGTGAAAGATACGCCGCTGACCGCCTGATTACATTCAGTCCGTTTGATATTCGTTTTGCGAAAAGGAAGAATTAACGCGAGCGGAGCTTTAATTTTGCCAACCGCTGCGCGGCGGCTTCCAACGTGGCAAACTGTTTGCAAAAGCAGAACCGCACCAGCGTTCGGCCAGCCGGATTTTCCTGACGGTAAAAGCTGGACCCGGGCACTACAGCCACACCAATATCCTGTGCCAGATAACGAGCAAAAGCGACATCATCATCCCAGCCAAACGGAGTAATATCAGTCATAATATAATAAGCACCATGCGGCTTTAGGCACTGGAAGCCGACCCGCGTCAGCACCTCCAGCAGATAATCCCGGCGCTCCCGGTAGAACTGCGACAGTTCGGCATAGTAAGCAGATTCCGAGGCCAGCGCTGCTGCGGCGGCTACCTGCAGCGGCGCTGCCGCTCCCACCGTCAAAAAGTCATGTACTTTACGGATGGAACGGGTAATATCCGGAGACGCCATCACATAGCCAATGCGCCAGCCGGTCACGCTGTAAGTTTTGGAGATCCCATTGACCGCGATAGTCCGTTCCGCCATGCCCGGCAGCGTCCACAACGGTACATGTTCCGTGTTGTCATACAAAATATGCTCATAAATTTCATCGGTAATGGCCAGCACGTCGTACTGCTGGCAAAGCTCGGCAATCCAGCCCAGCTCCTGCCGGTTAAACACTTTTCCGGTCGGATTGTTGGGGGTATTAATGATAATCGCCCGGGTCCGTTCAGAAAACACGGCCGCCAGTTCCTCTCTGGTAAAGGCAAACGCCGGCGGTTTCAGACTGACGTAGCGGGGAACGGCACCGCACAGAATCACATCCGGACCATAATTTTCATAAAATGGTTCAAAGATCACCACTTCATCCCCTGGATTCACCACTGCCAGTAAGGTGGCAACCATCCCCTCGGTAGAGCCACAGCATACGGTCAGCTGCTGTTCCGGATCCACGGTCACGCCATAATCCCGGGCCACCTTAGCGGCAATATTATCCCGCAATGCTTTCGTACCCCAGGTGATGGCATACTGGTTATGATCCTCCAAAATGGCCTTTACCGCCGCCTGTTTGATGAGTTCCGGTGCCGGAAAATCAGGAAATCCCTGGGCCAGATTGATGGCGCCATGGGCTGCAGCGATCCGGCTCATTTCCCGGATCACCGATTCAGTAAACTTGCGGGCTTTATCCGATGCATAGCGGTCAACCACCGGTTGAATATCAGACATATCAACAACTCCTTTGAGCGACTCTGGCCGCGTTAGTTATTATGAAATCAACTCTTGACTCTTAACAGGGAGCAAACGCTTCATGCAGTGAATTGACAGCAATCTCCACATCCACCCCGGCCACCAGCACGGAAATAGAGAACGGGGAATCCACCGTTTGCAAAATATTTACCCGGCTGCCCGACAAGGCTTCAATAAATCCGGCCAGCACGCCCGGTGTTTCTCTGACGGCACCACCGACCACCGTTACTTTAGCACAGTCCGGTACGACCTGCACCTGATATCCCATTTGTCGGGCAATCTCCGCCGCCTGTTCAACCACTTTACTGCGCACGGTAAATACAATTTCACCGGGATGAATATTGATAAAATCGACCGGAATATCGGCATTTGCCAACGCCCGGAACACGGTGGACCCGGCATCACCCTGTCCATTGTCGCGGGGGCAGATCCGCACCTGCGCCAAATTCACCAGGTAGGTTACTCCCGTCGCTTCCGACCCGGCCAGTTCCCGGCATTCCGTCTCTTCTGATCCCGTCTGAGTTACCAATGTTCCCGGCGCGTCAGAAAAAGTGGATTTGATCACCAGGGGAATATTCTTCTGCATCGCCATCTCCACCGCCCGGGGATGAATGACCTTGGCCCCCTGATGTGCCATCTGACATACCTGGCTGTAGCTGACCCGGTCCAGAATTCGAGCATTTTTTACAATTTTGGGGTCTGCTGTCATGATCCCATCCACATCGGTATAAATCTCGACCAGTTGCGCGTCCAGCGCCACCCCCAGCGCTGCCGCCGTCGTATCACTACCTCCCCGGCCCAGTGTAGTAAACTCACCCGCTTCCGTCATTCCCTGAAAGCCACAGATCACAGGAATCCGTCCAGCGGCCAATTCTTTATGAATTCGAGCCGGATTAATCTTGAGAATTTTCCCGCTGTTATAATTGTCATCAGTAACAATTCCGGCCTGACCGCCAGTCAGCATCACCGTCTGCAACTTCTGTGAACGCAGACAGGCGCTCATCACTACCGCAGAAATCATTTCACCACAGCACATGATTAAGTCGATTTCCCGGGAATCGCCGGCATCGCCAGCGGTCACTGCCAAATCCAGCAAGGTATCGGTGGCATATGTATCTCCTCGTCGCCCCATGGCTGACACTACCACAACAGGCATCAGGCCTTGTGTTAATGCCATCTTCACTTTTTCCGCCGCCAAAGCTCGGGTCGCGGGCGTAGCAACGGAAGTTCCGCCAAATTTTTGCACGACTATTTGCATATGACTCACCTCTACTTCATTCTTTTTTTGCTCTTCATTCACGGCCAGAGTCCCTAACACGTAGAAAAAACGCTTTAAGCGTTTTTTCTACGTGTTAGCCTTGGGGGATACAAAAAAATCTCTCCACGAGTGAAGAGACGCATAGCAACAACCGTTCTCTTCATCTCCCAGGAAAACAATCTCTTCCTGTCGGAATTGGCACCGTTTCGCCTATGCGATGGTTGCCGCAGCTTCATTGGGCCAGTCCCTCAGCTAACTCTTGATGAATGAATTATATGATTCAATTGTAGAT
>DATMYQ010000337.1:0-7922 GCA_035560935.1 Patescibacteria group bacterium | reverse complement strand
CTCATGTTTATCGATAAGATACTGGTATCCAAACAGAAACGGGAAAGGTGGAATTATCTTTGGAGCAACAGGAACAAACTTCCTTCAATCAAACCCGGCAATTGGTCTATGCCGCGTTGGGCATCGCACTCGTTTTTACCTGCACGGTATTCGTCAATGTACGGCTTCCCATTGCCGCCAACGGCGGATTGATTCACCTGGGGAATGTGCCGCTGTTTTTGATCGCCATTCTTTACGGTCGCTGGATGGGCGCCGTGGCAGGTGGTTTGGGGATGGCACTGTTCGACGTAGTCGGCGGCTGGTTTTTATGGGCCCCCTTCACTTTGATCATTGTCGGCCTGATGGGTTACACCGTCGGCGCCATCGGCGAGAAGCGCCAGACCCTTGCGGCTTACGCCGCGGCTTTGGCTGCAGCCTGCCTGATTAAGGTAACGGGTTATTACGGCGCGGAAGCCATCATTTACGGCAACTGGCTGGCGCCGCTGACCTCCATACCCGGCAATCTGGTGCAGATTGGCGTGGCGTCCGCCCTGGTGCTGCCGATTGCACCCAAATTGAAAAAACTGGGAACCGCTTTGGCCTGGGCCGGAAACCGCCAGCGGTAACTATCCGCGGTAGCGAACCCCTGCCCCTTCTCCAGCTGCAGAGCCGGGTGCAAAATCCCGCTTTCAGAAGATATCCCTCTCCGAACTTTTGCTCAGTTCAGGGAGGGATATCTTTTCTCCTGCGGACTCGCTCTGATTTTTGACGTCCCTGTTACTGTTCATCAAAATTTAACTTGTTCGCTACAAAGCATGATGAAAAATCCGGTAAAATAATGAACAGTAACAAAATCTTTTTCTGGAGGTGTTCGCCATGTCTGCTTTCACTGATAATGCTCCGTTAAGTCAGGAAGAACTCGAAGAGCTGCTGCTTCAACTGCCCGGCATACTCCATGACTTGGAACAGGCGGAAGCTGCCTCTGCCTGAGAACAAAAAGCTTCGCATCATCAGTCCCCGAGAAGAGGTAGTTTCTAACTGTTTATCTACGGATTTTCCCGATCCGTATTGACTCAGTCACTATTTTCTCCCGCTCGTCGGATCCGCGCCCAGGTCATCACGTCCGCCGGAGCCCGATCGGTTTCAATCTGTTTTTTCATATATGCCATATAAGGCGCTGTATGGGAAAGAAAGAACTTCAAACCCGGACACAAATAGTTCAGCATCCCATCAGTTGTCTGAACGATCCGGTGTTTCGGACACTCACCGGCGCAGATCCGCAGGTGCTCGCACTGCCGGCAAGCCTCTGGCAGTGCCGCTGTCTTTTGTCGCCCAAATTCTGTTTGCCGGTCGGACAACAATAAGGAGGCCAGGCTTTGTTTGCGTACGTTTCCCAAGCGGTATTCCGGATAGACGTAGTGGTCGCAAACGTAGATGTCGCCATCAGCCTCCATAACCGCCCCGTTCCCACAAACATCCGCCAAGGCGCAGTTGGGCGGCTCCACGCCACACCACTTGGCCAGCACCGCGTCAAACGTCACCACATAATAGTTTCCCACATCCGTGAGAATCCATTCGTCAAAAATTGCGCTAAGAAAGCGTCCATAAAGAAGCGGATCGACGCTCCAGGGCGCCATAACCGCATTTTCCCTATCGCCTGGTGATGCCAGCCGTTGCCCCGCAGGCCCGGTGGTGGGAATCAGCCTCTCCACAACCGGCGAAAACTGCAGGTAATGGCTCCCAATTTCTTTAAAAAAGCGATAGATCTCCAATGGATACCGGGAGCTATAGTCATTGACCACGGAAAGCGTATTGAATTCGACCTGATGCGATTGCAAAAGCTCCACACCTTGCATGACCCGTGCAAACGTCGATTGTCCTTTAGCGTCCCGCCGATACCGGTCGTGGATATGTTCCGGGCCGTCCAGCGAAATTCCGATCAGAAATCCATTTTCCCGAAAAAAATTACACCACTCATGCGTGAGCAACGTTCCGTTGGTTTGCAACGAGTTGGCAACCCGCCTTGATCCGGCGTATTTTTTTTGCCACCGGACAATTTTACGAAAAATATCGGGGTCGAGCAACGTTGGCTCCCCGCCGTGCCAGTCGAAGCGGATACACGCCCCCGACTGCGCCGCGCTGAATTCACGGATAAAATTCTCGATTAATTCATCCGGCATCGTCAGCACCGGCTTTCCGGCATAGAGATCGCTCTTTTCCAGGTAGTAGCAGTAATCGCACCGTAGATTGCAGCGCGGTCCCACCGGCTTCATCAATAAATTGAGGGATACAGGAAGAGATGATATCATTGTACACTCCAACTTCTCTCTTAGTGAAGAGCCAGCCCAGCTGCTGAGTCAGCCGGGACGGTCGCAGAGTTTGCCTGTTACCGTATCAAACAGGATCAGTCCTGCAGATTCACTTTTTTCAAAAATATTTTCGTGGGATTCGCCAAGGCCTCGGCGGTCGCCGGGTCAATCGGTTTCAATTCGATGACGAATTTTTCCAGCACGCCATTGAATGGGAACGGGACCTGGTAGTCCTCGGTTATCGGCGTTCCCGTGTCCAAGCCAATATCTAAAGTTTCATCCAATGAAATACGGGAAAACAACGTCTGGCGTATCCGCCCCTGAGCCACCGTCGTCTCATCAACGCTCAGCGTCGCCACTCCGCCTTTACCAAAGCCTGCTCCGTCATAGGCAAAATCCAAAAGAATCCGGTGCCGGCCCGGCGTGAGTTTGTCCGCCGAAACCACTTCGTCCCGCTGAATTCCGGCACAGTTATAATGATAAACCAGTTTTCCCTGACGCATAAACAGCCCCCAGCCGCCGAAACGGCCTCCCTGCGTGGCCAGGACACCCGCACCGCCTTTTGCAGGCACTTCTACCTCGGCAACTATCGAAAAGGAACGATTTTTCATATCCGGCGCCGTTCCCTCGGGAATGCGCTTCATTCCCTGATAATAGGTGAAAGAAGTCCGTCCGGCTGTCAGACTGGGCCGTATACTGACATCAAAGCGAGATTTGCGGTCATCCAGCGGCAGCACATTGTACAGCCGGGCCTGCTCATAAAACAGCTTCTGCATTTCCTGCAATTTTTCCGGGTATATCTCCGCCAGATTTCTGGCCTGGCTGAAGTCTTCCGCCACATGGTACAGTTCCCATTTATACCCGTCAATGATATCCACCGGCTGAGTCACACCGGTCCAGGGCAGGCTGACCGGAGTTGTACTGGCGATCCAGCCGTCCTGATAAAGGGCCCGGTTACCAAACATCTCAAAATACTGAACGGTATGCCGGCTCTTCGCTCCGGCATCATCAAAGGTATAGACCATGCTGACGCCCTCAACCGGTTTTTGCACCACACCATTCACCACACTGGGCTGCTCGACGCTGGCGGCTTCCATCAAAGTGGGGGCAATGTCCATCACATGATGCCACTGGTTGCGCAGCGTCCCCACATCCTTGATACGTTCAGGCCAGGAAATGACCATACCATTGCGAGTGCCGCCATAATGGGAAGCAATTTGCTTTGTCCACTGGAAAGGAGTGTCCATGGCCCAGGCCCACCCGACCGGATAATGGTTATAGACCAGTGGCCCGCCCAACTCATCGATGTGTTTCATCAGCACGTTGCTGTCTTCCCGTAACGCGTTGAACATGGCCATTTCATTCATCAGGCCCATGGGCATGCCTTCCCCGCTGGCGCCGTTGTCACCGGCGATGAAAATGATCAGGGTGTTATCCTGCAGGCCCATTTGCCGGACTTCATCCGTAATCCGGCCAATTTCATGATCCGTGTGCGCCAGAAACGCTGCATACACTTCCATCATCCGTGCATACAGTTTTTTCTGCTCCGGCGTACAGGAATCCCAGTCCGGAATCCCTGGCGGCCGGGGTGTCAACTGGGCGTCCGGCGGAATAATGCCCATTTCTTTTTGCCGGGCAAAAGTAATTTCCCGCTGCTTGTCCCAGCCCTGGTCAAACTGGCCCCGGAATTTTTCAATCCAGGCTTTGGGCGCATGATGGGGCGCATGAGTTGCACCCGGCGCAAAATAAAGGAAAAATGGTTTCTGCGGAGCCAGTGATTTCTGAGTATGAATAAAATCGATGGCCTTGTCCGCCAAATCAGTGGTCAGATGGTAATCCGGTTTGCCGATATATGGTTCGACAGGTCTGGTGCCGTCATAAAGAGCCGGCGCCCACTGATTGGTGTCGCCGCCGATAAAGCCGTAAAACTGTTCAAAACCGAGTCCGGTGGGCCATAAGTCAAATGATCCCACCTGGCTTGTCTGCCAATCAGGTACATTGTGATTCTTGCCAATCCAGGCTGTGGAATAGCCGTTTTGACGCAATATTTCGGCGACCGTCGCGGTGTCCTTACCCATCATCGAATCATAGCCGGGATAACCGGTGGCCATTTCCGTAATAACGCCGGTATGAACCGAATGGTGGTTGCGTCCGGTCAGAAGTGAGGCGCGGGTGGGCGCGGACAGCGCCGTGGTATGAAACTGGTTGTACTTGAGACCGTCACTGGCCAGCCGGTCGAGGTTCGGCGTTGCAACCGGTCCACCGAAGGTTCCTGTAGCACCAAAGCCCACATCGTCAAGAAGGATTAACAAAATGTTCGGCGCGTCCGGCGAAACGGTCTGCATGACGGGAAAATCCGGCTTGGAGTCTTTGGCGCGCAGTTCAACTTTACCCTTGAAGGGTGGCATTTGCTTTGGTAAAACCGATTCAGCAGCCGCAACCGGCGCCAGCAGAGCGCTGGTTCCCATCAAAAAAGTTGTGAGCAACGAAATTCTTTTCATAATGACCCCCTGTTAAATTTGATCTGCTAGAAACCACGACCTCATGATTCAGGCTTTTCCATATATTTTTTCTGCCGGACATAAAAACACAATAGCCTCCTTGCATTTATTTTAGTGCCTGACAGAATATTACGTTATGTGAACCATATGAATGCGCAATTCAAAAATGTTTAACCATAATAAATTTCTCCGTAGTACCATTCAAAATCCTGCCACATTTTCCAAATTCAAAAAAATAACTTTTCAACTATATTACATGAATAAGTCAATATTTTTTCGGACAACCTGCTAAGCACTGCATGGTGATGTGTTTTGGTGAAGTTTGTAGGGGCAAGGGGCAGCAACCGGATATTGCGGACAAAGACTCTGTCTCTGTGTCTCTCAATAAGTTGTCAAGTAAGGAACGTCCCCAACGTCCATTAGGGAAGAAGTTCCGCAGGCAACGCGATTTTGCAAAGCGCGTTATCTGTCGGGACTTTTTTCAGCATATCAGAAAGTATAAACTCAGCGTCTCGAAAAACGCTTTACGCGTTTTTCTTAAGGTGAAGCTTATGATAAACAGGTGGCTTAAGTACTGCGATTGTGGGACTACGAACCTGTCTATGCAGCTTTTATATTACAAGACTGATCCGGCTGTGGTATACTACCCACAGCTAGTTTAAATGGAATAGTGTGTTGCACACAAAAAAAGGAAAGAGAAAATGATGCCTGTTGTCTCATATTTCCCAATACCCAATATACCATTTGTTTTATTGGTTGTAGCCGGATTAATATCGATGTCCACGTATATCTGGAAATTCAAGAAAAATCCGGGAGCGAAACCGCAGGTTTTCGCCCAGGTTTGCAAAGGGATCTGGCTGGTGGCCTTGGTGATGGCCAGCACCAGCGGCGCGTTGGCCGATAAGATGTTTTGGCGGCAGCTGTGCTTAACGCTGTCCATGTTTACCGCGTATATTTGGCTTATCTTTGTTTTAGAGATCAGCAATCAACGGGAGAAAGTGCCGCCAATTGTGAAAAACGGATTCCTGGCAGTGGTTATCCTCCTGGCGATTGGTATCATGACCAATCCCTGGCATGGGTTATTTTGGAGTGATGCCTGGCTGGATGGCCCGGCGCTTCGGGTGGTTATCGGGTCCGCACTGTGGACGGTGCATGTAAGCAGTTATTTGATCTGTATCATCGCATTAACTTTAAGTGTACGGTGGATACGGATCACCGCCGGTTTGCGCCGGCGTCAGGCCTTGTGGTTTTCGATGGCGACGATATTTTCTCTGCTCGGAAATGTATTGGACAACATCCCGTCCGCTCAGTGGCTGGCGCCGCTGCCCCTGGGATTCTTACTGACCGGATTGTGTATGACCTGGGGTTTTTACCGGTGGCAAGTTTACAATGTTCTGCCCCTGGCCAAAAACGCGACTGTCAAAAATATGTTCGATGGATTGTTGGTTGTGGATGAATACGGCTATATTGTAGAGATCAATGCCGCCGCCCAGAAAGCGCTTGCGGGTTTGCCGGCTTTTACCGGAGGAAAGTTTCGGGCTGTTACTGACGCCTGGCCGACTTTGGCTACACCGGGCGTCCCGACGGATCTGCAGACCCGGGAAGTGGTGCGGCAGCACGCCGAGGGGAATTTCTATTACCAGGTGAGAGAGACTTCGCTGGAAACGGTCGGTTATTGGCTGGGGAAAGTGATAGTATTGAAGGATATTACCCAAGAAAAACAAAATCAGGCCAAACTGATGGAGCAGGAAAAAGCCTTGTCAATCATGGCCGAGCGCGACCGGTTGGGCCGGGAGCTGCACGACGGATCCGGACAAATATGGAGTTACGTCAATATGCAGCTGGAAACCGCCTGCACGCTGTTTGACAAAAAAGATTTTACCCAAATGGAATCGATCCTGCGACGGCTCACCCACGTTACCCAGGAAGTTCATATTGATATCCGCGAATCGATCAGCGGGTTGAAAACCGTGGCCCTGGAGCATGGGCTTGTTCATGCGTTGGAAGAATACTTTCAGTGGTTTCGTCAAAACTATGAAATAGAAGTCCATTTGACCGTAAAAAAAGAATTTACTGACGACTTAATTACGTTGACGAGCAAAGTACAACTGCTGCGGATTATTCAGGAAGCGCTGGCCAACATTCGCAAACATGCCGGAGCCACGAGCATCAATATTGTTATCGGAGTCACGGAGAGCTTGGCCGAGGTTCGCGTGGAAGATAATGGGTGCGGTTTTGACCCGGCAAAAGTGGCGAAAGGAAAAGGCCATTTCGGACTGCGAATTATGCAGGAACGAGCGGCGGAAATGGGTGCGCAATTTAGGGTTGAAGCCACGCCGAACCTGGGAACCACCGTTATTATTGAAATACCACGGATGGCAACAGCCATTTAGCTTTTTGCGAAAGGAAACAGAGATGCGAGTATTATTGGTAGATGATCATGCGCTGTTTTTGGAAGGCATGACCAACCTGCTGCGGGCAAATGATATTGAGGTTCTGGGAACAGCGGCAAATGGCGAAGAAGCATTGCGTAAGACAGCACAATTACAACCTAATGTCATTTTAATGGATGTTCAGATGCCGGCAGGCGGTGGGATTGAAGCCACCCGGCTCATTAAAAATCAATTTCCGCAAGTCAAAATTGTCATGTTAACGGTATCCCAGGATGACACTCATTTATTTGAAGCCATCAAAGCCGGCGCCGCAGGATATTTATTAAAAGGATTGCCCAAAGAAGCCTTCCTGGCGCAATTGTCCGGACTGGCAAATGGTGAGGCGCCACTCTCACCGGGATTGGCCGCCAAAGTGCTAAGCGAATTCAGCAGACGCGAACAGGAACGGGGCGCAACGGAGAGCAGTGCTGTCAAGACTTCCCCCTTAAGCCAAAAACAAATGGAAATACTGAAACTGGTGGCTGGCGGCTTAACCTACAAAGAGGTCAGCAACCAAGTTGACCTTAGCGAGGCCACAATCAAATATCATATGGGTGAAATTATTGCCCGGCTTCATCTGGAGAACCGTTCGCAAGTCATCGCGTATGCGTTGAAAATGGGTTTGGTATGATAAAGATAGCATTAAACAAAAATATATTGGCGATTTTAGCGGCAAAATACCGTTAATTTCATACAGAAAT
>DATMYQ010000336.1:0-19564 GCA_035560935.1 Patescibacteria group bacterium | reverse complement strand
CTATATTCTTTTAATCAAGAACAGAAAATAACAGGAGGTAGAAACAAATGAGTTGCGGATGCAAAAGTCAAACACTGCGTAAGGTCAATTTCCAGGGTGACGGCCTGCGCGCCGGTATGCAGTGGGATTCCGGTGATCTGGGAAAACTGCAAATTCTGATTGACACGGCCCACGGTGACAGCCATCCCGGCAGTATTCATTTGGGCAAGCTGGCGGAAGAAGCCAAATTGTCGGTGTACGAGGCGCAGGGAAAACCGGCGGTATACGCCGTCACCGATATGTGCGACGGCATTGCCATGGCCCACGACGGTATGAATTATTCTTTGGTCAGTCGCGAGATTATGTCTTACATGTATGAAATCCATGCCCTGGCCTCACCGTATGACGGCGGCATTTTTATGGCTTCCTGCGACAAATCCGTACCGGCCCAGCTGATGGCCATGCTGCGTGTCGAACTTCCCTTCGTGCACGTCTGCGGCGGCTCGATGCTCAGCGGTCCCGGCTTCATGTCTTCGGAAATTCTTTACGGCGCCGGCGATAAATACACCCAGGGCGAAATGGACCCCCAGGATCTGATGTATTACACCATGAACTGTTGTCCCAGCGCCGGCGCCTGTCAGTTTATCGGCACCGCCAGCACGATGCAGACCATGTCGGAAGCCCTGGGCCTGTCTTTACCGGGTAACGCACTGGTCCCCGCCTATACCGCCCACATCACCCGTTACGCCCGCGCGGCCGGCCGTCAGGTGATCCAAAATGTAAAAAACGGCGTCATCCCCCGCAAATTTGTCACCCGGAAAAATTTCCAGAATGCCATGATGGTTCACGCCGCCATCGGCGGTTCCACCAACGCATTGCTGCACCTGCCGGCTATCGCCCGGGAGCTGGGCATTGAGATCAGCCAGGACGAATTCGATGCCATCAACCGCGAAGTCCCGGTATTGATCAGCCTGAAAACCGGCGGCAAATGGCCTACGGATCTGTTCTGGTACGCCGGCGGCGTTCCGGCCATCATGCGCGAGCTGAAAGGAATTCTGCATCTGGATGCTATGACCGTGACCGGTAAAACCGTGGGCGAAAACCTCAACGACCTGGAAGCTTCCTGCTGGTTCCGGGAAGCCAACAGCTATCTGAGCAATTATCGGCTAAAGGCGGAGGAAATCATCAAGCCCTGCAGTCAGCCGGAAAAACCCCAGGGAAACATCAAAATCCTCAAGGGCAACCTGGCTCCCGACGGCGCCGTGATCAAACTGTCCGGCGTTGACGAATCAATTCATAATTTTACCGGCCAGGCCCGGGTATTCGACTCGGAAGAAGAAGCGGTCGCCCAGTTGCTGGCCGGCAAGATCGGCCCCCACAGCGCCATTTTCATCCGTTTCGAAGGTCCTCGCGGCTCAGGAATGCCGGAAATGTTGCGCACAACCGAGGCGCTTTGGAATATGACCGAACTGTCCAAAAGTGTCGCGCTCTTCACTGACGGCCGTTTTTCCGGTGCCACCCGCGGACCGGCAGTAGGTCATATCAGCCCGGAAGCCGCCGACGGCGGCCCGATCGCCTACCTGGAAGACGGCGACATGATCCGTATGGATGTGGCGGCGCGGACGCTGAATATTGTGGGTATCAAAGGTCAAGCCGCCACGCCGGAAGAGATCGCGGCGGAATGGGACAAACGCCGGGCCGGCAAAAAAATTGTATTGAAAGACAGTACGCCGGCAGTCCGTCTGTATCGCAAACTGGCCACCGGCAGTAACAAAGGCGGCGGCTTTGACGTCTGATCACCACCGTTCCCTCCCCTGACCGATCAGAACAGACGTATCACATCGTGATACGTCTGTTCGTATAACGGCCAGTGCTCCCTGCGCCAGTCTATTGACAAAGCGCTGCTATTGGCGTATGCTATATGCTACACTCTAATTTTACAAATAATGAGATTTCTGGAATCTCAGCCGGCAACCGCAATCAATCAGCTCAAAGGACGGTGTTTCCATGGTACAGCGCGTCACTCTGAAGGAACAGGTCTATACCCACTTAAAAAAGGCCATCATCAACGAAGAACTAAAAAACGGTGAAATTTATTCGGAGCAAAGCATCGCCAGCGAGCTCAATATTTCCCGCACGCCGGTCCGCGAAGCCATTCTGCAACTGCAGCAGGAGAAAATGATCGACATCTATCCCAGCCGCGGTTTCATGGTCAAACCCATGTCGCTGGAGGAATGCAAAAAAATCCTGCAACTGCGGGTAGCAATTGAAGGTTTCAGCGCGATGCATATGGCCCGGAACATTCACCGGCAAGACGCTCAGGAATTGCTGACCCAGTTGGAAGAATACCTTCATTTTGAGGAAAGCATGCTCAATAATCCGGAAAAATCTTATGATTTTATGGACAGTGATGTCCAATTCCATCTTCATATCATCAGCTATACCAACAATGAGTACTTTGTTTCCACCATTGACACCCTGCGTTCCCGGATGGAGCGGGTCATCAACAAGACTTTGCAGGTCCGCGGCCGGATGGGTCATGGACTGTCGGAACATCAGGCCATTTTTGAGTGCATCAGGCACGGCGATGAATATGGCGCCTTTCTGGCATTAAGAAAACACATGGACAACACGGAAGAACTGATCAGCAAAATGAATTTTTCATAATGAACAACGTAAGCGAAACCCCCGTCCGGTCAATGCCCGGACGGGGGTTTCGCTTACGTTGCTTCCGCTTTGCGGTAAACGGTTTATGCCTTCTGTTTTTTCAACAGCGCCTTAAAGTCCTTGATTTCGTCGTCTTTCATCAGATAGGTATGTTCGGCATCTACCGGGAACTGGCCGCCCCGGACTTCGTCGACATATTCTTTGAACGCTTTGGTCAGCACGTCGCCGACGTTGGCATATTTTTTAACAAATTTCGGCGTGAAATTATCATACAGTCCCACCATATCAGCGTAAATCAGTAGCTGGCCGTGGGTTCCGGAGCCGGCGCCAATACCCAGGATGGGGATATTGGCTTGTTCGGTAATGGCTGTGCCCACCGCTGTCGGCACACCTTCCACCAAAATGCTGAACGCGCCGGCCGCTTCCACAACCTTCGCCTGCTGAACCAGTTTCATCGCGCCTTCCGCGCTGCGTCCCTGGGCTCGGTAACCGCCGATTTGTCCCATGAACTGAGGAGTCAGTCCGATATGGCCCATAACCAGGATACCGGCCTGCTGGATCGCCGTAATCCGCTCAGCGATCATCGGACCGCCGCCTTCCAGTTTAATCGCGTCCACCTGGGCTTCTTTGATCAGGCGCCCGGCGTTGGCAATAGCCTGCTCGTTGGATACCTGATAGGAAAGGTAAGGCATGTCACCGACGATAAACGTCTCCGGAGCGCCCCGGCGGACAGCCTGGCAATGCCGGACCATATCATCCATTGTGACCGGAAAGGTCGTGTCATAACCCAGGCTGACCATTCCCAGGGAATCTCCCACCAAAATCATATCCACGCCGGCTTTTTCCTGCATTTTGGCCGTTAAATAATCATACGCCGTCAGGTATACGATTTTCTCTTTTTTCTCCACCATTTGAGCAAAATCGTTGATTGTCTTTTTCGCCATCTTCCGCACCTCTTTTTATTTATTTTATTAATTTACCGGCCCGGCCGCTTTGGCCGGTACCGGAACCGGATCAGTACAAGCGCTTCAGTTCGTCGTCATCCATGTTGAAGCAGTGCTTTTCTTCCGGGAAAGCGCCGCTGTCAATCTCGGCGCACCAGGTATCAAACACATTCACCATCTGCGGTCCCATCTGCGCATACTGTTTAACGAATTTCGGCACAAATTTATCAAAAATACCCAACAGATCATACGCGTTCAAATTGTGTCCGGTGCAATCCTTGCCGGCGCCTACACTAATAGTGGCGCATTTGACCCGCTCATCAATCAATTTGGCCAGGCCGCTGGGCATGCACTCCAGGACCATGGCGAACACGCCGGCCTGATCCATAGCCAACGCATCGGCCAGCAGTTTTTCCGCCGCTTCGGCGCTTTTTCCCTGCACCTTGAAGCCGCCCATTTGCGCCGCAGTCTGGGGCGTGAGGCCGATGTGGCCGATCACGGGAATTCCCGCGTCAACAACGGCTTTCACTGTGTCGGCAATTTTTATGCCGCCTTCCATTTTAACGCAGTCGGCACCGGCTTTCAACAAAATACCCGCATTGCGGATCGCTTCGTCCCGGTTAACCTGATAGGACAGGAACGGCATATCGCCAACAACAAACGTGTTCGGTGCGCCCCGACGGACAAGTTTCACATGATACAAAATGTCTTCCATGTTGACCGGAATCGTGCCGTCGTGACCCTGAATCACCATGCCCAACGAATCACCGACCAGAATCAATTCCGCCGCGGAACGGTCCACAATGGCGGCAAAAGGATAATCATACACCGTAATCATTTTGAATTTTCGTCCACTCTGCTTGCACTCACCAATTTCCGGAATGGTTATTTTACGCTTGCTCATCAGATATTTACCTCCTGAAAATATTATTTTTATTGAGGGAATGCGTGTTTCTTACTCAAATACAGCGCCGGCCATGGCCGAAGATACCAGTTTGGCGTACCGGTCAAGATAGCTGCCCTTGATGACATGGTCCTGCACCGGCGGTTTCCAGGCAGCCCGGCGGCGTTCCAGTTCCTCTTCCGCCACCTGAAGCCGGATCAGGCCCTGGGGAATGTCGATTTCAATCAAGTCCCCTTCCTGAATCAACGCAATCGGACCACCCACCGCTGCTTCCGGCGAAACATGGCCGACAGCAGCGCCGGCGGTCGCACCGGAAAAACGTCCGTCGGTCACCAGCGCCACTTCCTTGGATAAACCCATGCCGACAATGGCGGCGGTAGGCGTCAGCATTTCCCGCATACCGGGACCGCCTTTCGGGCCTTCGTAGCGGACAACCACCACGTCTCCCGACTTGATCTGACCACCGTAAATGGCGGCCACTGCCGGTTCCTCCTGGTCGAATACCCGGGCCGGGCCAACATGGCGCATCATTTCCGGCGCCACGGCGGCGCTCTTGCACACGGCACCGGCCGGAGCCAGATTACCGTACATTAGTTGCAGGCCGCCCTGGGCCGAATACGGGTTATCCATCGGCCGGATCACCTGATCGTTAATCACCTTGGCCGCCTGAACATTCTCCGCCACTGTGGCGGCCGTCACCGTCATCGCCTCAGCGTGCAGCAGATTATGCTTGCACAATTGGCCCATCAGCGCCGTCATACCGCCGGCATTATGAACATCGGCCGGATAATGGCCGCCGGTGGCCGGTTTGATTTTTACCAGATGCGGTATTTTTTTGGCCAAATCGCCAAAGGTATTCACGTCAAAATCGATGCCGGCCGTTTTGGCGATCGCGGTAAGATGCAGCACCGTGTTGGTAGAACCGCCGATAGCCAAGTCAACGACAATCGCGTTTTCGATGGCGTCCCGGGTAACAATCTGGCGGGGTACAATTCCTTTATTGTATAATTCCATAATTTTCATACCGGTTTGCTTGGCCAGCGCCAGCCGGCGACCAGTGCCCGCCAGGCAGGTGGATCCCGGCAGGCACATGCCCAGCGCCTCGGTGAGGAAATTCATCGTGTTGGCGGTTCCCAACAGGTTGCAGGCGCCACAGCCCGGCAAAGCGTCCCGCTCCCGGCGTCCCAGTTCCTCCATGGTGATGATGCCCCGGGCCACATCTCCCTGGGCCGCCATCAGATCGGTATAGCCAATTTCCTTACCGTCCACACAGCCGGTAGCCATAGGGCCGCCGCTGATCATGATCGAGGGAATGTTGAGCCGTACCGCCGCCATCAATAATCCCGGCGTGATTTTGTCACAATTAGTGATCAGTACCATCGCGTCATACTGATGCCCGTTCATCATACATTCGATCGAATCACAGATCAGTTCCCGGCTGGCCAACGGATAGTGCATCCCATAATTCCCCTGGGCGATCCCGTCACACAATCCAATGGTGGGAAACTCGATCGGAGTGCCGCCGGCGGCGATAATCCCGTCTTTCACCGCTTTGGCAATGCTGTCCAGATGCATATGGCCCGGCATGGTCTCGTTCTGCGTGTTCACCACGGCGACCAGCGGCTTATCCAGATCTTCCGGCAAAAATCCCATGGAATAGTACAACGCCCGATGGGTGGCCCGCTCCAAACCTCTGGTGGTAATATGGCTTCTCAATGTAATCAACCTCCTTTTTATTTGCAATCCATTTCCGTAAAAGCCGGCTTATTTCCTCCGGGGTTTATTGACATACGCCCCGAGAATTTTGTCCGCTTGCCAGTGTCATCAACTGGCTGGGGCATAACTGAAAACGTTTTTTAAAAACACTGCTGAAATAGCTGGCATCGCGAAATCCCACCAACCGGGCGGCTTCCGCCACGCTGCAACCTTCCACCTGTAACCGTTCTTTCGCCCGGTTCAGGCGGACATCGGTCAGATAGGCGATAAACCCCTGGCCGGTATGTTTTTTAAAGATACGGCAAATGTAACCGGTGCTCATAAATAGTTTTTCGGCCATCAGCTCCAGTGTCAGTTCTTTGGCATAATAGGTGTCAATGTAATCCACCACCCACCAGACCGACTGCAGTGATTGCTGGCTTTCTCCCGCTCCCGAACAGCCGTAGGCGCTTAGTTTTTCCGCCAAAACGTACAGACCATTTTCCAGCTCCGCTGCCGATAACGCTTCCTGCGTCTGCTGCTCGAATGCAGCCTGCAGTGAAAGCGCATCCAGCGGTGCCAACGGATGGCGGGCATATTGCGCAATCAAGCCGGACCCGACCTGACGGGCGGCAGCCCATAATGCTTCCGAAGGGCGAGTTTGCTGCTGCGGTTCGTTGAAAAACCGCCGCAGGTGTTCCCGCACCTGCTCTATGCGCCGTTCCAGCAAGCACTCCCGGATTTGCCGCTGCAGCGTTAAAACAGCCAGTTCCTCACCGGGCTCTTTGTTGCCGTCAATCAGCAACAAACCCTGTTGCCGCCAAAACAGACCGGCCTCGCGCTTACTGCGGGCCTCCCGGCAGCTTTGTCCGATTTGTTCCGGTTTAGCCACCGGACAAACACCGGCCCGCAAAGTCACACCATGCCTCCGTCCCCAGGCTTCCAGACGCAATTCCAGCCGGTGCTGAAGGTCCGGATTCCATTGTCCGGCAATCAGCAACACTTCGCCGCTCTGATTTAAGACAATCCCTTGCGCCCCCAGGAAACTCCGGCATTCCGCCACCAGCATCTCTTCATATCCGTCCGCCGGCGCTGCCGACGACCGGCCGGCGATGGAAACAACCGCCGCCGGCCGGAAATCGCGTTTCCCGGCAAGACCCTGCAGCAATGGTATCACCGCCGGATTTTCCCGGTCATGCTGCAGCACCTCCAGCAGCCGCTGTTTCACCAGCAAGGGCCGGTCCCGGTGAATCTGCCGCGCCATTCGCGCCAGCCGCCACTGGGTGATCCGGCGCCGCAGCAAGGCGGCAATGCTCTCTTTCCAGGCAGTCAGCAACTCCGCCGGTTTCGTCGGTTTTAGCAAATAACCGCTGGCGCGCTGTTGCAACGCCCGTTGTGCATAATCAAACTGACCGTAGGCGGTCAGAATATACAAAATAACGTTAGGGTCTTTTTCACGGATCGCAGCGGCGGCATCCAGCCCGTTTAGCAGCGGCATGTTGATATCCATCATCACCAGGTCCGGCTGTTCTGCTTTCGCGATGCGTACGGCCTGCTCGCCATCCACCGCCTCGCCGCAAATTTGAAACGGCAGCTGATGTTTTTGAACCAGGTAGCGGATATATTGACGGACTGCCGGCTCATCGTCGGCAATCAGCATTTTATACATCGTTCATTCCCTCCGGTCATCCGTATCATCACGTTCCCAGGGCAACGTAATCCGTGCCATTGTTCCTCCGGTGGGAAGAACACCAATCCGCAGCGTAAACTGATCGCCGTAGTAATGCCTTAGCCGCAGAAAAAGGTTTTTAATCCCAATTCCCTTCAAATGCGGCAAATCATCTTCCGCTCCGTCCAGTTCCCGGATATCACGAACCACGTCAGCGCTGATGCCATCACCGTTGTCACTGACCTCCAGCACTGCCCGGCACCCTTGGCGAAAACCGCAAATTTGCAATTTCCCCGGATGCCGGATATTTTTAAACCCATGTGAAATCGCGTTTTCAATTAAAACCATGATGGTCATAAACGGAATTCTCAAAGTCATCAATTCATCATTAATCGCGGTACTGACGCTAAACTTGCCGGGAAACCGGGTTTCCTGGATAAACAGATAATCCCGGACACAGTCCAGTTCTTCGGCGACAGTCACCATGGAATCAGCCTTTCCCAGACTCAGTCGCAGCAAACTCGCCAGCGAATAGGTCAGTGAGGCCAGGGTATCGGAACCTTCCATTTCCGCCCGTTGCGCAATCGTATTCAGCGTGTTGAACAAAAAATGCGGGTTAATTTGTGATTCCAAAAATTTCAACCGGGCCTGATTCAGCGCATTTTGCAGTTGCGCTTGTTTTTCCCGTTCTTCAGAAATACGGATTTGGTAAAGTCCCAGCTGTTTTTCCCGCTGGGCGTCGATCATCAGCTGTACCAATGACGTACTGACCAGCGACAAAGTTTCTGCCGCCGCCGTCAATTGGTTTCGATTAATAAATGGTAAATTTTCATACGCAGCTTGCCAGCAATGTTCTTTTTTTTCGCCGTCCATCGGAAAATCATCCCGGGACACCGCCAGCATCATGGTGCTATACCCGCAGCCCAGATAACCGGCGATATGGCGTTTTACGAGAATGGGACTATAAATCACAGCCACACCAAACCGGCAACAATTGATGTTCAGTTCCGCAACTGCCGGCTGCCGGCCACCGCTTAAAATGCAATCTCCCTGTTGTTCCCGGACACAAAGCCGGCACAATTCCGGCAAATGTTCTTCCCGCGTCAGTAATTGTCCTTGCGTATCCATCAGCGTCACCGGCATATTCACCGACTGGGAAAATTTTTCCGCAATGGCTTCCAGATTCACACATTTGGCCAGTTCGGCCAATTCCACATCGTCGGCTTCGGTCGCCATGTCCGTCAGTCCTTTGGGAATGCTTGAATACACAATACTGATAAAAGCTGCCGGTACCGGCGAATGATTCACAAACCGATGCGTACTGCCATCGCTGATATAGCCAATTTTACCGGCGTCCAGCAATATTTCCCGTTGATCACACCAATGGCGGGAACTGCCGTTTAAACCATAGAGGATCTCGGCAAAACCGGAATGCACATGGGCCGGATGTTCGGCACCCGGTAAGATTTGCGCCACTGACACCGTGGGTTGAATAGCGGTTGAATCCGGATCCAGTTGCAACCATACCTGTTCTCCCCAGGAAAAGTCCTGTTGACCGGCTACATTTGTCTGAAAAGCGTCTCTGATTTTTTTCGCCAGATTTCCGGTCACCGCACTGTCCTCCCCGTTGTTACCGCTTGACAATTATGTCACCGATACCACTGCGCGGAGAAGTGCCATCCGGCCTTCTCCACGCAGTAACCAGTGATCCGTTTTTTTAACCGGCTATGGAATTTTGTCTATTATTCGGAAAGAGCCGCCTTAACTTCCGCTTTATCATCTTTTTTCGGTATCGCCAAAATGGCAATGGTAGCCATAATCGCAAAGGAAGCCAGGAAGTACATGCCGGAATTGTTCGAACCGGTCGCGTCTTTCAAAAAGCCGACCATGTAGGGCCCGAAGAAGCCGCCCAAGTTACCGACGGAGTTGATGATGGCAATGCCGACAGCCGCCGTGGCTTCGGAAAGATAAATGTTCGGCAAAGTCCAGAAGGTCCCGACGAACGCGTAGATACAGGACTGCGCCAGACACAGCAGCAACATCGATATGATCAGGTTATCGGTCATGGTGATCCCCACCAGGCCGATAAAGGCCAGACCGATCGGCAGCGCAGTATGATACCGGCGTTCCTGCTTGGCGTCAGAACGTTTGGCGACATAAACCATGACCACGATCGCACACATATAAGGGATCGTCGAAATCAAGCCAATATTGGAAAGGCTCATCGCCTTGGCCAGGTTTCTTAAAATCTGCGGCATCCACATGCCCAGACCGTAGAGCGCCATAACGTAGCAGAGATAACAGAAGGACAAATGCCAAACGCGACCGCTTTTGAAAACCTGCCACTTGTTGGCTACTTGCATTTTCTGTTGTTTGGCCAGATGTTCTCTTTCGAGTTCAGCCATCAGCCACTGTTTTTCTTCCGCATTCAGGAATTTTGCCTGATCCGGTCTGTCAACCATGATAAAAAACGTAGTAATACCCAGGATAATGGCGGGAATCCCTTCTAAAATAAACATCCAGCGCCAACCGGCCATTCCCATCCAGACCACGTTTTCCATGATCCAGGACGATATCGGGCCCACGATGATGTTGGCCAACGCCATACCACACATAAACAACGACATGGTTTTGGCAAAATGCTTTTTCGGGAACCAAAAGGTAAAGTAGAGCACGATACAGGGGTAAAATCCGGCTTCCGCCGCGCCCAGCAGGGTCCGCAAAATCGCAACGTGAGTAACGGTTTGGGCCCAGCCCAGGAAAACCGTCACCAAACCCCAACTGACTAAAATTCGCGTGATCCAGATCCTTGCACCGACTTTATGCATGATAACGTTACTGGGAACTTCGAAAATAAAATAGGACAGAAAGAATATCCCGGCCAGCATACCAAACATACTGGCGCTGATCCCCAGATCCTTGTTCATGTGCAGAGCGGCGAACCCGATGTTGACCCGGTCAAGCATTGCCACAATGTACAGCAGCATACAATAGGGTACCAAATGCCACCGGACTTTTTTCATGAGTTCATTTTCTTGCTCTTCGGTAAAACTGATGTTTGCCATGTTTACAACTCCTCCCGCTATTTGGTGAACTTACCACCATCCCGGTGTTTTAAAAAGGCCTGCTTCCGGTTCTCTCCGGAAATTTTTTTCCACCCCTGTCGTTCACCATCCTCTCTGTCTTCCGTTTTTTCGTGAAACCGGCAGTTTCCGTTAAGGTCCCTGCCGGATAACGGACATCATCCTACCGCCGCAGTTTCGGCAATGTATTGGCGCCCTGCGGCATGACAATATAACGGGGATTCGCTGTGCCGCAGCGTTCCCGGGCAATGCGCAAGGCTTCCTCGATCGTGGACGCCGGCGTCATATTGACTTTGCGCACCACGTCCGCGTTGGATTCCTTGGTCACCAGAATATACGTCGCTTTCTCACTGCATTCCAGTTCTTTTAATGCCACCCAGCCGGGAATGGTGAAGTTATCCCGCAACGCATTTTCCATGGCCAGGCGATCTTTGTATTCAAACCACTGGGAAAATTCCTGTGGTTCATTAATGTCTGAACACTCGCTGAGTACGATGGCCACACCGCCCGCTTTTACGGCATGGTAGGCATTGTCCATCGTTTTTCCCGTCTGATACAAATTGATATCCTTGGGATAACCGCCGGCAGTGGCCACCACGATGTCCGCCTGCTCCGCAATTTCGACTCCGTAAATCTGTTCCACCAAACAGCAGCCTTCCTGCCAGGCCGATACCCAGTTGCCGGCAAAAATCCCGGCAAACTGTCCATCTGGATTGGGAACCACGTTGACGATAAAATCCGGTTGCACAAAACCGGCGATTTCCATCATATCCTCATGATCTTCGCCGCCGCGGGTTATACCGGACGCCGAATTCGGATTGGAGCCGGATCCCGGTGTTTGCCCTAAAGCCAGCAAATGGTTCTGACGGATGGTTTTAATGGAACTGATACCGGGCACGATGCTTTTACGGCCGCCGCCATAACCTACCATATAGTGATAGATAATGCCGCCGGTCAAAATAACCCGGTCCGCTTCCGCCACGATACGGTTAACGGAGACTTCCGTTCCCCGGCTCGTTTTTCCCAGATACACCATGTTTTCCGTATCCCAGGCGTCGTGGTTGAGCACCCGGACACGGCGGCAAACCGCTTCGCCGCACAATTGAATAAATTCCGCCGCCGTGTTTTGGCGGTGACCACCCACAGCGATAAGTATGGTGACGTCTTCGTCCTTCACCCCCGCCGCGTTCAGCGTGTCCAAAATTTCCGGCAGGATGACCGGCATCTGCTGCCAGGCCCGGGTAATATCGCTAACGGTAATAGCCACCTTTTCTCCCGGTTTCACCAGTTCTTTCAGCGGCGGCGCATCCATCGGCCGCTCCAGCGCGGCCCGTAATGCCGCCGGCACATCCGTCAGTGCCGGATACTCCCGGCCCACGATTTCCTGGATCAATTGTTCTTGCGGGATGGAAAATGACATGTCTCCCGTCCCATAACGCAAAGTAAATTCGGGCATCTCCTGATTCCTCCTTTGCCTGATTTGTTTTATCCTTTCTCTATTTTCGCACTCTTCTTGTAATTACCTCCGGACTTTTTTGACACACACCATCAATTTATTACCCAGAGCCTATATTTTTACCACAGCTCCCTGAGCGGCCGATCCGGCCAGTTTGGAATAAAGCCCCAGATAACCGGTGGTAAATTTCGGCGCCGGTCGCTGCCAATGCGTCAGTCTTTCGTTGATTTCCTGTTCGTCCAGATGCAGGTGCAAGCGTCCCTGGGGAATATCAATGGTAATTTTGTCTCCATTCTGCACGATGGCCAACGGTCCGCCATCGGCGGCCTCCGGTGATATATGCCCGACAAAGCAGCCGTTGTTGGTGCCGGAAAAGCGGCCGTCGGTAATCAGCGCCGTCTGTTTCGCCAAACCCATGCCGTAGAGATATTTCATCGCTTTGTACATTTCCCGCATACCGGGACCGCCTTTGGGCCCTTCATAACGGATAACCACCACGTCTCCCGACTGAATTTCACCGCCGAGAATGGCTTTTTCCGCCGCCTCTTCCGAGTCAAACACTTTGGCGCTGCCGGTAAACAAATGCATCGCCGGATCAATGGCCGCCGGCTTGGTGACCGCGGTATCCGGAGACAGATTTCCCCGCAGGATGGCCAGACCTTTTCCCTGACCCAGCGGAGCATCCATCGTCGAAATGACCCGTTCATCGGCCGGATAGGCGAACCGGTAGGCCTGGATATTCTCGGCCACCGTGCCGCCGCTGACCGTCATGCATTCCGGGTTCAGCAACGGAGCAATTGCGGCCATGACCCGGGGAATACCGCCGGCCCGGTAGAAATCTTCCATGTCATATTTAGAGGCCGGATTGACTTTCGCCACCTGCGGCGTAGACTGACTCAGGCGCTCATACATCTCCATCATCGTCTCCGCCGTCACACCGATTTCCGCCGCCACCGCCGTCAGGTGAAGTACGGCGTTGGTCGAACCGCCGGTAGCCATCAGTACCCGCACCGCGTTTTCCAGTGACTGCTGCGTGATGACCGCCTTGCTGCCCGGCTGATTTTTAACCAGACCCACGATGGCCTGGCCGGTTTGTTCCGCCAGCCGGAACCGTTCCGCATAAACCGCCGGCACCAGCGCCGCTCCCGGCAAAGACATACCCAGCGCTTCCGCCAGACAGCACATCGTATTGGCGGTGCCGTAAAAAGCACAAGAGCCGCAAGTCGGACCGCAACTTTCTTCTAACTGATTATACGTGTCAGTATCGATTTTTCCGCTTTTCAGCATGCCCAACGCTTCCGACATAGTGGTCAGATCCGATTTTCTGCCATCGAAATTAACCCCGCCCAGCATCGGTCCGCCCGGCAGGAAAATGGCCGGGATATTCAACCGGGCCGCTGCCATCAGCATGCCCGGAACAATTTTGTCACAGGAACCCAACAGCACCAAACCATCCAGCCGGTGGGCCTCGGCCATCACTTCAATATCATTGGCGATCAGATCCCGCGAGGGCAAAATATAGTGCATACCGGCGTGCCCCTGGGCCGTGCCGTCGCAGGCGCCGATAACGCCAAACTCGGCCACGGTTCCTCCGGCCCGGTGAATGCCCTTGCGGACAAAATCCGCCAGTTGCCGCAAATTGGCATGACCGGGCACCAGTTCATTCCAGGAGTTGGCAATACCGATCACCGGACGATTCAGATCATCATCCGAATATCCCACCGATTTAAATACGCTGCGGTTAAAACTACCTTCCGGCCGTCGTAAAACCTCACTGCTGCGATACTGCATCGTTGCATTCCTCCTATTTTCGGGCCCGGCTCAGTTCCAGCGCCACGTCAATGATCATGTCTTCCTGACCGCCCACCGTTTTGCGCCGGCCCATTTCCAGTAAAATATCCCGGGCGTCCACGCCGAATTTTTCCGCCGCCCGGCGGCTGTGAAGCAGGAAGCTTCCGTACGCACCGGCGTAGCCGATCGCCAGCGTATCCGGATTGATCACCTGGGGCCGGTGCATCAGCCCGGTCACCACATCCCGGTTCAGGTCCATCAGTTTATATAAGTCCACACCGGTCTCATAACCGGCTTTCTGAAGCACGGCCGCCAACACTTCCAACTGCGCGTTGCCGGCGCCGGCTCCCAGTCCGCCCACCGTGCCATCCACTACGGATGCTCCGGCTTCAATGGCCGCCAGCGTGTTGCCAATGGCCAGTCCCATATTGTTATGCGCATGAAAACCGACCGGTACCGACAGCGCCTGGGAAACCAGTTGCAAACGAGCGCTGACATCCGCTGGCAGCATCGCCCCGGCGGAATCGGTGACGTACACGCAGTCGGCGCCATAGCTTTCAAACTGTTGAGCCTGCTCCAGCACTTTTTCCGGCGGCGCCATATGGGACATCATCAAAAAGCCGATGGCTTCCAAACCATGCTGTTTCGCAAACCGAATATGCTGTTCCCCCGTGTCCGCTTCCGTCACATGCGTGGCGACCCGTACCGTTTTTACGCCGCATTTCATAGCCGCTTCCAGGTCTTCTACCGTCCCGATCCCCGGGATCAGCAGCACCGCCAGCCGGGTCTTTCTCAGTGCTTTTGACACGGCCTGAAAATATTCTGTCTCACTGGCCCGGGAGAAACCGTACTGGAAGGAAGAACCGCCCAGCCCGTCGCCATGACCGACCTCAAGGGTATCCACACCGGCTTCATCCAGTTTCAGCGCCACCGTGGCCATCTGTTCCGGCGTCAGCTGATGGCTGACCGCATGCATGCCATCGCGCAGTGTACTGTCAATAATCCGCACCTTTTTCATTTGCTCTGGCCCTCCTGTTGCATTTTCCAATCGGCATAGCGCTCGGCAACGGCGACCGCCGCCGACGTGATAATGTCCAGATTGCCCGAGTAAGTGGGCAGATAATCTCCCGCACCCTCGACTTCAATCACCGTGACAACGCGGTCGCCATCCGCGTAGGTCGGCACTTTCAGGCGATAGCCGGGAACATACTGCCGCAGGCGCTGGGCCATCGCCTCCACCGACTGGCGTATTTCATCAATTTTTGACACGTCACAGCGCGCATATACCGTATTGCGCATCATCATCGGCGGTTCCGCCGGATTCAGAATAATAATAGCTTTGGCAGTCCGGGCGCCGCCCACCTGTATCAGGGCGTTCCGGGTGGTTTGCGTAAATTCGTCAATATTTTGACGGGTACCGGGACCGGCGCTTTTACTGCTGATGGTCGCCACAATTTCCGCATAATCCACCGCCGTCACCTGGTTGATTGCATGAACAACCGGCACCGTGGCCTGGCCGCCGCAGGTGACCATATTGACATTGCCGCTTTGCAGCACTCCGGCACCGAGATTCACCGCCGGAACCACGTACGGCCCCACCGCAGCCGGCGTTAAATCAACGGCAAACAGTCCCGCCTGTTTCAGTTTTGGTGCATGCTGCAGATGCGCCGCCGCTCCGGTGGCATCGAATACCAGATCCAAACCGGCAAACTCCAGCACACCGTCAATGCCCTTGATACTAATCGCCACACCATCTTTGGCCGCAGCCTTCAGTCCGGCCGACTCCGGTATAATTCCGGCCATCAACGCCAGATTCAACCGCTTGCTCCGTTTCAGTTTCATCATCAGATCTATCCCGATATTCCCCGGGCCGATGATAGCGACGTTTAATGATTCCCGCAAGTCAATCATCCTTCCTTATATTGTTCGTTCGATATTAACGAACGTAGTTCGATTTTTACAATAAATAGCTTAACCAGGAATTCGTTCCGGTAAACCTGGGTTTTACCCATCCCGGTATCCCAATTGCCGCGATATTTTTTGGGCGGTGTTCAATACATCCGCCGCCACCTGTTCCCGGTCGGTGCTTTTCATTCGCTGCGCCGGTCCGGACAGGCTGATGGCCGCCGCCACGGTGTCGGAACCATCCCGCACCGGCGCCGCCACACACCACAATTCGTTTTCAAATTCTTCCCTGTCCCAGGCATATCCCACCTCCCGGACTTTTTGAAGTTCGGACCGCAGCGTATCCCAGTCGGTTACGGTATGTTCGGTAAATCGTTTCATCGTTTTCCCCGCGTAAAGCAACTCCAGTTTTTTCGGATCCACGGCGCTAATTAAAACTTTGCCCACTCCGGTGCAATGGGCGGGATTGCGGCCGCCAACCCGGGAACGGATGCCGATGGACAGCGGTCCGTCCACTTTGTCAATATACACCACATCACCTTCGGACAATACCGCCAAATGGACCGTCTCCTGATACCGGGCGGAAAGCTCCCGCAGATAAGGCAGAGCCACCTCCCGCAAATCCAGCCCGGCCGCATACGCCTGTCCCAGTTCGAACAGTTTCAGTCCCAGCGAATATTTCCCGGTCGCCGGGTTTTGCCGGATGTAACCGCAACGTTCCAACGTCGAAATCAGACCATGGGTGGTGCTCTTACTCAGGCCCACGCCCCGCCCGATTTCCGTCAGTCCCGCCTCCTGGCGACATTCCGCAATATATTCCATCATCTTCAACGCCCGAAACACCGATTGAATGTAGCGGTCGCCGCCCATATCATCCACATTCAGCAAAAAAAAACACCTCTCGTTCGTTATCGTCGGACCTTGTTCACATTTTAACTTTCACGCCACTAATTTGGTTTTCCGGCCGGAACCTTTATCCCGTGGATTAATGCACCGTCAAACAGAAAAAGATCACCGGGTATATCAGCAGTAAAAACAGCACCGTAGTGGAAAAGAAAGACGCCGTCGCAATATGTACGTTGAGTCCGTGAATTTTGGCGGTCATGACCGCACTAATCGCGGTGGGTGTACTGGCCAGAATCAAAACCGTATTGATCGCCACCGGATCATTGAAGACCAGACGGGCGACACCGTAACTGATCAGAGGCGTCACAATAAACCGGATAGGTGCCAAATCCAGCGTACTGAACAGATAGCGCCGGATTGCCGAGAAATCTGTGGCATGACCCACCGGGATCAATGCCGTCCAGGCCGAGATGTGCACCAAGGGATCAAAAAATTCGCCCAGCAAAGCCGGTCGCGGCACCTTCAGCCAGCAAAGAAGGAAACCCAGCAGCAACCCCAACACCGGTAACTGATTACGGGTAAACACCAACTCCTGCCAGGACATCGCCGCCTGCTCCCGCCCCCGGCTGCACCGGTAATAATAGCGGGCCAGCGGATAGCAGACCAAAAAAATCACAAATACCTGGGACACGACAATCAACTGCGAATAGGCAAAACCGGTCTCGCCGTAAATAATATAGGCGCAAAGCCCGCCCAGCGTTCCCAGATTAGCCAGCATCGCCGTAATAATATAGCTGCCCATATCCAGAGGATCAGCGTATTTCCTGCCGAACAACAAATACGCCGCACCACCGGGAATAAAACATAACAGCACGCCAAATACCGGTAACCAGATCAGTTCCCATGTCAGAGGCAACACCCAGAAACTCAGCACCGACAATAACGGATAAAAGAACAGCATATTGTAGTGAATCATAGTATCAAAAAACTTGTCTTTCAGATGCCGGTTGCGCCGCAGAAAATATCCGATTAACAGCGGCAGCAACAAATCAATGACGATGTAGAGTAACTTTTTTTCTACATCCACAATAAAGGTTCTCCTGTTTTTTGTTTTTCTGTACGTAGCATACCGCACGCGCCTTTCTTTGTCAAGTCACATTTTTGTGACAATTCGTTGTTTGGCATCCCCGCCCCATATAACTTCATAGTCAACGTGTGCCCACTGGCTATTCGCGTATCAGCGCCAACAGTTCCTTGGTTTTCTCCTGCATCAGCCCGGCCTCACCGCGTGATTCCACGTTCAGCCGCAGCACCGGTTCCGTATTGGACATCCTCACATTAAATCGCCAGGCCGCGTATTCCACACTCAATCCGTCCACTCGTTCCACTTTCAACGCTCCAGGAGTATACCGCTCCTCAATTTTTTTCATCACAGCTCCGGCATCAACCACCGTACTATTGATCTCTCCGCTAACCGGATAGCAGGCTATTCGCTCCTTCAACAACGCCGATAATGGCTTGCCGGCGCGACAAATAATTTCCAGCACCAATAACCAGGGGATCATGCCGCTGTCACAATAGAAAAAATCCTTAAAATAATGATGGGCCGACATTTCACCGCCATATACAGCGTCTTCTTTGCGCATCCGCTCTTTGATAAAAGCATGCCCCGTTTTGGAAAGAACAGGAATCCCACCCGCTTGTTCCACGAGTTCCACAGTATTCCAGGTTAGGCGCGGATCATAAATAATTTTGGCGCCGGGACGCCGCTGCAGAAAAGCCTGCGCCAGGAAACCCACAAGATAATAACCTTCAACAAAATCCCCCTGTTCATCAAACAGAAAACAGCGGTCAAAATCCCCATCCCAGGCAATGCCCACATCAGCGCCATTCTCTCGCATAACCTTGGCGGTTACCTCACGATTCTCAATCAGCAAGGGATTGGGAACTCCGTTGGGGAAATTGCCGTTTGGCTGATGGTTAACTTTGATAAACTCGAACGGCAGGTACTTCTCCAATGCGTCAATCACGGCACCGGCACCGCCATTACCGGCGTTCACCACCACTTTTAATGGTTTTAACGCCGCAGTGTCCACATAGGTCAGTAAATGTTCAATATAATCCTGCATAACGTCTAACTGAGTAACCTTACCAGGGTGAATCCCCGGGCTAACCGGCGCAAAAGTACCATTCACCACTTGCTCTTCAATTTCCCTCAGTCCGGTATCACCACTAATGGGACGGGACTCCGCCCGCACCAATTTCATGCCGTTATAGTCTTTGGGATTATGACTGGCGGTGATCATCATTCCACCATCCAGTTTTAAATGGGCGGTGGCAAAGTAAATTTGTTCCGTCCCGCAAACGCCAATATCAATGACGTCACAACCCGTTTCCGTAAGCCCTTTCATCAAAGCGTTTTTGAAAGCAGGCCCTGACAACCGGATATCACAACCAACCGCCACTTTTTTCGCCTTACAGGTATCGGCAAAAGTGCGTCCAATACGATACACCATTTCTTCATTCATTTCTTCGGGAACCTTGCCGCGAATATCATAAGCTTTAAACGCATTACGTTTGATCTCCATAATAAATCTACACCCTTCCTTTTCCCCATATATATAT